>NZ_VFTM01000009.1:0-180629 GCF_006439555.1 Mesorhizobium sp. B3-1-6 | reverse complement strand
GCAGTAGGCAGTAGGCAGTAGGCAGTAGGCAGTAGGCAGTAGGCAGTAGGCAGTAGGCAGTAGGCAGTAGGCAGTAGAGAAGAAGCAAATTTGGCGAGCTAAAAGCAATCGCTTTCCTATTGCCTACTGCCTACTGCCTATTCCCTACTGCCCTACTCTTCATCTCGTCACAAACACAGTCACCAGCGGCTTCTTGCCCCAGGCTTCGTTGGCGGCGCCGCGCACGGCACGGCGCACCGCTTCCTGCACCAGGTCGAGGTCTTTTCGGCGCTGGCGCGGAATGGAGTCCACCGCGCCGATTGCCGCATCGAGCATCAGGTCCTCCAGCGTCTCGCCGCTGGCATCGGCCTCGGCGACCCCGATCGCCACCAGGTCGGGGTCGCCGGCAAGCTCATATTTGTCGTCGAGCACGACATTGACCGCGACATGGCCGGCGAAGGAAAGCTTGCGGCGGTCGCGTATGCCCATCGCCTGATCGGTGCCGATCAGCGAGCCATCCTTGTAGAGCCGCCCGAACGGCACCTGGTCGATGATCGTCGCCGGGCCGGGCCAGAGCCTGAGCATGTCGCCGTCGCGCACCTGCGCCACCTGGCCGATGCCCGACATCGACATCAGCGAGCCCTGCGCCACCAGATGCGCCGCCTCGCCATGCACGGGAACGCCGATCTGCGGCCGGACCCATTCATACATCTTGCGCAACTCGCTGCGGCGCGGATGGCCGGAGACATGCACCAGGGCATCGCCGTCCTCGATGATCTTCATGCCAAGATCGATCAGCCGGTTCTTGATCTCGAGGATCGCCTTCTCGTTGCCGGGAATGGTGCGCGAGGAAAACACGACGGTATCGCCGGCCGTTAGCGCCACCGACTTCATCTCGTCGCGTGAAAGCTTGGCAAGCGCGGCCAGCGGCTCGCCCTGGCTGCCCGTGCAGATGATCACCAGGTTCTCGCGCGGGATATAGCCGTAGTCTTCCTCGGCGATGAACTCCGACAGGCCATCCATGTAGCCGAGCTCGCCCGCCACATCGATGACGCGCTTCAGCGAGCGGCCGAGCACCAGGCACTGCCGGCCGGCATCGCGTGCCGCCCTGGCGATCGAGACGATGCGCCCGACATTGGAGGAGAAAGTGGTGACGGCAACGCGCCCCTTGGCTTTCTCGATGACGCCCCTGAGGCCTTCGCCGACCGCGACTTCCGAGGGCGACTCCCCTTCCCTCAACGCGTTGGTGGAATCGCAGATCAGCGCCAGCACGCCCCTGTCGCCATAGGCGCGGAAACGCGCCTCGTCGGTCTTCGGGCCGATCGTCGGCGCCGGGTCTATCTTCCAGTCGCCGGTGTGGATGACGGTGCCGGCGGGCGTGGTGATCGCCAGCGACATCGGTTCGGGGATCGAATGCGCCACTGGAATAGCCTCGATCTCGAACGGTCCGACGGTGAATTTCTCGCCGGCCCGGTAGATCGACGCCGGAATCTTCGGGGCGTTCTGCTCGCCCTGCCGCTTGGCCTCGAGCAGGCCGGCAGTGAACGGCGTCATCCAGACCGGGACTTTAAGCTTCGGCCAGATATCGAGCAGCGCGCCGTAGTGGTCCTCATGCGCATGCGTGATGACGATGCCGCGCAAACCATCGAGATTCTCCTCGATAAAGCGCGTATCGGGCAGGATGAGATCGACGCCGGGATGTGCCGAGTCCGGAAAGGTGACGCCGACATCGACAATGATCCATTCGCGCGCGTCGGAAGGCCCATAGCCGTAAAGGGCGAAGTTCATGCCGATCTCGCCAACGCCGCCCAGCGGCGCGAAAACGAGCTCGGCGTTTTCCTTATTCGCCATGAATTCTTTCCTTCCTGGCCGCCTTGGCCAAGCCGTTGGCACAATTCCGGGAAAAGCGTGTCACGGTTTTCCGTCCGGAATTGCGCAAAAACAAAATTATACCCGGGCCGAGGCGACAGCGCCGAAATGCACGTCGCCGGCCGCGATCGTCAAAAGCGATCCCTCATCGTCGCGGATCACAAAACGGCAGTCCTCGTCAATGGTCTCGAAGACGCCGCGCACCACATTGCCGTCAATTCTGACAGCAACCTCGCCGCCGAGGCCCGCTGCGCGGCCAAGCCAGCGCTTTCTGATGGCATCGAGCCCGCGCCCGTCATCCCACATCCGGGCATTCTCGCTCCAGGCATCCGAAAGCGCCAGGAACAGCGTTTCGGCATCGCAAGTGGCGCCCAATGCCTGCAGCGACGTCGCCGGATAAGGCAAATCTTCCGGGTAGGCCACGACATTGACGCCGATGCCGACCGCAACCGCGAAGCGGCCGCCTTCCAGCATCGTCGATTCCAGCAATATGCCGGCGAGCTTGGCGCCCGAGGCCAGCACGTCGTTCGGCCATTTCAGCTCGAAGCGATTGCGGCCCTGGCTCGCGCCATCCAAGGCGACGGCGATCCGGCCCTTCGGCACGACGGCGTCGAGCGCATCGGCCAGCGCCAGCCCCGCGACGAAGCCGAGCGTCGCGGCAAGCCGCAGCTCGCCGCCCGGAACCAGAAGCAGCGTCGCCGCGAGATTGCCTTCGGGCGTGGCCCAGACACGGCCACGGCGGCCGCGGCCGCTTTCCTGCTTCTTCGAAACGACCCAGAGCTTGCCGGGATCGCCGGCGCGCGCGTGTTCCAGCGCCAGCGCGTTGGTCGAGCCGACGCTGTCATGCGCTTCGAGCCGGAACCCCTCCGACGCGGCGGTTGGAGCCAGTCGAAATGCCATCCCGTCAGAAGAAGGTCTTGGCGGCGGCTTCGGCATAATTGCCGATCGGCCCGCCGATCAGCACATAGAACAGCACGAAGGCGCCGCTGACGCCGAGCACAAGGCGCAGCTCGCTGGCCATCGGCACGAAACCGCCGACCGGCTCGTCGAACCACATGATCTTGATGATGCGCAGATAGTAGTAGGCGCCCACCACCGAGGCCAGCACGCCGATGATCGCCAGCGCATAGAGATGCGCGTTGATGGCGGCCAGGAACACGTACCACTTCCCCCAGAAACCCGCGAGCGGCGGAATGCCGGCCAGCGAGAACATCAGGATGGTGAGGATGGTGGCCATGATCGGGTTGGTCGAGGACAGGCCGGCGAGATCGCTGATCTGCTCGACATTGCCCTCCTTGCGCCGCATGGCGAGGATGAAGGCGAAGGTGCCGAGCGTCATCACCAAATAGATCAGCATGTAGATGGCGACGCCGCGCACGCCGGCCTGGCTATTGGCGGCAAGGCCGACCAGCGCATAGCCCATATGGCCGATCGAGGAATAGGCCATCAGGCGCTTGATGTTGGTCTGGCCGATGGCCGCGAAGGCGCCGAGCGCCATCGAGGCGATCGAGATGAAGACGACGATCTGCTGCCAGTCCGAAGCGATCGGCTTGAAGGCGCCCATGGTGACGCGCACGATCAGCGCCATCGCCGCCATTTTCGGCGCGGCGGCCAGGAAGGCGGTGATCGGCGTCGGCGCGCCTTCGTAGACGTCAGGCGTCCACATATGGAACGGCACGGCCGAGATCTTGAAGGCAAGGCCGGCGAGCACGAACACCAGGCCGAAGACGAGGCCAAGCTGGCGCTCGCCGCTGGAGAGCGCCGTCGCGATCTCCTGGAAGCCGGTGTTGCCGGTGTAGCCGTAGACGAGGCTGATGCCGTAGAGCAGCATGCCCGACGACAGCGCACCGAGCACGAAATACTTCAGGCCCGCCTCGGTCGAACGCAGATTGTCGCGGTTGATCGCCGCGAGCACATAGATCGCCAGCGACTGCAGCTCGAGCCCGAGATAGAGCCCAATCATGCCGTTGGCCGAGATCATCAGCATCATGCCGAGCGTGCAGAGCAGGATAAGAACCGGGAATTCGAACTTGTCGAAATGCTCCTGGCGCGCGAAGCGCATCGACATGACCAGCGTCACCGCCGAGCCGATCAGCGCCAGCATCTTCATGAAGGCGCTGAAGGAATCCTGCACGAAGGCGCCGCCATAGGCGGCTCCCCGTCCGCCGGAGAAAGCGAGCCACAGGCCGGCCACCACCAGCACGAGCACTGCCAGCCCGGTCACGGTCATGGTGTTGTTGGAGCGCGAATAGGCTCCGATCATCAGGAGCACCAGCGCGCCGACGGCCAGGATCAGTTCCGGCGTCGAGAGCGAAAGGCTGGAGAGAAGGTCCGGCGTCATGGTCTATTCCCCAGTCAGTTCGCCGCCGCGGTCTGCGCGGAATTGATGGATGCGGTGACGTTGGTGACGAGCGTCTTGACCGAAGCGGCCGTCGCGTCGAACACCGGCGCCGGGTAGACGCCGAAGAAGATCACCAGCACCACCAGCGGATAGACGATCGCCTTCTCGCGCGGCGACAGATCGAGCAGGTTCTTCAGGCTGTCCTTGGTCAGCGCGCCGAAGATCACCCGGCGATAGAGCCACAGCGCATAGGCCGCCGACAGGATAACGCCGGTGGCGGCGAAGAACGCCACCCAGGTGTTGACCTTGAACACGCCGAGCATGGTCAGGAATTCGCCGATGAAGCCGCTGGTGCCCGGCAGGCCGACATTGGCCATGGTGAAGATCATGAACACGGTCGCGTATTTCGGCATGTTGTTGACGAGGCCGCCATAGGCGTCGATCTCGCGCGTATGCATGCGGTCGTAGATGACGCCGACGCACAGGAACAGCGCGCCCGAGACGAGGCCGTGGCTGAGCATCTGGAAGATCGCGCCCTGCACGCCTTCCTGGTTCATCGCGAAGATGCCCATGGTGACGAAGCCCATGTGGGCTACCGACGAATAGGCGATCAGCTTCTTCATGTCCTCCTGCATCAGCGCCACCAGCGAGGTGTAGATGATGGCAACGACCGAGAGCGTGAACACCAGCGGCGCGAACATCGCCGATGCCTCCGGGAACATCGGCAGCGAGAAGCGCAGGAAGCCGTACCCTCCCATCTTCAGGAGGATGCCGGCCAGGATGACCGAACCGGCGGTCGGCGCCTCGACGTGGGCGTCGGGCAGCCAGGTGTGCACCGGCCACATCGGCATCTTCACCGCGAAGGAGGCGAAGAAGGCAAGCCACAGCCAGGTCTGCATGCTGGCCGGGAAATTATGCGTCAAAAGCGTCGAGATATCGGTGGTGCCCGACTGGAAGAACATCGCCATGATGGCGAGCAGCATCAGCACCGAGCCGGCGAGCGTATAGAGGAAGAACTTGAACGAGGCATAGACACGGCGCTTGCCGCCCCAGACGCCGATGATGATGAACATCGGGATCAGGCCGGCCTCGAAGAAGACGTAGAACAAGACGATGTCGAGCGCGCAGAATACGCCGATCATCAGCGTCTCGAGGATCAGGAAGGCGATCATATAGGCCTTGACCCGCTTCTCGATCGCTTCCCAGGAGGCCAGGATGCAGAACGGCATCAGGAAGGTGGTCAGGATGACGAACAGCATCGAAATGCCGTCGACGCCCATGTGGTAGGAGATGCCCGAATCCAGCCAGGCGTGCTTCTCGACGAACTGGAAGCCGGCCTGCGAATTGTCGAAGCCCGTCCAGATGAACAGCGAGATGACGAAGGTGAACGCCGTCGTGATGAAGGCGATGGCGCGGATGTTGCGGCGCGCGTTCTCATTGTCATCGTCGATGAACAGGATGAGCAGAACACCAACCAGCGGCAGGAAGGTGACCAGCGAGAGGATTGGCCAGTCGGTCATCAGAGCATCATCCAGGTGACGAGAGCGGCCACGCCGATCAGCATGGCGAAGGCGTAGTGATAGAGGTAGCCGGTCTGCAGCTTGACGACCCGGTTGGTGACGTCGACGACGCGCGCCGAGATGCCGTCCGGGCCGAGACCGTCGATGATCGTGCCGTCACCGGTCTTCCACAGGAAGCGGCCGAGACGCTTGGCCGGCTGCACGAACAGGAAGTCGTATAGCTCGTCGAAATACCACTTGTTGAGCAGGAAGGCGTAAAGGCCGCGATGGTTAGCCGCCAGTTCCCTCGGCGCCTCCGGCTTGCGGATATAGAACTGCCAGGCGACCAGCAGGCCGATCACCATGGCGACGAACGGCGCCAATTCCACCCACAACGGCAATTCGTGGATCTCGTGCAGGATGTGGTTGTCCGGCAGCGTGAACAACGACGCCTTCCAGAACTCGCCATAGCCTTCGCCGATGAAGGCGCCGTGGAAGATGATACCCGCGAACAGCGCGCCGGCGGCCAGCACATAGAGCGGCACCAGCATCACAGGCGGCGATTCATGGACATGGTGCATGACCTCGTGGCTGGCGCGCGGCTCGCCGTGGAAGGTCATGAAGATCAAGCGCCAGGAGTAGAAGCTGGTGAAGCAGGCGGCGACCACCAGCAGGATAAAGGCAAAGCCGGCGACCGCATTGTGGCTGGCAAACGACGTCGAGATGATGGCGTCCTTGGAGAAGAACCCGGCGGTGCCGATCACCGTCGCCGGAATGCCGACGCCGGTCAGCGCCAGCGTGCCGATGACCATCATCCAGTAAGTCTTCGGGATCAGATTGCGAAGGCCGCCCATCTTGCGCATGTCCTGCTCATCGGAGACAGCGTGGATGACCGAGCCGGAGCCGAGGAACAGCAGCGCCTTGAAGAACGCATGCGTGAACAGGTGGAAGATCGCCGCGCCATAAGCGCCGACGCCGAGCGCCACAAACATATAGCCGAGCTGCGAGCAGGTCGAATAGGCTATGACGCGCTTGATGTCGTTCTGGACCAGGCCGACCGTCGCCGCGAAGAAGGCGGTGAAGGCGCCGATGAAGGTGACGACGGTCAGCGCCGTATGCGACAGCTCGAACAGCGGCGAGAGCCTTGCCAGCATGAACACGCCGGCGGTCACCATGGTCGCCGCGTGGATGAGTGCGGAGACCGGCGTCGGGCCTTCCATGGCGTCCGGCAGCCAGGTGTGCAGCGGCACCTGCGCCGACTTGCCCATGGCGCCCATGAAGAGCAGCAGGCAGACCACCGTCAACGCCGTCTGCTTGTCGAGCGCATGGCCGAGGAAAGTGAGCACGGCAGCGCCCGCCGGCGCGCCTTCGGCCGGCAGGAAGGAGGCCGCGTTGGCGAAGATGGTGCCGAGATTGACCGAGCCGAAAAGCACGAAGACGCCGAAGATACCGAGCGCGAAGCCGAAGTCGCCGACGCGGTTGACGACGAAAGCCTTGATCGCCGCCGCATTGGCCGACGGCTTCTTGTACCAGAAGCCGATCAAGAGATAGGAGGCGAGACCGACGCCCTCCCAGCCGAAGAACATCTGGATGAGGTTATCGGCCGTCACCAGCATCAGCATCGCGAAGGTGAACAGCGACAGATAGGCAAAGAAGCGCGGACGGTTCGGATCGTGGTGCATGTAGCCGATCGAATAGATGTGAACCAGCGCCGACACCGTGTTGACGACGACCAGCATCACCACCGTCAGCGTATCGATCCTGAGCGCCCACGACGCGTCGATGCCGCCCGACTGGATCCAGCGCAGCACCGGCACGGTGAACACCTCGCCATGGCCGAAGCCGACGCTGAAGAAGGCGATCCACGACAGCACAGCCGCGATCACCAGGAAGCCGGAGGTGATGTACTCGGAAGCCTTGGCGCCAAGCGAATTGCCGAACAGGCCGACAATCAGGAAGCCAAGCAGCGGAAGGAAGACGATAGCCTGATACATGGTGGTTCCCGTCAACCCTTCATCGCGCTCACGTCTTCGACCGCGATCGAGCCGCGGTTGCGGAAGAAGACGACAAGAATGGCAAGACCGATCGCGGCTTCAGCGGCTGCGACCGTCAGCACGAACAGGGCGAACACCTGTCCGACGAGGTCATGCAGCGCCGCCGAGAAAGCGACGAAGTTGATGTTGACCGCAAGCAGGATGAGCTCGATCGACATCAGGATGACGATGATGTTGCGGCGGTTCAGGAAGATGCCGAACACGCCGAGCGTGAACAGGATCGCCGATACGGTCAGATAATGTGCAATGCCGACGACCATCTCAGATGCCCTCGCCCGATTTGACCTTGCGGATTTCCATGCCCGTCGCCGGCGTGCGGCCGACCTGCGCGGCGATCGACTGCCGCTTGACGCCTTCCTTGTGGCGCAGCGTCAAGACGATGGCGCCGATCATGGCGACCAGCAGCACCAGGCCGGAAATCTGGAAATAATAGAGGTAGTCCGTATAGAGGATGTCGCCGAGCGCCGCCGTGTTGGAGCGCGTGGCGAGATCCGGCGTTGCCTTGGCGACGGTCGAGGCAAGCTGCGGCGCGAATGTGTAGCCGCCGAGCACGATGATCAGTTCCGCCGCCAGGATCAGCCCGACCAGCGCGCCGATCGGCGCATATTGCAGCGCGCCCTGCTTCATCTCGGCGAAGTCGACGTCGAGCATCATGACGACGAACAGGAACAGCACCATCACCGCGCCGACATAGACGACGAGCAGGATCATCGCCAGGAACTCGGCGCCGGTCAGCATGAACAGGCCGGCGGCGTTGAAGAAGGTGAGGATCAGGAACAGCACGGAATGCACGGGGTTGCGCGACGAAATGACCATGAAGGCCGACGCCACGGCGATAAAGGCGAAGAGGTAGAAAAAGGCCGCCTCTAATCCACTCAGCATGGGTTCCCCCGGGTTCCTGTCGGATTGGACATTCGCCCTCTCCATTGTCTGTGGCTTCGTTCCGCCTCCGGTAGCGAAGCCGCGTGTTCCTTAGACGAGGCCCCTCGCCCCGTCCATGCGTCAAATGTCAGCGATAGGGCGAGTCGAGCGCGATGTTGCGCGCCAGCTCCCGCTCCCAGCGATCGCCGTTCGCCAGCAGCTTTTCCTTGTTGTAGTAAAGCTCCTCGCGCGTCTCGGTCGCGAATTCGAAATTCGGCCCCTCGACGATGGCGTCGACGGGGCAGGCTTCCTGGCAGAAGCCGCAATAGATGCATTTCACCATGTCGATGTCGTAGCGCACGGTGCGGCGCGTGCCGTCATTGCGGCGCGGCCCGGCTTCGATGGTGATGGCCTGCGCCGGGCAGATCGCTTCGCAGAGCTTGCAGGCGATGCAGCGTTCCTCGCCGTTCGGGTAACGGCGCAGCGCATGCTCGCCACGGAAGCGCGGGCTGGTCGGCCCCTTCTCATGCGGATAGTTGATCGTTTCCTTCGGCGCGAAGAACTGGCGCATCGAAAGGAAGAAGGCGCTGACGAAATCCTTCAGCAGCAGCGACTTTGCGGCCTGGGCCAGAGCACTCATTCAGCACCCCCAAATAATTGAATTGCGGCGACAGCGCCAACAAACCCGAACAGGTTCGGCATCATAAAGCGATACGCAACTCGCGTGAGCGACGCCACTTTCCGTATGTCCCAACCAAATACGGGAACTTGATAATTTGCGGAGATCCTCTGTCCCTGCTGTCGCAACACGTAAGGCAGCACAACAACATTGCCGAGAAAGGCAACAAGTAAGCCAGCAACAGCTCCCACAAAACCTGCGGAGATATCGCCCATCACGCAAACCCTGTGATCTTGAGGAAGGCCGCGGTGGCCACGACCATGAACAGCGAGATCGGCAGGAATACTTTCCAGCCCAGCCGCATCAGCTGGTCGTAGCGGTAGCGCGGCACGAAAGCCTTCACCATCGAGAACATGAAGAACATCAGGCAGATCTTCAGCACGAACCAGATAACGCCCGGTACCCAGGTGAAGGGCGCGAAGTTGAACGGGGGCAGCCAGCCGCCGAGGAACAGGATGGTCGCCAGCGCGCACATCAGGACGACGGCGACATACTCGCCGAGGAAGAAGAGCAGGAACGGCGTCGACGAATATTCAACCATATGGCCGGCGACGAGTTCCGATTCCGCCTCCACAAGATCGAAAGGCGGGCGGTTGGTCTCGGCCAGCGCAGAGATGAAGAACACCACGAACATCGGCAGCAGCGACAGCCAGTGCCAGTCGAGGAAGGTGTTGGGCAGGCCGAGCTTGGTGCCGAGACCGTCCTGCTGCGACATGACGATGTCGGAGAGGTTGAGCGAGCCGACACAGAGCAGCACGGTGACGATGACGAAGCCGATCGAGACTTCGTAGGACACCATCTGCGCGGCCGAGCGCAGCGCGCCGAGGAACGGGTATTTGGAGTTCGAGGCCCAGCCGCCCATGATCACGCCGTAGACCTCGAGCGAGGAGATGGCGAAGACATAGAGGATGCCGACATTGATGTTGGCGATCGCCCATCCCTCGTTGACCGGAATGACCGCCCAGGCCGAGATCGCCAGCACCGCCGACACCAGCGGCGCCAGGAGGAACACGCCCTTGTTGGCGCCCGACGGGATCACCGGCTCCTTGAAGACGAATTTCAGAAGGTCGGCAAAGGCCTGCAGCGTTCCCCACGGACCGACGACGTTCGGCCCACGACGCAATTGCACCGCCGCCCAGATCTTGCGGTCGGCATAGAGCAGGTAGGCGACGCCGATCAGAAGCACGACGATCAGCACGACCGACTTCAGAAGGATCAGCAGCGCCGGCAGCACATAGATTGAGAGGAAGATGTCCATGCTTATTCCGCCGCCTGCTTGAAGCCGCTCTTGGCCAGCGCCGAGCATTCGGCCATCACGGCCGACGCCCGCGCGATCGGGTTGGTCAGATAAAAGTCCTTCACCGGCGAGGTGAAGGTTCCCTTGTTCAGCCGGCCGCCGAGCTTCGCCACCTTGGCGATGTCGTCGCCGCTGCCCGCCTGCACCTGGTCGATGCGGGCGAGATGCGGGAATTCGCCATAGAGCTTGGCGCGCAACTGCGCCAGCGAATCGAAGGGCAGCTTCTTGCCAAGCACGTCGGAGAGCGCCCGCAGGATCGCCCAGTCCTCGCGCGCCTCGCCAGGGGCGAAGCCGGCGCGGTTGGTCTGCTGCACGCGGCCTTCCGTGTTGACATAGGTGCCGGACTTCTCGGTATAGGCGGCGGCCGGCAGGATGACATTGGCGCGATGCGCGCCGGCATCGCCATGCGTGCCGATATAGACGACGAAGGCGCCGCCGGTCCTGGCCATGTCGATCTCGTCGGCGCCGAGCAGGAACAGCACATCGGTATCGCCCAGCATGCCGGCGACATCCTTGCCGCCCTCGCCCGGCACGAAGCCGACATCGAGGCCGCCGACTCTTGCCGCGGCGTTGTGCAGCACCGCAAAACCGTTCCAGTCGGCGGTGACCGCGTTGACGGCGGCCGCGAGCTTTGCCGCCTGGCCGAGCACCGCCGCGCCGTCCGTGCGCGCCAGCGCGCCCTGGCCGACGATGATCAGCGGATGCGTGGCCTTGCTCAGCACCTCGAAGAATTTGCCGTTGCCGTCGGCGAGGCCCTTCAGGGATTCGGGGCCGGCGCCGATCAGCTCATAGTCATAGCGGGTGTCGCCGATCTCGCCGATCACGCCGACCGGCAGGTTGCCGACGCGCCAGCGCTTGCGGATGCGGGCATTGAGCACCGAGGCTTCGAAGCGCGGATTGGCGCCGATGATCAGCACCGCGTCGGCCTGCTCGATGCCTTCGATGGTCGGATTGAAGATGTAGCTGGCGCGGCCGAGCGACGGATCGAGCGCGGCGCCATCCTGGCGGCAGTCGATGTTCTTCGAGCCGAGCGCCGCCATCAAAAGCTTGAGCGCGTAGATTTCCTCGACCGCCGCGAGGTCGCCGGCGATCGCGCCGATCCGCTCGGGCGTCGCCTTGCCCACCTCGTCCTTGATGGCGGCGAAGGCTTCCGCCCAGCTTGCCGGCGCCAGCTTGCCGTTCTTGCGCACATAGGGGCGGTCGAGGCGCTGCGTGCGCAGACCGTCCCAGATGAAGCGGGTCTTGTCGGAAATCCACTCCTCGTTCACCGCCTCGTTGACGCGCGGTAGGATGCGCATCACCTCGCGACCGCGGCTGTCGACGCGGATCGCCGAGCCGACTGCATCCATGACGTCGATCGATTCCGTCTTGGTCAGTTCCCACGGCCGCGCCTGGAACGCGAACGGCTTTGAGGTCAGCGCGCCGACCGGGCAAAGGTCGATGACATTGCCCTGCAGCTCGGAGGTCATCGCCTGTTCGAGATAGGTGGTGATCTCGGCATCCTCGCCGCGGCCGATCAGCCCGAGCTCGGAAATGCCTGCGACCTCGGTGGTGAAGCGGACGCAGCGCGTGCAATGGATGCAGCGGTTCATCACCGTCTTGACCAGCGGGCCGATATACTTGTCTTCGACCGCGCGCTTGTTCTCGTGATAGCGCGAGGAATCGACGCCGAACGCCATCGCCTGGTCCTGCAGGTCGCACTCGCCGCCCTGGTCGCAGATCGGGCAATCGAGCGGATGGTTGATCAGCAGGAATTCCATCACGCCTTCGCGGGCCTTCTTGACCATCGGCGTGTTGGTGAAGATTTCCGGCGGCTCGCCATTCGGGCCGGGACGCAGGTCGCGCACGCCCATGGCGCAGGACGCCTGCGGCTTGGGCGGACCGCCCTTCACCTCGATCAGGCACATGCGGCAATTGCCGGCGATCGACAGCCGCTCGTGGAAGCAGAAGCGCGGCACTTCAGCGCCGGCGTCCTCGGCCGCCTGCAGCAGCGTGTAATGGTCGGGTACCGTGATCTCTTTCCCGTCGACCTTTAGCTTTGCCATTCGCCTCAAATCCCTGCGGATGTCCGCAATCTATCTTTCCGGGCGCGGCTTGAGCCGCGCCCGGTATTTCAATTCACTTGGCCGCGAGCGCCGCCGCTTGCGCAGTCCAGTCGTCGCGGCCGATGCGGCCGGCGAGCGACAGATAATCTTCCACCCAGGCGATCTCTTCCGACGTCCAGGCGGCGATCTGACCATAGGTCCAGATGCCGAGACCGTTGAGCACCTTCTCCAGCTTCGGTCCGATGCCCGAAATCGCCTTCAGGTCCGAAGGCTTCGCCGGCTTGTCGACGGCCTTCGGCTGCCTGAAATCCTCGGGCATCAGCCCGGTCGCGGCCGGTTGGGCGACAATATCGGCCCCGGTCGCGTCGAGCGCCTTCTCGGTCGCGTTCGCCGCGATGTCGGTCACGTCCCTGGCGAAGGTCTGCGCCCTGGCGATCAGCGTCTCGGTCGCCTTGCGCGCCTTGGACGCGTTGGCGGCCGCTTCGCTCTGCGCCTCGAGATCGTCGAGGAACGGCTGGAACATGCGCTGCGAAGCTTCCAGCGCGCCGGTGAAGGCGCCCATCCACATGCCGACGGCATGGTTCGCGAGACCGATGCTGAGCGCCGACATCGCCGCGGCACCCGCGACCGGATGCGCCAGAAGGTTGACGGCGCTGGCCATCTCCTTCGGCATCATCTTGGTCAGGTCCTGGTTCATCTTCTCGAGTTGGTCCAAATCAGGCATGAACGGGTAGGGTATCGAATACGGCGCCATAGAAATCTCCTGGTCGTTTCTTCGTGTGCCCGCCCCAGTTTTTCAGTCTTCGGGCCAAGCCCGTATTTCGAAGTCTTATTCTGCCGCGACCATCACCGGCTCGGCCCGGTGCGCGTTGCGCGAAAACTCATCGATGCGGCGTTCCACCTCGCCGCGGAAATGCCGCATCAGGCCCTGGATCGGCCAGGCCGCCGCGTCGCCCAGCGCGCAGATCGTGTGACCCTCGACCTGCTTGGTGACGTCGAGCAGCATGTCGATCTCGCGCTTCTGCGCCTCGCCGCGCACCAGACGCTCCATCACCCGCCACATCCAGCCGGTGCCTTCGCGGCACGGCGTGCACTGGCCGCAGCTCTCATGCTTGTAGAAGTAGGAAAGCCTGGCGATCGCCTTCACGATATCCGTCGACTTGTCCATGACGATGACAGCCGCCGTGCCGAGGCCGGATTTGAGGTCGCGCAGCGCATCGAAATCCATCGGCGCGTCCATGATCTGCTCGGCCGGCACCAGCGGCACCGAAGCGCCGCCCGGGATGACCGCGAGCAGATTGTCCCAGCCGCCGCGGATGCCGCCGCAATGCTCCTCGATCAGCTCGCGGAACGGGATCGACATCGCCTCTTCGAAAGTGCACGGATTGTTGACATGGCCCGACACGCAGAACAGCTTGGTGCCGGCATTGTTCGGGCGGCCGAAGTACGAGAACCAGGCGGCGCCGCGGCGCAGGATGGTCGGCGCCACCGCGATCGACTCGACGTTGTTGACGGTGGTCGGGCAGCCATAGAGGCCGACATTGGCCGGGAATGGCGGCTTCAGCCGCGGTTGGCCCTTCTTGCCTTCCAGGCTTTCGAGCAGTGCGGTCTCCTCGCCGCAGATATAGGCGCCGGCGCCGTGATGCATGTAGACGTCGAAGTCGTAGCCGGAGGTGTTGTTCTTGCCGATCAGCTTGGCCGCGTAAGCCTCGTCGATGGCGCGCTGCAGCGCCTCGCGCTCGCGGATGAACTCGCCGCGCACATAGATGTAGGCGGCGATCGCGCCCATGGCGAAGCCGGCGACCAGAGCGCCCTCGACCAGCGTGTGCGGATCGTTGCGCAGGATATCGCGGTCCTTGCAGGTGCCCGGCTCGGATTCGTCGGCGTTGATGACGAGATAGCTCGGTCGGCCGTCGCTCTGCTTCGGCATGAACGACCATTTCAATCCGGTCGGAAAGCCGGCGCCGCCACGGCCGCGCAGGCCGGACGCCTTCATCTCGTTGACGATCCAGTCGCGCCCCTTGGCGATGAGGCCGGGCGTATCGTCCCAGATGCCTCGCGACTGCGCGCCAGCCAGCGATGTGTCGAAGAGGCCGTAGATGTTGGTGAAGATGCGGTCTTTGTCCTGAAGCATTTTTCGTCCCTCAGACCGGCTTCTTGCCGAAGACGCGGATGTATTCGGCGACGCCGCCCTTGGCGAGCGCCTTGGCCTGTTTCACCCAGTCGTCGCGATCGATGCGGCCGTGGAAGCTGAGATAGCCGTCGACCCATTCGCGCTCGGCCTTCTTCCAGGAGGCGACCTGCGCGAAGGTGTAGATGCCCAACGAATGCAGAGTGCCTTCGATCTTCGGGCCGACGCCGGAGATCAGCTTGAGATCGTCGACCGTTGCCGGGCGCTCGATGCCGGCGGGCCGGTTCTTGTCGTCGAGCGAAGGTTTGGCTGTCTTGGCGACAGGCTGCTTGGTTTCCGGCGCCTTGAAAGCGGAGGCCGGTTCGGCCTTTGTCTTCGGCCCGCTGCGTGGCTTGGAAACCGCTTCGACTTCCGGATCGGCCTGGTTGGCGTTGGCGGCCGAATGGCGCGGCGCCCTGACGCTGGCGCCGTTCTCGGTGGCCGGAGCGACCTTGACCGGCGACGGCGTGTTGAGCGCCGGGCTGGTTTCAGCCGCATGGGTCTTCGGCTTGCTGGATTTTGACGGCGCAACCGGGCCCGAGGCGGCCGGCGCCGAAGCTGCTGGCGCAGCGGATGCCGGGGCTGCGGCAGGAGCAGCAGCCGGTGCTGCCGCGGCGGCATCCTTGGCGGCTTTCGCCGCCGCCTTGGCTTCCTTGTCACGCGTCGATTTCAGGATTGCCTTTTCGCTGGTCAGCGTCTTCAAGCCACCGGCCGGCTCGGAGCCGTGGCGGCCGTTCTGCGGGCCAGGCTTGACCTCGGCGCCCTTGCCGGCATCGTAGAGATCGATGATTTCGGCCAGCCGCTCGGGCGTCAGATCCTCGAACGTGTCCTTGAAGATCATGACCATCGGCGCGTTGACGCAGGCGCCCAGGCATTCGACCTCCTCCCACGACAGCGTGCCCTTGTCGTTGGTGTGGAACTGGTCGTGATGGATTTTTGACCGGCACACATCCATCAGCGCTTCCGAGCCGCGCAGCATGCAGGGCGTGGTGCCGCAAACCTGGATATGGGCGCGGGTGCCGACCGGATTGAGCTGGTACTGCGTGTAGAAGGTCGCGACTTCGAGGCCACGGATGCGCGGCATGCCGAGCATGTCGGAGATCGTCTCGATCGCCGCCTTGGTGACCCAGCCTTCCTGCTCCTGCGCGATCATCAGCAACGGGATGATAGCCGACTGTTCGCGCCCCTTCGGGTATTTGGCGATCCACTGCTGCGCCGCCGCCGCGTTCGCCTTGTTGAAGGCAAAGGAGGCTGGCTGGATACTGGCATCTGCGAGACGGCGGACTGACATTTAGCGATCGACCTCACCAAACACGATGTCGAGGGAGCCAAGCACGGCGGTGACGTCGGCCAGCATGTGGCCGCGGCACAGGAAGTCCATGGCCTGCAGATGCGCGAAACCGGGCGCGCGCAGCTTGCAGCGATAGGGCTTGTTGGTGCCGTCGGAGACCATGTAGACGCCGAACTCGCCCTTCGGCGCCTCGACGGCCGCATACACCTCGCCGGCCGGCACGCGATAGCCCTCGGTGTAGAGCTTGAAGTGGTGGATGAGCGCTTCCATCGATCGCTTCATCGCCTGGCGCTTGGGCGGCACCACCTTGCCGTCGAGGTTCGACACCGGGCCGGCGCTTTCCTTGCCGAGCAGGAGATCGACGCACTGGCGCATGATCCTGGCCGACTGACGCATCTCTTCCATGCGCACCAGGTAACGGTCGTAGCAATCGCCGTTCTTGCCGATCGGGATGTCGAAATCCATCTCGGAATAGCATTCATAGGGCTGCGACTTGCGCAGGTCCCAGGCGGCGCCCGAGCCGCGCACCATCACGCCCGAAAAGCCCCAGGCCCAGGCGTCGGCCAGCGAGACGATGCCGATATCGACATTGCGCTGCTTGAAGATGCGGTTGCCGGTCAAAAGCGCATCGAGATCGTCGATCGACTTCAGGAACGGATCGATCCACTTGCCGATATCCTCGACCAGCTTCTGCGGCAGGTCCTGGTGCACGCCGCCCGGCCGGAAATAGGCCGCATGCATGCGCGAGCCCGAGGCGCGCTCGTAGAAAACCATCAGCTTTTCGCGCTCGACGAAGCCCCACAGCGGCGGGGTCAGCGCGCCGACGTCCATCGCCTGCGTCGTCACATTCAAGATGTGCGACATGATGCGGCCCATCTCGGAATAGAGCACGCGGATCAACTGACCGCGCTTCGGCACCTCGATGCCGAGCAGCCGCTCGGCGGCCAAAGCGAAGGCATGCTCCTGGTTCATCGGCGCGCAATAGTCGAGCCGGTCGAGATAAGGCACGGCCTGCAGATAGGTCTTGGCCTCGATCAGCTTTTCGGTGCCGCGGTGAAGCAGCCCGATATGCGGATCGACGCGGTCGACCACCTCGCCGTCCAGTTCCAGCACCAGCCGCAAAACGCCATGCGCCGCAGGGTGCTGCGGACCGAAGTTGATGTTGAAGTTGCGGACGGAGGTTTCAGCCATTGTGGCGCCTCTGGCGAAGAGTCAGTAGTGAGTAGTGAGTAGTGATCATCAATCTCAATGCCTGCTTCATTCCGCCTGCTTGGCCTGCACGGTTCTGATCAGAGATCGCGTCATTTTTCCGATCTCTTCGCACCGCAGTAGCAGTTCAGTCTCGTTATCTCTTGCCAGCATACCGATCCGGCACGCCAGCAATATGTGCGTCTCCAGTTCCTTCAACGAACCCTGTGCCATGCGCAGAAATTGAACGAAAGAACCTCTATTCTCACGACCGTACCCTTCAGCGATATTCGCGGCGATAGATACCGCCGAGCGGCGCATCTGGGAGGTCATTCCATAGATCTCGTCTCTCGGAAAACCTTTGGTGACGCGGTAACAATCCTCGGCAAGGACCATCGCCGGTTGCCACACCACCAAGTCGCGATAAGATTCGATCTTTTTTCCCAATTCCTTCCCTACTGACTACTCACTACTTCCCTATTCACTGTTTCGCCTTCTCATCCCCCGGAAGGACGTAGTCCGTCCCTTCCCAAGGAGAAAGAAAATCAAAATTGCGGAATTCCTGCTTGAGCTCGACCGGCTCGTAGATGACCCGCTTGGCCTCGTCGTCGTAACGAACCTCGACGAAGCCGGTCAGCGGGAAATCCTTGCGCAGCGGATGGCCCTCGAAACCATAGTCGGTGAGAATGCGGCGCAGGTCTGGATGGCCCGAAAACAGCACGCCGTAAAGGTCGTAGGTCTCGCGCTCGAACCAGTCGGCACCGGGATAGACGCCGGTCAGCGACGGCACCAGCGTTTCCTCGTCCGCCTGGACCTTGAGCCGGATGCGCACATTCTGCTTCGGCGACAATAGGTGATAGACGACGTCGAAGCGCCTGGCGCGCGACGGGTAGTCCGCTCCGCAGACGTCGATGATCGAGATGAACTGGCAGCGTGGATCGTCGCGCAGGAAGGTCGCTACCTCGATCAGATTGCCCGGTTCAACCGAAACCGTCAGTTCGCCATAGGCAAGCACGGCTTCGCCGATGCGGCCGGAGAGCTTCTCGCCGAGATAAGTGGAGAGTTCGTTCAACGCCTGGGTCATCGGCTCACCGTTCGATCGTGCCGGTGCGGCGGATCTTCTTCTGCAGAAGGAGAATGCCGTAGAGCAGCGCTTCCGCGCTCGGCGGGCAGCCGGGCACATAGATGTCGACCGGCACGACGCGGTCGCAGCCGCGCACCACCGAATAGGAATAGTGATAATAGCCGCCGCCATTGGCGCAGGAGCCCATCGAGATGACGTAGCGCGGCTCCGGCATCTGGTCGTAGACCTTGCGCAGCGCCGGGGCCATCTTGTTGGTCAGCGTGCCGGCGACGATCATGATGTCGGACTGGCGCGGCGACGCGCGCGGCGCGACGCCGAAGCGCTCCGAGTCATAGCGCGGCATCGAGGTGTGTATCATCTCGACCGCGCAGCAGGCGAGGCCGAAGGTCATGAACATCAGCGAGCCGCTGCGCGCCCAGGTGATCAGCGCTTCGGTCGAGGTGACAAGGAAACCCTTGTCGGCCAGTTCATTGTTGATTTCGAGGAAGAAGGGATCGTCCTCCCCCACCGGCCTGCCGGTGTTGGGGTCGATGATGCCCTTGGGCTTCGGCGCGACGAGGGTGCCTGAACTGTCGTTCAATCCCATTCCAGCGCTCCTTTTTTCCATTCATAGGCAAAGCCGATGGTCAGCACCGCCAGGAACACCATCATCGACCAGAAGCCGAGCATGCCGACCTTGGAGAAGGAGACCGCCCACGGGAACAGGAAGGCGACCTCGAGATCGAAGATGATGAACAGAATCGACACCAGGTAGAAGCGGATGTCGAATTTCATACGGGCGTCGTCAAACGAGTTGAAGCCGCATTCATAGGCGGAAAGCTTCTCCGGGTCGGGATTGCGGTAGGCCACCAGGAACGGCGCTATGAGCAGCGCAAGGCCGACGACCAGCGCCACGGCGATGAACAGGACGATCGGCAGATATGAACTCAGGAGTGCGCTCATGCGGCGGCTTTCCTTAGGCGGGCAGTTCACTTTGATTACAGCAACGAACTCTAATGCGGAAGCGTGACAGTTTAACCGCTGAACCGTTTTAAGAGGCCCATGCTGCAACGCGGCGAGGGTTAGCGCAGCGGTTTCGGTGACGCAAGTCAAACCTTGTTCAATTCGCGGCCCTGGACGCCTTATCGGAAGAAACTGGTCCGATCCGCTCCTGTTTGATTTCCTTCGCTTTTTACTCCACTTTTCTCTCCTGACATATCTCCCGCCATTTGCCTGCTAGCATGGCCGGAATCACCGGCTAAAAATCCGGCAAATGATCAGGGCAAGGCGCCTCGATGAAGGACAAGATTTCGCTGGCCATGGCGAGGCGCATTGCGCTCGGAGCACAGGGGTTCAACGACCCTAGGCCCGGCGGCGTTCCGGATCGCCGCCACCTTGCGCGCGTGCTTTCACGAACCGGCCTGTTGCAGATCGATTCCGTCAGCGCTGTGGTGCGCGCTCATTATATGCCGCTCTATTCTCGCCTCGGCCCCTACCCGCTTGCGCTGCTCGACAACGCCGCGGTCACCCGCAAGCGCGCGGTCTTTGAGTATTGGGCGCATGAGGCGTCGTTCCTGCCTGTCGAAACCTACCCTTTGATGCGCTGGCGCATGCTGCGCGCCGAGCAGGGCGACGAGATGTATCTCGGCCTGGCGAAATGGGGCCGGGAGCGCAAGGCGATGATCGACGAGATCTATGCGCAGGTCGCCGAACGCGGCCCGATCGCCGCGTCCGACATCGAAGGCCACAAGGGCAATGGCGGCTGGTGGGGCTGGAGCGAGGCCAAGCACGCTTTCGAATGGCTGTTCTGGGCCGGACGCATCACCACTGCCTACCGGCGCGGCTTCGAACGCTATTACGACCTGCCCGAGCGCGTTTTGCCGCAGGCCGTGCTCGACCTGCCGGTACCCTCGGTCGAGGACGCGCATCGCGAATTGCTGCGCATCTCGGCCCGCGCCCATGGCATCGCCACCTATGGCGACCTTCGCGACTATTTTCGTCTCGCGCCGGGCGATACGAAAGACCGCATCGAGGAACTGGTCGAAGCGGGCGAACTGCTGCCTGTGAAGGTCGAGAGCTGGGACAAGACCGCCTATCTCCACAAGGACGCCCGCTTTCCACGCCGGATAGAGGCCCGCGCCCTGCTCGCCCCCTTCGATCCCGTCGTCTTCGAGCGCACCCGGACGGAAAAACTCTTCGGCTTCCGCTACCGTATCGAGATCTACACGCCGGCCGAAAAGCGCCAATACGGCTACTACGTGCTGCCCTTCCTGCTTGGTGACCGCATCGTCGCCCGTGTCGATCTGCGAGCCGATCGGCCGGCCAGCGTGCTGCGCGTCCATGCTGCCTATGCCGAAACCGGTGCTCCCGCCGAAACGGCGGCCCAACTCTTCGACGAACTGCAGCAAATGCAGGGCTGGCTCGGCCTGGGAGCGATCGAAGTGACGCCGGCCGGCGACCTCGGGCCGGCGCTGGCCGACATCGCGGTGTCGTAGCCGTGCGTTGACAGGCACCCGGCCGTAAGCCTAAATCCGCCGCAGACGGTCTTCTCCCGGCAAAGGGAGGAGCCAAGAGGGAATGCGGTGCGGGCCAACGCCCAAATCCGCGGCTGTCCCCGCAACTGTAAGCGACGAGCCCCGGCCGAAAACCACTGGGATGTTCCCGGGAAGGCGGCCTTCAAGGCGACGACTCGCGAGCCAGGAGACCTGCCGTCTGAGACTTTAAGTATCCGAATGCCCGGCGGGTTTTCCGGGCAAGGAGCCTGGTTTTGGATCGTAACGGCAGTTTCCCGGCAAATAGTGCGGATATTTCGTCCGAGCCCGACGCGCTGGCCGGCGTGACCGTCATCGTCTGCTCCTCCTGCCGCGACGAAACCGGCTCGGACGCACATCCGCGTGCCGGCGCGCTGCTGGCCGAGGACACGCGCCGGGCTGCCTCCGGCGAAAACATCAACATCCGCACCGTCGAATGCCTCGGCAATTGCAAGCGCCGGCTGAGCGCCGCGCTGCTGCGCGACGGCTGCTGGAGCTATGTCTTCGGCGATCTGACCCCGACCAGCGGCGCCGACCTCATCGCCGGCGCAAAGCTCTTCGCCATCTCGACCGACGGCCTGATCCCCTGGCGCGGCCGGCCCGATTCCCTCAAGCGCGGCCTGGTTGCCCGCATTCCTCCCCTCGACATGCTGAAGGACTGACCATGAACGCTTCCGTTTCTCGTGTTCCCTGCACCGTCGTCACCGGCTTCCTCGGCGCCGGCAAGACGACGCTGATCCGCAACCTGCTCGAGAACGCCAAGGGCAAGCGGCTGGCGATCATCGTCAACGAGTTCGGTGATGTCGGCATCGACGGCGAGATACTGAAAGGCTGCGGCGTCGACACATGCCCGGAGGAAAACATCGTCGAGCTCGCCAATGGCTGCATCTGCTGCACCGTGGCCGACGATTTCGTGCCGGCGCTCGACCAGATCCTGTCGCTCAACCCCAAGGTCGACCACATCCTGATCGAGACCTCCGGCCTCGCTCTGCCGAAGCCGCTGGTCCAGGCCTTCCAGTGGCCGACGGTCAAGAGCCGCGTCACGGTCGACGGGGTCGTCGCCGTTGTTGATGGCCCGGCGCTGGCCGACGGCCGCGTCGCTTCCGACATGGATGCCCTGCAGGCCCAGCGCGCCGCGGACGTGACGCTCGACCATGACGATCCGGTCGAAGAGGTATTCGAGGACCAGATTGCCTGCGCCGACCTGATCATCCTGTCGAAGAGCGACCTGATGGATGCGGCCGGATCGCAGCGCGCCAACGCCGTCATCGGCAAGCACGTCGCGCGCGCCGTGAAGATCGTTCCGACCGCGCAAGGCAAGGTCGACCCGTCGGTGCTGCTCGGTCTCGGCCTCGCCGTCGAGGACGACATCGAGAACCGCAAGACCCATCACGACGACGAGCTCGACCATGAGCACGACGATTTCGATTCCTTCGTCATCGACATCCCTTCGGTCGCCAACCCCGATGAGCTGGCCGAGCGCGTCGCCCTTGCCGCCGAGCAGGAAAACGTGCTGCGCGTCAAAGGCTTCGTCGAGGTCGGTGGCAAGCCGATGCGGCTCCTGCTCCAGGCTGTCGGCCCGCGCGTCAATCATTATTACGACCGCGCCTGGACGGCCGAGGACGACCGCCGTTCGCGGCTCGTCGTCATCGGCCTCAAGGGGCTGAACCGCCCGGCGATCGAGCGTATCCTCGCCGGCTGAGGCAAAGACCAAAAAGCGATGCATATCCTCACCACGACATCCGCTTCGCTCGACGATCTCGCCGAGCCGGTCGACCTCAGGCAGACGCCTGCGGATGTGGTGGCCCTGTCCTTCACCGACAGCGACCTCGCCGGTCTGGCCGCCGCCTGGAAGGCCGATGCCGCGCGGCTGCCCGCGATGCGGCTTGCGGCGCTGCGCGACCTTCGCCACCCGATGTCGGTGGATCTTTGGATCGACAGCGTCGCCCGCCACGCCAAGGTCGTCCTGGTGCGCATCCTCGGCGGCTATGAGTGGTGGCGCTATGGCTGCGACCAGCTCGCCGCGGTCGCGCGCGAGCGCGGCATCAAGCTGGCGCTGCTGCCCGGTGAAAGCCATGACGAGGACCAGCGGCTGATCGAAGGCTCGACCCTGCCGCGCGCCGAGCTCGACGCCCTGCTCGGCTATTTCCGCGAAGGCGGGCCGGCCAATATGGCGGCGCTGGTGCAAAGGCTGGCAAGGCTTGCTGGGGCTGAGGCGGCCGTGGTTGATGCGGTCAGTGTGCCGAAGGCGGGGTACTATCGGCCGGGAGTTGGTGTCGTCGAGAAGTCGAACGTTTCAAGGGTCGGCATTCCTTCGCACCCCCCTCTGTCCTGCCGGACATCTCCCCCGCAAGGGGGGAGATCAGCCGTCACCCAAGCCGGCTTTATCTCTGCTTCGTCAAATATCGAGCTAGCTGAAACATCTACAGTTGGCGAAACCGTCGACCACAGAGCAATCTCCCCCCTTGCGGGGGAGATGTCCGGCAGGACAGAGGGGGGTGTGACGGAACTCGGCGTCGACAATTTCGCAGTCGTCCCCATCCTCTTCTACCGTTCCATGCTGCTTGCCGCAGACATCGCGCCGATCGACGCATTGGCCGAGGCATTACATTCGCAAGGCATGGCCCCGGTGCCGATCTTCGTTTCCAGCCTCAAGGATCCGGCGTCTCTCGCCTTCGTCGAAAACGCGATCGCCTCGCTGAATCCCGCCGCCATCGTCACCGCCACCGCCTTCGCCTCCGGCGCGGAGCCCGGCGCCGAGACCCTGTTCGACCGCGCCGGCGTGCCGGTGTTCCAGGTCATCGTCGCCACGACGAGACGCGAGGTCTGGGAAAAAAACCAGCGCGGCCTGGCGCCCGCCGATCTCGCCATGCATGTCGTGCTGCCCGAGCTCGACGGCCGTATCCTCGCCGGCGCCATCTCGTTCAAGGACGAGGTCGAAACCGACCCGGCGCTCGCCTTCCGCGCCTTCGCCAACCGGCCGGAGGCCGATCGCGTCGAGCAGGTCGCCAGGCGGATCGCTGCCTTTATCCGCCTGCAGCGGACCGAGCGGGCCGAACGCAAGCTTGCCATCCTGATCCCCGATTATCCCAGCGCGCCCGGGCGGACCGGCTATGCCGTTGGGCTTGATGTGCCGTCAAGCGTGCTCGCCATGCTGCATGACCTGAAGGAACAGGGCTATGCGGTTGACGGGATTCCGCAATCGCCGCGGCGATTGCTGGATGTGTTGGAGGTTGGTGGGCTTGGCCTCTCCGTAGAGGACTACTCCGCCTTTTCGTTCGAACTGCCGAGGGAAGCGCGCGATGCAGTAGAGGCCGTGTGGGGCAAGGCAGAAGGGATAGGTTCGCGCGAGGCACCCCCCTCTGTCCTGCCGGACATCTCCCCCGCAAGGGGGGAGATCGATCTGTCGCCACCGCTTTCGCCAATTGTCGGAGTTGCAGGAACGGCGCCTTCGACGGAACTGCCAATCTCCCCCCTTGCGGGGGAGATGTCCGGCAGGACAGAGGGGGGTGTTCAAGCGCCGAACTCGGCAACCTTCCCCTTCCGCGCCGCCACCTTCGGCAACGTCACCGTGGCGCTGGCCCCCGACCGCGGCCGCTCGGCCGACCGCCGCGCCGACTATCACGACCCGACGCTCCCCCCGCGCCACGAGTTGATCGCCTTCGGCCTCTGGCTGCAAAAATCGCTCGGCGCGCATGCCATCATCCATGTCGGCGCGCATGGCACGCTGGAATGGCTGCCAGGCAAGACGGTGGCGCTATCCGACACCTGCTTCCCCGAGATCGTCACTGGATCGTTGCCGGTCATCTATCCCTTCATCGTCTCCAATCCCGGCGAGGCCGCGCAGGCCAAGCGCCGCATTTCGGCCGTCACGCTTGGCCATCTGCCGCCGCCGCTGACCGGCGCAGGCCTCGACGAGGTCCAACAGAAGCTGGAGCGCTTGGTCGATGAATATGCCCAGGCCGACGGCCTCGACCGCCGCCGCCGCGACCGTCTGGCTAGGCTGATCGTCGAGACGGCGCAAAGGACCGGCCTGGCCTCCGAAGCCGGCGTTGCCGGCACTGACGCTCCGGACGAAGCGCTGCGCCGCATCGACGCCTGGCTCTGCGACCTCAAGGATTTCGCCGTCAAGGACGGGCTGCATGTCTATGGCCGCGCGCTGGAGGACGAGGTCGATCCACTGCGCCGGCAAAGCGCCGAGGCTGAGAAGTCTGCCCTGCTCGCCGCGCTCGATGGCCGCCACATCAAGGCAGGTCCCGCCGGCGCGCCGGCGCGTGGTCGCTCCGATGTGCTGCCCACCGGCCGCAATCTCTTCACCGCCGATCCGCGCACCATGCCGACGCCGACTGCTTACGATCTCGGCCAGGCGGCGGCGGAAGAAGTGGTGCGCAGTTATATGCAAAGCCACGGCGACTGGCCGCGCTCGCTGGTCATCGATCTTTGGGGCTCGGCCTCCTTGCGCACGGGCGGCGAGGAGATCGCGCAAGGGTTGGCGCTGATGGGCTGTCGGCCGCAATGGGATGCCGCCACGGGTCGCGTCACCGGCATCGAGGTGCTGCCGCCGGCGGCGCTCGGCCGCCCGCGCGTCGACGTCACCTGGCGTATCTCCGGCCTGTTCCGCGACATGTTTCCGACCCAGATCGCGCTGATCGACGCCGCGGCCGACGCGGTCGCCAGCCGCGACGAGGACGATTCGGAAAATCCCCTCGCCGCGGCGACACGCGCTGAGGGCAAGATCGGCCCGCGCATTTTCGGCACTTCGCCCGGCACCTATGGCGCCGGCGTCGAGGACCTGCTGTCGCGCGGCGAATGGGGCGCGCGCGAAGAGATCGGCCGCGCCTATCTCGACGCGACATCGCACGCCTATGGCGGCGCCGACGGCGAAGCGATCTCCGCGCCCGGCGCTTTCGAGAGACGGATCGCGGAAGCCGATCTCCTCGTCCACACCGGCGACGATCCCGGCCGCGACATCCTCGAGGGCTCGGCCGACGTCGCCTTCATCGGTGGCTTTTCGGCCGCCCTTGCCACGCTTGGCCGGAATGCCGACGTCATCGTGCTCGACACGACCGATCCGAAGAAGCCGAAACCGCGCTCGGTCGGCGATGCAGTATCGCGCGTCGTGCGGGCCCGCGCCGTCAACCCGCGCTTCATCGCCGGCCAGATGCGCCATGGCCCGCGCGGCGCCTCCGAATTCGCCGAGACCGTCGATCGGCTGGTCGGTTTCGCCGAGACCACGCATGCCATATCAGGCGCGCTGATCGAGGCGGTGCATGACGCCTATGTCGGCGACACGGACGTCCGCGCCTTCCTGCTGCGCGAGAACCCGGCCGCCGCCAAGGCCATCGCCGAGCGCTTTCTCGCTGCGCGGCGGCGCGGCCTCTGGCATCCGCTCAGGAATTCCATCGACGACGATCTCGCGGCCCTGATCGCCGAGGCCCAGGCAAGCGGGGTGGCGGCATGAACGCCTTTTCGCGCCGCGGCGCCTGCCCTGCGCTGAGCGCACCGATGCAAACCGGTGATGGGCTTCTCGTCCGGCTCAACCCGGTCGCTGGAGGAATTTCTCCGAAGTCGCTGATCGGACTCGGCGAATCCGCCTTGCGCCACGGCAACGGCATCATGGAAGTGACCGCGCGCGGCAGCCTGCAGATCCGTGGTTTGACGGCGGACAGCGCGCGGCTGCTGGCGACGGAGGTGGATGCGCTTGGCATTGCCGTGCGCAGCGGCGTGCCGGTCGAAATCGGGCCGCTGGCGGGAATCGATCCGCAGGAAATTGCGGATCCGCGCCCTCTGGCCGAGCGGATCAGGGTGGCGATCGAAGAGGCCGGGCTGACGGCAAGGCTGGGACCGAAGGTGTCGGTGGTTGTCGACGGCGGCGGGCAGTTGACGATGGATGCCGTGACGGCCGACGTGAGGCTGAAGGCGGTAAAGACTAAGGGCGCTACCCTCTGGAGCCTATCGATTGCCGGCGACGCACGGAGTGCAAAGCCACTCGCGACAGTCGATGAAGATGCGGCGCGCGACATTGCCGTCGCGGCTCTTAGGATGGTCGCTGAAAAAGGGCGCGAGGCGCATACGCGGGATTTGTCGGAGCGGCAGCTGGCTTCGCTCGCGGGTTGGCATTCCTTCACCCCCCTCTCTGTCCTGCCGGACATCTCCCCCTCAAGGGGGGAGATTGGCAGTTCCCGCGCCGGCTCTCCACTTTCGGCGTTGGAGATTGGCGAAAGCCGCGATGACAAGGCAATCTCCCCCCTTGAGGGGGAGATGTCCGGCAGGACAGAGAGGGGGGCGCGGGAACGCCAGCCTGCGGGAAGCCCCATTGGCCTATTTAACCTCGGCAACACCCACGCCCTCGGCATCGGCCTGCCCTTCGGCAGCATGCCCGCCCAGTCCCTCATCGATCTCGCCGTACAAGCCGCGAACCTCCGCGCCATCGAAATCCGCCTCGCCCCAGGCCGCGCCTTGCTCTTCCTCGGCCTCTCCGCACCCTCCTCCCTGCAAACCTCCGCCGCCACCCTCGGCTTCGTCACCGACCCCACGGACCCACGCATCCGCATAGCTGCCTGCCCCGGCACGCCGGCCTGCGCTTCCGGCCGTATCGCCACGCGCGCCATCGCCGAAACCATTGCAAAACAAAGCTCCGGCCTCATCGACGCCTCGCTGACGCTCCACGTTTCCGGCTGCGCCAAGGGCTGCGCGCATCCCGGCGCGGCGGCACTGACCCTGGTCGGCGACGAAAACGGAGCCGGACTTGTCGTGGACGGGACGGCAAAGGCCCTTCCTGCCGCGTACAGGCCGGGCTATGACGCCGCGCGCGGCATCGCCGGCATCCTTGCCGCGCTGCGCGCGCAACGACATCAAGGCGAGACTGCCGCCGCCTGCCTGGCAAGGCTTGGCGCGGCCGGCATCGCCGAACTCTATCGACGGAACTGAAAATGGCCGCCTACGACTATATCCATGACGGGATGGCGATCTACGAGCGCTCTTTCGCCATCATCCGCGCCGAGGCGGATCTGTCGCGCTTCTCGGAGGCGGAAGCCGATGTCGCGATTCGCATGATCCATGCCTGCGGCCAGGTCGAAGCCGCCAGCCATTTTGTTTTCTCCAATGGCTTCGTCGATGCGGCCCGCACCGCATTCGCGGCCGGCGCGGCGATCTTCTGCGATGCCGAGATGGTGGCCCACGGCGTCACCCGCGCCCGGTTGCCGGCCGGCAACAAGGTGATCTGCACGCTGCGCGACCCGCGCACGCACGACATCGCCAGGGAAATCGGCAACACCCGCTCGGCCGCCGCGATCGACCTTTGGGGTGAGCGCATGGCCGGTTCGGTCGTCGCCATCGGCAATGCGCCGACCGCGCTCTTCTATCTGCTCGAAAAACTGCGCGACGGCGCGCCAAAGCCCGCCGTGATCATCGGCATGCCGGTCGGTTTCGTCGGCGCCGCCGAATCCAAGGATGCGCTGGCCGAGAACTCTTACGGCGTGCCCTATGCCATCGTGCGCGGCAGGCTGGGCGGCAGCGCCATGACCGCCGCCGCGCTCAATTCGTTGGCGAGGCCGGGCCTGTGAACGCGATTGTAAAAGGCCGTCTTGTCGGCGTAGGCACCGGCCCGGGCGACCCCGAACTGCTGACGCTGAAAGCGGCGCGCGCGCTGGCCGAGGCCGACGTCGTCGCCTATTTCGCCAAGCGCGGCAACAACAGCAATGCCCGCGCCATCGTCGAAACGCGCTTCCGGCCGGACATGATCGAGCTGCCGCTGCTTTATCCGGTGACCACCGAAATCGACAAGGACCATGACGACTACCGCTCGCAGATCGCCGATTTCTACGAGCAGTCGGCCGAACAGGTCGCCGAGCATCTCGGCGCCGGCAGGATGGTGGCGGTGCTGTCGGAAGGCGATCCGCTCTTCTACGGCTCGTATATGCATCTGCATGTGCGGCTTGCACACCGATTCCCGACGGAAGTCATCCCCGGCATCACCGCCATGTCCGGCTGCTGGTCGACCACTGGCCTGCCGATCGTCCAGGGCGACGATGTGCTGACCGTGCTGCCGGGCACGATGAGTGAGTTCGAGCTGACCCGCCGCCTCGCCGACACCGATGCCGCGGTGATCATGAAGGTCGGCCGCAACCTGCCAAAAATCCGCCGCGCGCTGGAAGCGGCCGGCAAGCTGGCGAAAGCCGTCTATGTCGAGCGCGGCACGATGCCGGGCAGCATCTCGATGCGGCTTGCCGAAAAACCGGACGACAAGGCGCCCTATTTCGCCATCGTACTGGTCGCGGGCTGGTCGGCGCGCCCCGGAGCCAAAGCATGAGCGGCCGCCTCACCGTCATCGGTCTCGGTCCGGGCAATGCCGACCAGGTCACGCCGCAGGCCAGCCATGCGGTGGCCGAGGCTTCGTTCTTTTATGGCTACAAGCCCTATCTTGACCGGCTTGAACTGCGGCCGGACCAGACCCGCATTGCCTCCGACAATCGAGAGGAACTTGCCCGCTCCAACGAGGCGCTGGCCAAGGCGGCCGAAGGCCACAGCGTCGCCGTCGTTTCCGGAGGCGATCCCGGCGTCTTTGCCATGGCCGCGGCTGTCTGCGAGGCGATCGAAGCCGGGCCCGACGAATGGCGTTCGATCGACCTGTCGGTCGTACCCGGCGTCACCGCCATGCTTGCGGTGGCAGCCCGCATCGGCGCGCCGCTCGGCCACGATTTCTGCGCCATCTCGCTCTCCGACAATCTGAAGCCGTGGGACCTGATCGAGCTGCGCCTGCTGGCGGCGGCTGGAGCCGGCTTCGTCATCGCGCTCTACAACCCGATCAGCAAGGCCCGTCCCTGGCAGCTTGGCCGCGCCTTCGAATGCCTGAAGGCGATCCTACCCGGCACCACGCCGGTGATCTTCGGCCGCGCCGCCGGGCGCCCCGACGAGCGCATCGAGGTTTTTCTGCTGGCAGACGCCGATGCGGAAAAGGCCGACATGTCGACCTGCATCATCATCGGCTCGCCCGAGACCCGGATCATCAAGCGCGGCGAACGGCCGGCGCTGGTCTACACGCCGCGTTCGGCAACGGGCTCGAAAAGATGATCGACTTTTCCCGCCAGCGCATCGACGGTTTCGGCCGAGGGCACGTCAGGCAGCGCCGGCCGGCGGATCATGACCACTTCGATGCCGAGTGCCCGCGCAGCGGTGATCTTGCCATAGGTCGCCTCGCCGCCGCTGTTCTTGGACACGACGGCGTCGATACCGTATCTTTCGAGCAAAGCCCGTTCGTCCGCCTCCGGAAACGGCCCGCGCGCCAGCATGTAGAGCGCATCGGGCACCGCGAGCTTCGGCTCGACCGGATCGACGCTGCGGATCAAGTAGCGATGCTGGGGCGCGGTCTCGAAGGCCCCGGCCTCCTGCCGGCCGATCGCGAGGAAAACGCGGCGCGGCGCCGTGCCGAGGGCGCTTGCCGCCTCAGCAACGTCATCGACCAGCGTCCAGTGGTCGCCTGCGACAGGCTCCCAGCCGGGACGACGCAGCGCAAGGATCGGCACGCCGGACCGCTTGGCCGCCTCGGCGGCATTGGCCGAGATACGGGCGGCGTATGGATGCGTGGCGTCGATCAGCAGATCGACATGCTCTTCGCGAAGATAGGCAGCCAATCCCTCCGCGCCGCCAAAACCGCCGACACGCACCGGCACGCCTTGTGCGGCCGGGCTTTCGGTGCGGCCGGCAAGCGACAGCGTGACCGAAAAATCCTCGCGGCGGACGAGCTTCCCGGCCAATTGCCGAGCTTCCGTCGTTCCGCCGAGGATCAGGATATGGTGGGTCATCATGCCTGCTAAGGGTCCGCGCGCTGCCAAGCCCGCATCGAGGTGGCTCACCATCGTCGGCATCGGCGAGGACGGTGTAGCGGGTCTCGGCGACGAGGCCAAGCAGCGGATTGCCGAGGCCGAGATCGTCTTCGGCGGGAAGCGGCATCTCGGCCTTGTCGCGTCGCTGGCCAAGGGCGAAGCGCGCCCGTGGCCGACGCCCTTCGATGCCGAAATGCGCGACGTGCTGGCGGTCGCGGGCAAAAAAATCTGCGTGCTCGCGTCCGGCGACCCGTTCTTTCATGGCGTCGGCGCCACGCTGGCGCGCAAGGTCAAGCCGGATGAGATGCTCGCCCTCCCGGCTCCATCGTCGCTGTCGCTGGCCGCCTCCCGTCTCGGCTGGGCGCTGCAGGACGTCGAGACCATCTCGCTGCACGGCCATTCCATCGATCTGATCCGGCCCCTGCTCCATCCCGGCGCGCGCATCCTGGCGCTCACCTCCGACGCCGACGCGTCGGCGGCTATCGCTGCACTGCTCGACGAGCTCGGTTTCGGCCCTTCGCGGCTGACGGTCCTTGAAGCGCTCGGCGGTATGGATGAGGCGCATCGAACCTCCCGCGCCGATGCCTTCGACCTCAAAAACATCAACCCGCTCAACGTGCTGGCGCTCGAAATTGAAACGACGCCGGATGCGCGCATCCTGCCGCTGGCCTCCGGCCTTGCCGATCATCTGTTCGAGCATGACGGCCAGATCACCAAGCGCGAGATCCGCGCCGTCACGCTGTCGGCGCTGGCGCCACGCCGTGGCGAGCTGCTGTGGGATATCGGCGCCGGTTCCGGCTCGATCGGCATCGAATGGATGCTGGCGCATTCCTCGCTGCGCGCCATCGCCATCGAGGCCGACGGCGAACGCGCCGCCCGCATCCAACGCAATGCCGCGCATTGCGGCGTGCCCGGCCTTGTCGTGGTCGAAGGCGCCGCGCCCAAGGCGTTCGCCAAGCTCGAAACGCCGGATGCGATCTTCATCGGCGGCGGCGGCAGCGATGCCGGCGTGCTGGAGAAGGCGATCAAGGCGCTCCGTCCCGGTGGCCGATTGGTCGCCAATGCGGTGACGCTGGAGATGGAGGCGCTGCTGCTCGACCAGTACAACCGCCGCGGCGGCGATCTTACCCGCATCGCGCTGTCGCGCGCGGCAGCTGTCGGATCCATGCAGGCGTGGCGGCCGGCCATGCCGGTGACGCAGTGGAGCTGGGTGAAACTATGATGGTTGCGGGCATCGGCAGCCGCAAAGGCGTGACGGCGGGCGACGTTCGCGCAGCGGTCGAGACCGCGCTCGAAGCGCATGGGCTGGCGATGACGGCGCTTTCCGCGCTGGCGACGGGCGAAATCAAGCGCGACGAGCCGGCGATCTTCCTTGCCGGCCGAGACCTCGACCTCCCCGTGCTCATCATGTCCGACGCTGCGCTGCAATCCGTCTCGTCCGGCACGGTCAGTCGGTCCGAAGCGTCGCAGGCCCAGGCTGGCACGCCTTCGGTTTCGGAAGCCTCGGCTCTGGCCGCGGCCGGAAAAGGTGCGAAACTGCTTGGGCCGCGCATCGTGCTCGGTCCTGTGACCTGCGCTATCGCTCTTGGCGGAGGTACCGCATGACCGTCCATTTCATCGGCGCCGGTCCAGGTGCGGCCGATCTCATCACGCTGCGCGGCGCGCGGCTCCTGGCCAGTTGCCCGGTCTGCCTCCATGCCGGCTCGATCGTCGCGCCCGAATTGCTCGAGCATTGTGCGCCTGGCACCAAATTGATTGACACCGCGCCGATGTCGCTCGACGAAATCGAGGCCGAATATGTCGCCGCGCATAAGGCCGGCCAGGATGTAGCGCGCCTGCATTCCGGCGACCTCTCCGTTTGGAGCGCGGTGGCCGAACAGATCAGGCGGCTGGAAAAACACGGAATCCCTTATACGCTGACTCCAGGCGTGCCTTCCTTCGCGGCAGCCGCGGCCGCGCTGCGCCGCGAGCTCACCATTCCAGAACTGGCGCAGAGCCTGGTGCTGACCCGCGTTTCCGGCCGCGCCTCGAAAATGCCGCCAGGCGAGACGCTGGCCGGCTTCGGCCGCACCGGCGCCACGCTTGCCATTCACCTTGCCATTCATGCCATCGATCGCGTCGTCGCAGATCTCACGCCACTTTACGGCGCCGAATGTCCGGTCGCGGTCGTCTTCCGCGCTTCCTGGCCGGATGAGCGCATCTTGACGGGCACGCTTGGCACCATCGAGGAGCAGCTGGCGCAAAACCCGATGGAGCGCACGGCAATCATCTTTGTCGGCAGCGCCCTGGCCGCGCAGGATTTCGGCGAAAGCTCATTGTACGACGCCCATTACCAGCGGCGTTTTCGCGGACGGGACGGATTGTGAACGGCAGCGCCAATACGAACGGACGGGCAACGGTGGAACAGGCGCTTGCGCGCCTGAACTTCAAGCCGCGCGAGCTTGAGCCCGGCCATGTCTGGCTGGCCGGCGCCGGCCCCGGCGATACCGGCTGCCTGACGCTGGAAGTGCTGGCGGCGCTCGGGCAATGCGACGCGCTGGTCTATGACGCGCTGGTCTCGCCCGATGTCGTGGCGGTCGCTCAAGGCGCCGAGCTTTACTACGCTGGAAAACGCGGTGGTCAGCCCTCGATGAAGCAGGACGACATCAACGCCCTGCTGGTACGGTTGGCGCGCGAAGGCCGCCGTGTCGTGCGGCTCAAAGGCGGCGACCCTTATATTTTCGGCCGCGGTGGCGAAGAGGCCTTGGCGCTCGCGGGCGAAACCATTCCGTTCCGCGTGCTTTCCGGCCTGACCTCCGGTCTCAGCGCATTGGCAGCCACCGGCATTCCGACCACCATGCGCGGCATCAACAAGGCCGTTATCCTGGCTACCGGCCATGCCGCCGGCACGGATGACGACATCGACTGGGCGGCGATCGCCCGCACTGGACAACCGGTCGTCATCTATATGGGCATGGCCAATCTGCCGGTCATCGCGGCAAAGCTGCTCAGCGGCGGCCTCGCGCCGTCGACACCCGCGGCTGTGATCGTCGCCGCGACGACGCCGCAGGAACGCACCGTCGTCGCCACGCTCGCCACCATCGCGGACGAAGCCGCGGCCGCCGGGCTCGCTTCCCCGGCGCTGATCGTGGTCGGCGGCATCGTCGCCATGCGCGCAGCACTGACGGGCGGCACATGACGGCGCGCGCGATCATCATCGGCGCGCCGCGCTCCGGCTCGGGCAAGACCAGCGTCACCATCGGCCTGCTGCGCGCGCTCGCCCGGCGCGGCCTGAAAGTGCGCGGCGCGAAGTCCGGACCGGACTATATCGACCCGGGCTTCCACGCTGCCGCCACCGGCCTGTCCGGCGTCAACCTCGACAGCTGGGCGATGCCGCCTGCCCTGCTCAACGCGCTGGCCAGCCAAGCCGCCGAGGACACCGAATACATCATCCTCGAAAGCGCGATGGGCCTGTTCGACGGCATCCCCGCGCCGGAGGGCCGCTCCGGCTCGGCCGCCGATCTCGCCCGGCTCTACGGCTTGCCTGTGCTTTTGGTGCTCGACGTTTCCGGGCAGTCGACCACGGCGGCGGCGGTGGCCAAGGGTTTTGCCACCTACGATCCCGATGTGCGCATGGCCGGCGTCGTGCTCAACCGGCTCGGCAGCGAACGCCACCGGCGGCTGTCGGGCGACGCCATCGAGGCGATCGGCCTGCCCGTGGTCGGCGCCATCCTGCGCGATCCGACGCTCAACCTGCCGGAGCGGCATCTCGGCCTTGTCCAGGCCGGCGAGTACGAGAACCTGATGGCGCATCTCGACCGGCTGGCCGACATGGTCGAGAAATCGCTCGACATCGACGCCATCCTGGCGCTGGCGACCCCGCTGGAGCCGGCAGCCGGCGACTTCGCCGATGCCTTGCAACCGCCAGCGCAGCGCATCGCGCTGGCCGAGGACGCCGCCTTCACTTTCCTTTATCCGCATGTCGCCACGCATTGGCGCAGGGCCGGCGCCGAGATCGCCCCCTTCTCGCCACTCGCCGACGAGAAGCCGAGGGAAGATTGCGATGTCTGCTGGCTGCCCGGCGGCTATCCCGAGCTGCATGCCGGCAAGCTCGCGGCCGCGACGAACTTCCGGACGGGAATGGCGCGCTTCGCGGCGACGAAGCCTGTTCACGGCGAGTGCGGCGGCTTCATGGTGCTGGGCGAAGTGCTGGAAGATGCGGACGGCGAGAGCCACAAAATGCTCGGCCTGCTTGGCCATTCGACCAGCTTCGCCAGGCGCAAGATGAACCTTGGCTATCGCGAGGCGCGGCTGCGCGCCGCCTGCCCGTTGGGGCCGGAGGGCACGCTGATCCGCGGCCATGAATTCCACTATGCGCAGATGACCGCCACGGGCAATGACGAGCCGCTGGCTGACCTTGCCGATGGCCAGGGCAATCCGCTCGGCGCCTCCGGTTACCGGCGCGGCCACGTCAGCGGCACCTTCTTCCATGCCATTGCGAGGGGCGCATGAGCGGCCCTTCCGCGCCCCGGCAAGTGCTTGACGATATCGGCCTCAGCCTCGTCTTCTTCATCAGATTGAGATTGCCCTCAAGCGATTTCGGCGGCCGCAGCCTCGCGGATGCGATCTGGGCGGCGCCCTTCGCCGGTCTCGCGGTGGCGATCATCGGCGCGCTCGTCTACGCCATCGCCGCAGTTCTCGACCTCGCCACCGGGCCGTCCGCCGCGCTCACGCTCGCCGCGACGATGCTCGTCACCGGCTGCCTGCATGAGGACGGGCTTTCCGACATCGCCGACGGCTTCGGCGGTGGCCGAACACGCGACAGGAAACTGGAGATCATGCGCGACAGCCGCATCGGCGCCTATGGCGCGGCGGCGCTCGGTGTCTCGCTGCTCATCCGCTGGAGCGCGCTGTCCGAGCTGACCGGTCCCGGCCACGTCGTCCTGGCGCTGCTTGCCGCGCATGCGGCCTCGCGCGGCCTGTTCGGCGCCTTCATGCATCTTCTGCCGCCGGCCCGAGCCGACGGTCTGTCCGCCAATGCAGGCTCTGTCACGACCGAGACCGCCATCGTCGGCGCGGCGCTCGGCGCGGTGGCGCTGCTGGCGCTCGGCCTTGGCGGCGCGATAGCAGCACTCATCCTGCTCGGCCTGATCTTCATGGGCTTCCGCGCGCTTTGCCTCAGCCAGATCGGCGGCCAGACCGGCGACACGATCGGCGCGCTGCAGCAGCTCGGCGAGATCGCCGTGCTGCTCGTCGCATCCGTTTGCCTTTCCTGATTCTCTTTCGGAGACCTTGCCCCCATGTCCCCCCAAACAACGTCCTTCAAATCGCTCGAAGACCTTCGCGCCGCTTGCCTCGATCTTCCCGCCGGCAGCGACGCGGCCGCCGGCGCCGTCGCGAGGCGCCAGGACACGCTGACCAAGCCGCCGGGCAGCCTCGGCCGGCTGGAAACCATCGCCGCCTGGCTCGGCCGCTGGCAGGGCCGCGACATGCCGAAGCTCGATGCGGTGAAAGTCTTCGTCTTCGCCGGCAATCACGGCGTCACCGCGCAGGGCGTGTCGGCCTATCCTTCGGAAGTCACGGTACAGATGGTGGCGAATTTCGCCGGCGGCGGTGCGGCCATCAACCAGCTTGCCCGCATTGCCGGCGCCAAGCTGGACGTCATCCCGCTCGATCTCGAGCATCCGACCGGCGACTTCACGCAGATTCCGGCGATGGACGAGCAGGCGTTCCTCGCCGCCGTCTCGGCCGGCTATGACGCCGTGACCAAGGACCTCGATCTCGTCTGCTTCGGCGAGATGGGCATCGGCAACACGACGCCGGCGGCGGCGATCTCCACCGCCCTCTTCGGCGGCGGCGCCGAGAAATGGACGGGTCGCGGCACCGGCGTCGACGACGCCGGCCTGCAGCGCAAGGTCGTGGCCATCGAGGCTGGCCTCAAGCGCCATGCCGATTCGCTCTCCGACCCGCTGAAGATCGCTGCCGCCCTTGGCGGGCGCGAGCTGGCGGCGATCTTCGGCGCCACGCTCGCCGCGCGCAAGAACAACGTGCCGGTGCTGCTCGACGGCTTTGTGTGCACTGCCGCGGTCGCGCCATTGGCAAGGCTGCACCCGACCGGCCTCGCCCACACCATCGCCGCCCACGTCTCGGCCGAAGCCGGCCACCGCCGCCTGCTCGAAGCGCTCGGCCTGCCGCCGCTGCTCGATCTCGGCATGCGGCTAGGCGAAGGCTCCGGCGCCTGCCTTGCCGTCAACATCGTCCGTTCCGCTTTGGAATGCCACGCGAAGATGGCGAGCTTCGCCGAGGCCGGCGTTTCGGAGAAGTAGACGACACCCCCAGATTGCGTGCGATGCACCCGAAGCGCCGGTGAAGCATTGTTTCTTCCGATCGCTGACGGCCTACCGGTCAGAGCGATCCCAGCAAAAGTGTGAGCGGAACTGCTCCAGCTAAGCCGGAGAGATAGGGCGTTTCGCCGTTTCCATGAAACGGTGAAACGCCCCAGTCCTTCGAGGCGATCGCGGGCAGGTTCACTGCGAAGCGGCAAACCCGCATTGCTTCTGTTCCATCTCGATCTGCTTTGTGATGCGGATGGCGTTCTGCGCGTAGGCCTCGGTCACCGAGCCGCTGTTCACGGTCTTGTCCTTCAAGGGACTCACCGCGGCACAGAGATGGAAAACATGCGGTTCGGAGGACTTCGCGGCTCCGTTTTCCGGCGCGATCCAGTACACGACATCCTGACCGGCAGGGTGACTCGCGTCCTTCGTCGCCGCGGTCACCGCAGAGGTATCCGTGGCGATCTCCTGAGCCTGGGCGGCGACTTCGGGCGAACAGGCCGTGGTCGGCTGTCCCGCCCTGATCTGGGCCGCGCACGAGTTCATGTCCTGGGTGTACTGCTCGACCGACGGGGGCTTGAAGCTGACGCCCATTGCAGTCGCAAGCACGGCCAGCGCAGCACCCACTCCGCCGGCTACCTTCTTGGTCTGCGGATCCATATTCTTGTCGGTGAGGATAAGGAAGATCAACGGGAGGAAGGCAATCAGCGTGATGATCGCGCCGAGCTGGTTTTGGAAGAAGAACCTGGCCGTGTCGGATGCCCGGGCCGGGTCGTGCCGGTTGGCTGCCTTCCACAGCAAGTTACCGGCGATTGCGAAAATCGCGATTCCGACCAGAATGCCGATCAACAGCGGCAGATTCCCTTGGTCGAACTTGCGCTGGTAAAACAAGACGATCCCGGCAATCTCGCCGCCAATGGCGATAATCCACGAGAGCGCGGCGAAAAGGCGAAGGCGCGTCGCGGCGGACTTTTGGCCCTGCGTTGCTTGCCAATCCTTGGTGACGTCTGCGGCCGGCTTGTTGTCGGTCATGACCAAATCCCCTGAAATCGACACTTTGCAGGACGGCTTCAATCGAAAGGCCAACTCGCCCGGCGCAGCATCATTGAACGAACGTCTCGTCGTCTGCCTTCGCGACGCAGCGAAAAATGTGAGCGCCGCGACAGGCCACGTCCCCATCCATATTGCGCACGAGCGGAAGCGTCCATACCCACGGCGCAGACTCCAGTGTGGCGGTGCCTTTGCTCTTCTTTATCTCCGGCTCGAGCCTGACGCTGCCTTCGCCGGCGATTTTGCGGGAGCGGCCGTGATCACAGGACTGGCCGAAGCAACCCCACACCCATACCTCCGAGCAGCGACCTGCTAAGACCCGGAAAAGAGGAGTTTTCCGCAGGCGTAAAATACTAGCAAAAGCAAGGGACTAGATGGTGGGTGTGCACAGGATCGAACTGTGGACCCGCTGATTAAGAGTCAGCTGCTCTACCAACTGAGCTACACACCCACACCGCTGGAAAACCAGCGTCGGCGGCGCATATAGCCGCCGCTTTCGGTGATGTCTAGCCCTGCCGGATCATTTCCCGACAAATAGACATGGCATGAACCCGAAAAGTGGATTCCGGTTTTCAGAAAAGATCATACCAGCTCAAAAAAGGCCGCAGGCGTCAGACAAACAGCTTGCCTTCAGCCATCTTGATCGCATGGCCGCCGATGCGCGCGGAGGCCAGTTTCCCGCCATCGACATTGAGCTCGAGCCGGATGCGCGACGGCCGGCCCATTTCCAGCCCCTGCTCGATCCAGAGCTGCGAGATGCCGTCGGTCGGAGCGTCGAAATGCATGATGGCGCCGGCAAAGGCCGCCGCGGCCGAACCCGTGGCCGGATCCTCGTAGGAAGGCGTGCCGGGCACGATCATGCGCACATGGAAGGCGCTGTCGTGGTGGACCCGCTCGCGGCAGTAGACATAGGGGCTGGCGAAGGCCCAGTCGCTCTTGCGCGGCGCAAGTTCCGACCACGCCTGGTTATCGAGCCTGATCTTGGCTGCCGCTTCAAGGTCCGCGACGGGAATGGTCACGTAAGGCACGCCGGCAGACCAGAAGGCGACGCGGTGATTCTCGAAGCCGATCTCGTGCGGAGCAAGGCCGAGCGCCGCGCCGATTGCTTCCGGGTCGGCCTTGAGCTCCAACGGTTCCGGCAGTTTCGCCAGGTCGAACTCGGCAAAGGTCGAGCCGTCGTGCTTGCTCACCGCGCAACGCACCGGCCCGATATTCTCCTCCAGCACGAAGATGCCGGCCGCTTCCCCGGCCAGTTCCGCCAGCGCGATCGCCGAGCCGACCGTCGGATGCCCGGCGAAAGGCATTTCGTAGTCGGGCGTGAAGATGCGGATACGGTTGCGATGCTTTGGATTGTCGGCAGGCAGCACGAACACCGTCTCGGAAAGATTGAATTCGCGCGCGATCGCCTGCATGCCGGCAGTGTCGAGCCCATCGCTGTCGAGCACCACGGCAAGCGGATTTCCGGCCAGCCTTTCGGTGGTAAACACATCGTAAAGCAAGTAATTGCGCGCCATGGAGAAAACCTTTCACCTCGCCTCGAATTTCTGCCTCAATCCCAACATGAGGGAAATTTAATTTGAAATTCGAACCTTAAGGCCTGATCTGTGCACGGATAGGGACATCGATTTTCAGCATAGGGGTCCGGGGTGGACCAGATTGTCAATCCGCCAAACGCGGAATCCGGTACTTCCATAGAGGCCGCGCTCGGGCTCGACCACAAGGGCGTAAGCCGCAAGCGACGCCGCTTCTGGCTCTACGCGCTGCTGGCGATAGCGATCGTCGCGGCCGGCATTGCCGTCTATCGATGGTATGCCGCCGCACCCCCAGGATTGAATACACCGCCGTGCCTGCGGCGATCGCCGACCTCACCGTCGAGGTATCGGCCACCGGCACCCTGCAGCCGCTGACCCAGGTCGACATCTCCAGCGAGCTTTCCGGCATCGTCCGCTCGGTCGCGGCCAATGAAAACCAGCAGGTCAAGAAGGGCGACGTGCTGGCGACGCTCGACACCGCCAAGCTGGAAGTCCAGATCGAGCGCGCCACCGCCTCCGCCAAGGCTGCGGCCGCCGCCGTCGAGGACGCCAAGGTCACCTTGCGGGAGAACGAGAACGCGGTTGTGCGCGCAAGCGCGCTGACCAAGCGCGGCATGGCGACGGACCAGTCGCTCGAGGCGGCGACCGCGACGCGCGATCGTTCCAAGGCGGCGCTCGACAGCGCCGAAGCCAATCTGGCTATCGCCCAGGCCGACCTCAAGGCGCAGCAGACCGATCTTGCCAAGAGCACCATCTATGCGCCGATCGACGGCATCGTGCTGACGCGCTCGGTCGATCCCGGCCAGACGGTCGCGTCCTCGCTGCAGGCGCCGGTGCTCTTCGTCATCGCCGCCGACCTTCGCAACATGGAATTGCAGGCCGCGGTCGACGAGGCCGATATCGGCCAGGTCAAGCCCGGCCAGCATGCCCGTTTCACGGTCGACGCTTTCCCGGACCGACCCTTCGATGCCGAGATCCGCGATATCTCCTACGCCTCGGTCACCACCGACGGCGTCGTGACCTACAATGCGCGCCTCGAAGTCGACAATGGCGAGCATCTCTTGCGGCCCGGCATGACGGCCACGGTATCGGTCGTGACCCGGCAGGCCAAGGGCGTGCTTACCGTCCCCTCGACCGCCTTCCGCTATCGTCCGATGCAACAGCAGGCCCGCGGCTGGAGCTTCAGCGACCTGTTCACCGGCCGCATGGGCCGGCCCAACCGGCAGCGCGAAGCAACGAAAGCATCGACCGACGGGTCGCGCACGCTTTACGTGCTGGAGAACGGCCGGCCCCGCCCCGTCAACGTCAAGATCGGCTTGAGCGACGGCGAGTTGACCGAGATCACGTCCGGCCTCGACGAGGGCGCGCAAGTCATCACCGGCGTGCAGCAGCGGAGCTGACGACATGTCGGCTCCCCTGCTCATCACTTTCGACAAGGTCTGGAAAAGCTATGGCGAGGGCGAAGCCCGGGTGCATGCGCTGGCCGGCGTCGATCTCGCCATCCGCAGAGGTGAATTCGTCGCCATCATGGGCCCCTCCGGCTCGGGCAAATCGACGGCGATGAACATCATCGGCTGCCTCGACACGCCGACGGCCGGAACCTACTGTTTTATGGGCGTCGATGCGGGCCGCCTCGACCGCAACCGTCGCGCGCTTTTGCGCAACCTCTATGTCGGCTTCGTCTTCCAGGGCTACAATCTGCTGCCGCGCACGACAGCCGCGGAAAATGTCGAGCTGCCGCTGATCTATCGCGGCGTCGCCGCGCGCGAGCGCCGCGACCTTGCCATGCGGGCGCTGGCCGAGGTCGGGCTTGTCGGGCGCGAGCACCACACCCCGGCCGAGCTTTCGGGCGGCCAGCAGCAGCGCGTGGCGATCGCCCGCGCCATCGTCACCAGGCCGACGCTGCTCGTCGCCGACGAGCCCACCGGCAATCTCGACACCGCGCGCACGCACGAGATCATGGAGTTGCTGACCAGGCTCAACGCCGAGCTCGGGCTCTCGATCGTCATGGTCACGCATGAGGCCGACGTCGCGGGCTATGCCGGCCGCACCATCCGCTTCCTCGACGGCCATCTCGCCTCCGATACCTCGAGAGCGGAGGAAGCGGCATGATCTGGGAGACCGTCCGCCTCTCGCTGCGCTCGATCCGCCGCAACGTATTGCGCTCGTTCCTGACGCTGCTTGGTATCGTCATCGGCGTCGCCGCCGTCATCGCCATGCTCACCATCGGCTCCGGCACCACCGAGAAGGTCAAGGCCGACATTTCCAAGCTTGGCAGCAACCTTCTCGTCGTTCGCGCCGGCCGGCCCGCGGGACCAGGCGGACCGGGAGGTCTCGACCAGGTGCGGCCGCTGGCCGAAAAGGATGTCATCGCGCTCGTTGCGCATCTGAGCGGCGCGCGCGCGATTTCGCCTGCTTCGCAAAAGCAGGTCCGCGTCATCTTCGGCACCGAAAGCCTGACCTCGGGCGTCACCGGCACCGACAGCGCCTATCTCGACGCCCGCGACTGGAAACTGGTGTCGGGACGGCCGTTCAGCGATTCCGAAACGCGCGCCGGCGCCGGCGTTTGCCTGATAGGCGAAACCGTGCGCCAGCAATTCTTCGGCGCCGGCGATCCGGAGGGCGAGATCATCCGCGTCAACCGCACCTCCTGCAAGATCATCGGCCTGCTCGAGCCCAAGGGCTATACCGGCTTCGGCCAGGACCAGGACAATGTCGTGCTGATGCCGCTGCACGCCTATCAGCGGCGCATCGCCGGCAACCGCGACATCGACAACATCTATATCGCCGCCGATGACCGCAGGCCGACCACCGAGCTGCAGCCGCGCGTCGAGGACATCTTGCGCGACACGCGCCGCATCACGCCGGACCGCGATTCCGATTTCGCCATCCGCGACATGACCCAGATCGCCGATGCGATGACCAGCGCCACCACCACCATGACCGGCATGCTGGGCGCCGTCGCCGGCGTCAGCCTCCTGGTCGGCGGCATCGGCATCATGAACATCATGCTGGTCTCGGTCACCGAACGCACGCGCGAGATCGGCACCAGGCTGGCGATCGGCGCGCATGAGAAGCACATCCTCATCCAGTTCCTGGTCGAGGCGACGGTGCTGTCGCTCTTTGGCGGCATCATCGGCATCCTTATCGGGCTGTCGCTGGCCGGTCTCGCCTCGATGGCGTTGACGATACCTTTCGCGCCGAGCCCCGCCGTCATCCTGCTCGCCGTCGGCTTTTCGGCGCTGATCGGCATGGTGTTCGGCTTCTTCCCGGCGCTGCGCGGCGCCCGCCTCGATCCGATCGACGCGCTGCGGCACGAATAGCCAGATCACAGAGACTGCTGACGTCCGGACGTCCAGCGTGGTTAGTCGTGGCCGGCGAAATGCCACTCGATCAGCGGCTTCATATGCGGCATCAACCCCTCGGGCAGATCGCCGGCGTGGCGGATGATCACCGGCCCCTCGATCTCCGGGTCCGTCTCGGTGGCGACGAAGGCCGTAATGCGCCGTGCCAACTCGTCGGCGGGCTCGGCGACCCGGTAACAGCGAAAGATCACCGTGCCGCTCGGCGTCGAGAGTGCGTGATAGTGCCGTCCACGCTCGGCCTCCGACAGGTCGAGCCCGGTCTCTTCCCCCACCTCGCGGATCATGTTGAAGTCGACATCGACCAGCCCGTCGCGGAAATCGATCGGCTCGAAGGAGCCGGCGGCGAAATAGACGCGGCCGGCATTGACGGTGTGCGGCCCCATGCGGATCGCCACCAGCGCATTGTCGCCGGCGACCAGCATGGCATGCGCATAGGCATGCTCGGCGCCGGAAATTTCGCGCCGCTTGCGCCACAGCAGGAAGGTCGAATAGTTGACCGCATGGCAGCGGCCGGCGAGGCGGCCGTCCCGGTAGGCAAGCTCGGAAAGCAGCACCACGGTGCCGTCGAACAGCGCCGGATTGGCCGCTATTTCCTGCCGCCAGTTCTCGGCGATCGCCGCCGCATTGCTCAGCGCGAAGGGATGCGGGCCGGTATCGAGACGGACGTCGACCGCATCGACGGGCAGGATGACATTGCGCGGCAGGTCGAAACTCAAGACGGTCACGCCATGTCCAGTGTGATCGCCACCGGGCAATGGTCCGACGCTTTCGGCCTGTCCCAGCCGGCGCGCGGGAAACGCTCGACCTCCTGTCCAGGCGGAAAGATGGTGCGCCAGGGCTGGCCGTTGCGGATGATGTCGGGAACGGCGGTGGCGTTCTTCGCGGCAAGCGCCTTCGACAGCAGGATATAATCGAGCTGGCAGAGATGCCGCTCCTCCGGGCCGCGCGTGTGGTAGAAGCTCCAGCGGTCCATCTCCGGCCGCCGTTCGACGACATTCTCGCAAAAGCCGCCGGCGGTAAGCACGTCGATCGAGGACCGGGCTTCGTCGACAACCTCGAAACGGTAGCCATCGATGGCATCGCCGTCGACCTTCACGCGTTGCCGGTAGTCGTTCAGGTCGCCGCAGACCACCCAGCGCTTGTCGGCGGCATGGTCCTTGCCGAAACGCTCCTCGATGATACGGCGCACCGCCTGCGCCTCGGCGATGCGCAGCGGCATCGACGCCTCGCGGCCGTCCAGCCCGTTGCGCGGCGGGCCCATTGATTTGAAATGCACGAGATAGAGCGTCAACGGCGCGCCGCCGACCCGCAGGTCGATCTCCAGGCAGTCGCGGCGAAAGATACGCTCATTGGCGAGATAGCCGAGCCCGGCGAGCTCCGGCGTGAACAGCCCGAACTGCTCGAAAGTGACATAGGCGTGGCTGGTCATGCGCGAGAATTCGATCGGCTGCCCCTGCGCGGTTTCGTTGCGCATCATCACGGCGACATCGATGCCGCGCGTATCGTTGCCGGCGGTGGTGTATTTCTGCCGGTACCCCCGCCCGACCATCTTGAACAGATAGCCGTATTCGAAGGCCTTCAGCGCCTCGATATTGTCGACCTCCTGCATGCAGATGACGTCCGCGCGGGTGGCCGCGATGGCGAGCGCCGTCAACTGGCGGGTGTCGTCGGACTGGGCGATCGCGCGGGCCTGCTCGAGAATGCGGTATTCGGCCTCGCTCTGGATGTCGAAGAGCGCCAGCGTGCGGTCTTCATTGAGCTGGTTGCGGTAGCCCGAGAAATCGAACCTGTTCATCAGGTTCTCGACATTGAAGGTGGCGAGGCGCAGCGACATGGCCGCGACCTTTGCCTGCAAGCGAGGGCGAAAACAAGGGCCAGGCCGATACTCGTCATGGTTGATGGAACCTTTCCGTTCATCCTCCGTTCAGACGGAAAGTTCCAACAATAGGCCTTTCCCCGGGGTGTGCTGGGCGTGGGGCCTTTACTCCTTGGAGAGTGAAATGAAACCGCTTTTTTCTTCCCTGAGATCCGGGCTTCTGGTCCTGGGCCTCGTTACCGGCGTGACGGCGCCATCGGTCGCCGGACCGATCCTGCAACCCGATCTCGGCGTCGCGACGAACACCGCCGCGCCAAACATCATTCCCGTGCGCGACGGCTGGGCCGGCAACAACAACGGCGGCAGCTTCCAGGATTGGCGTTGGCGTAACCGCGGCGGCGACTTCAGGTGGCGCGGCGGCAATCGACATTTCTCGCGGAACTGGGATGGCGGCAGGTGGAATGGCGGCGGCGATTGGCGCTGGCGGCACCACCACCGCCGGCACTTCCGCGGCGGCGACGCGGCGATCCTTGGGCTGGGCCTCGGCCTGGGCTTGGGCAGCATGGCCTATGGCAACTACTACGATCCCTACTATTACGATCCCTATCCGCGTTACGCTCAGCCGCGGCGCATTTACCGGACCGGGCGGCTGTCCAGCGCGCACGTCCGCTGGTGCTACGACCGCTACCGGTCCTATCGGGCCTGGGACAATACGTTCCGGCCCAACTACGGTCCGCGCCGGCAGTGCATCTCGCCCTATATCTGAGCTCGTCGGCAGGAATGATGAAACGGCGCCCATCGCGGGCGCCGTTTTATTTTGCCGCAACCTGTGGCTACGACGGGTGGCTACGACGGGCGATAACGCTAAATTCATTGGCGGCTTCTATCCATTCATGCCGATCTCCCCCAACACGACGACTCGCAGGACCAGGTTGCAGGACGTGCCCGCCATGGCCGAAAACGAACACAGAAACCAACACAGGCACCGCGTGCTGAAAGGCGCGGCGATCCTGACTGGCATCAACAATTCCGAGGTGAGATGCACGGTGCGCAACATGCATGCGAACGGCGCCGAGCTGAAAGTGCCCATCGATGCGCGCGTGCCGGACGAATTCCTGCTTTATGTGCCGGTCAACGGCATCGGCTACAAGGCAGTGGTGCGCTGGCGCCGCGAGGATCGCATCGGCGTCGAGTTCACCGACACCGAGCCCAAGCCGCACTGGCACTACGGCTGAAATCGCGTCCACTTCGCGGAATAAAAAGCCGGCGGATTTCTCCGCCGGCTTGAAGCTGCAGCAACCTACCGATAGCCGGCAGGGTGGAATTGGCGCAGGCTTCTTAGTTCTTGGCCTTGTCGACCAGCTTGTTCTTGGAAATCCACGGCATCATCGCGCGCAGCTTGGCGCCGACTTCCTCGATCTGGTGGCTGTCGTTGTTGCGGCGGATGCCCTTGAAGCGCGACATGCCGGCGCGGTATTCCTGCATCCATTCCGAGGTGAACTTGCCGGTCTGGATGTCCTTCAGCACGCGCTTCATCTCGGCCTTGGTCTCGGCGGTGATGATGCGCGGGCCTGAGACATATTCACCCCATTCGGCGGTGTTCGAGATCGAGTAGTTCATGTTGGCGATGCCGCCTTCATAGATCAGGTCGACGATCAGCTTCACCTCGTGCAGGCACTCGAAATAGGCCATTTCCGGCGCGTAGCCGGCTTCCACCAGCGTCTCGAAACCGGCACGGATCAGCTCGACCAGACCGCCGCACAGCACCACCTGCTCGCCGAACAGATCGGTCTCGCATTCCTCGCGGAAATTGGTCTCGATGATGCCGGAACGGCCGCCGCCGACGCCGCAGGCGTAGGATAGTGCCAGATCGAGCGCGTTGCCCGAAGCGTCCTGGTTGACGGCGACCAGGCACGGCACGCCGCCGCCCTTCTGGTATTCGCCGCGCACGGTGTGGCCCGGGCCCTTCGGCGCGATCATGACGACGTCGACCGAGGCCTTCGGCTCGATCAGGCCGAAATGCACGTTGAGGCCATGCGCGAAGGCGATCGCCGCACCGTCGCGGATGTTCGGAGCGATCTCCGATTTGTAGATGTCGGCCTGCAATTCGTCGGGCGTCGCCATCATCATCAGGTCGGCCCACTTGGCGGCGTCCGCCACGCTCATCACCTTGAGCCCGTCGGCCTCGACTTTCTTGGCGGTCGCCGAGCCGGCCTTGAGACCAATGGCGATTTCCTTGACGCCGGAATCCTTGAGGTTGAGCGCATGCGCCCGGCCCTGGCTGCCATAGCCGATAATGGCGACCTTCTTGCCCTTGATCAGATTGAGATCGGCGTCACGATCGTAATAGACACGCATTTGGTGTTCCTTCCCGTTTTGAAGATCAGAGGGCCAGTGGCCCGGTTTTTGCTCCGAAGAGAGCGAGAAACTGTTGCGTCGCGCGCGCGGCATCGCCGCCGATCGTCGCCCCAGTCAATTCCACCCGGTCGCCGAGCAGCAGACGTATCTGCACGTCGCGGCCGACCAGACCGAAAAAGGTTCTGAACGCCGTCTCGGCGTCCTCGAAATCGAGCAGCCCGGCCTGCAGACCGGCTTCAAGCACCGGCTTCAGGCGCTTGGCAAGAGCGAAGCGGCCATTCTGCAGCACGATCGCGCCGAGATCGTCCTTGCCGGAACCGGCATGGCTGACTGCCACACGGTTCAGCGCGATCGAAGTGTCGCTGGAGATAACCTTCAGCCAATCTGAAGCGAAGCGCTCCAGGCTCGCCGTGAGCGAACCGATATCCAGTCTCTCACGGTCGACGGCCGCGACACGCACCTTGGACGCCTGCCATTGCACCGTGGCGTTGAGCAGTCCATCGCGATCGCCGAACCATTTGTAGAGCGTTTCCTTGGAACAGCTTGCCCGCCGCGCCACCGCCGTCATGGTCAGGTTGTCGCCCTCTTCGACCAAAAGGCGAAGTGCCGCCTCCAGAACGGCCTGCTGGCGCTCGGTGAGCGCTTCGCTGTTGTCGATATCCTGCACGCTGTGCAACACGTTTGCCCTCGAATACGTCGACAAGACCGATGCGTACCGTACGTTACGGTTCGGTTTCTATGCCGTATTGCCCGAAGTCATGCAAGCCCTATTTTCCATTTCCTTGCCGGAGGGATAAGATGCTGGTCGGTCTGCTCGCCCTGGCCGTAGCCGCCGCCTTCACCGGCGCCGCTGTCTATGTCAGCGTCGCGGAGCAGCCGGCGCGGCTTGGCCTCGATGACCAGGCGCTGCTGCGCGAATGGCAGCCCTCTTATAAGCGCGGGGCCGCCATGCAGGCCTCTATTGCCATGGTAGCCTGCATTCTCGGCCTGATCGCCTGGTGGCTGACCGGCGCGTCAGCCTATCTTGCCGGTGCGCTGTTCATCATTCTGCCTTGGCCATGGACGCTGCTGGTGATGATGCCGACGAACCGGATGCTGGAGGCGATGGATGTCGAGGCCCCCAATTCTCAGGCGAGGTCATTGATCGTCAGGTGGGGCGGGATGCATCTGGTCCGTGTCGCGCTGGGCGCGCTGGCGACGATCGCATTTCTATGGGCCTTGCGCCTGCCCTGAAAGCTCGTCGGCTCATGGATTTCAGTCCGCGACCGGCGGATCGCGCAGCCGCCCGAGCAACCCGGCAAGCATCCCCAACTCCTTGGCGGAAAGCCTGTCGCCCATGAGTTCCGCGATCGAAGCGCCATAGACGGTCCAGATGCGGCGGCGCATGTCCCGACCGCTTGGCGTGATGCGTACGGTCTGGCCCCGGCCGTCGTCTGAGACGGGCAGCTTTTCGACCAGACCATCCGCCTCGAGCCGGGCCAGCAGTCTTGAAACGCCGTACTGTGCCAAGAGAACGCGATCGATCAGTTCGAACGGCCTGAGCCCACCCTCGCCCGCTTCGGCAAGCTCGTGCAGCACGTCGTACCAGGCGAGCGGCGGCAGCCCGCCGGCTTTCAGTGCACCCTCGGTCCTTTCGACCAGTTGGCGCGAGACGCGCATCAGGCGCGCCCAGGCGATGACGGCTTCGGGTGATGGTGATGTTTTCGTCATCGGTCCAGCTTAAGCGATAGATGCAATTGCATCAAGCTTGACGATCGATGCAAACGCATCTATATAGATGCAAATGCATTTATATAGAGAGAACCGATGAGACATGAAATCTGCAAGATCGCCGACATTCCCCAAACCGGCAGCCTGATCGCGCCTTTCTTCGGCCGCGAGGTCCATGTCTGGCGCAGCGGCGAGCGCATCCGCGCCGCGGCCAATGCTTGCCTGCATTTCGGCGGACCGCTGGACTGCAAGGACGGCGCTTTCGTCTGCCAGTGGCATGGCGCGAAATTCGACATGGAAAACGGCGAGCGCCTGAAAGGCCCGGCGCCGAAGGGCTCGCGCCTGATGTTCCTGTCGACCCGCGTCGAGGATGGCGCGCTGAACTATGTCTGGGGAGAGTGAGATGACCGCAAGGCTCACTCTCGTCAGCCATCACTTGTGCCCCTACGTCCAGCGCGCGGCGATTGCGCTTGCCGAAAAAGGCGTGCCGTTCGAGCGGGTCTATGTCGACCTCTCCAACAAACCCGACTGGTTCAAGGCGATCTCGCCGCTTGGCAAGGTGCCGCTGCTGCGCGTCCGGCACGGCAATGCGCAGGATGTGATTTTCGAATCCGCCGTCATCCTCGAATTCCTCGAGGAGACAGAGGCCAATCCCTTACACCCGGCCGATCCGCTGGCGCGGGCCAAGCATCGCGCCTGGATCGAATTCGGCTCGGCCATCCTCAACGCCATAGGCCGTTTCTATTCCGCTGCCGACGAAGCTGCTTTCCTCGATGAAAGCAGACGCTTGTCCGGGATGTTTGCACGTCTGGAAGCAGAATTGTCTGCAAGGCAAAGCGGTCCGTGGTTCGCCGGCGATCGATTCTCGCTGGTCGATGCCGTTTACGGGCCGGTCTTCCGCTATTTCGACACGTTCGACCGCATCGGCGATTTCGGCATTCTTGACGGCAAATCGCTCGTCCAGGCCTGGCGCGAGGCCTTGAGCGAACGCCGGTCGGCTAAAGAAGCCGTCGGCCCGGACTATCCGCGGCGGCTGCATGCCTTCCTTCTGGCAAAGCAATCTTATCTGTCCGGGATCATCCAGCGGCAGGCCATTGCAACTCCGCAAGCCCGATCCGCCTGAACGGGTCGATCACCGTGCCGGCGACCATGGCGGCGAGGAATTGCGGCCCCGGCGGAATCCTCGCAAGCGCCGCCACCATGCGGTCGCGGACAAAGGGCAAGGCTGCGGAATCCGATTGGTAGAACGGCGTCAGCGACAGCGACAGCGCCTGGAAGACGCGCACATGCCAACGGCGCGCGCTCGCATAGGCCTCCAGCGCGCCGTCGATGCCGTTCGTCCGCGCCAGCGCATGGCTGAGCGCGGCCGCGTCGAGCAGCGCCATGTTCGCGCCTTGCCCGAGTTGCGGACTGGTCGAGTGCGCGGCGTCGCCGATGACGGCAAGCCGTCGGCCGGCCGGCAGCGTCATCGTGTGGTGGCAATAGCGGGCGAGCGAGAGCTGCTCGAAACTGTCGATCTGACTGGTGAAAACCTCGCACTCAGGCCATACCGAAACCACCCTCGCCTTCCAGGCGTCGAGCCCCTTCGCCTTCACCTGTTCGGCGTCGGCCGGCTTGAGGCTCCAGAAGAACGCCGCCATGTCTTCCGCGCCGGGCTCCGGCCGGCCGATCGGCAGCACGCCGACCATGACGCTTGCCTTGTCGTAGCGCTGCAGCAGCGCGCGTTCGTCGAAGCCGTCGCGCCAGCCGAGCGACGCCCAGAATGCCCCATAGGCGAGCGGCCGCGGCATCGCGGCATCGCCAAGATAATGCCGCAGCTTCGAGCGCGCGCCGCTGGCATCGACGATGAGGTCGAATGGGCCGAGCCGCCTGCCGTTGCCGCAGACGAGCGTCGCGCGCTCGGCCGCCTCCAGCATCTCGACCTCGACATTGGTTTCGATCGCGATCGCTTCGCGCAAGGCAGCGCGGTAGAGCACGCCGAACAGCGCCGCCCGGTGCACCGCGAGGCCGAAGCGGCGGCCGCGCCGCGCGTCGTAGCGGACTTCGAGCACGGTGCGTCCGCTGCCGGCGTCAGTGCCGTGCAACCGCTCGATCCGGCTGCCAAGCGAAAGAATCTCGGCGAGCAGGCCGAGATCGGCGAGCACGGTCAACCCGGTCGGCTGCAGGATGAGGCCGGACCCGAGGGGCTTCGGCGCGTCGAAACGCTCGAAAATGGTGACTTTGTGCCCTGCCCGGTTGAGATAGAGCGCCGCGGCCAGTCCGGCCGGCCCGGCGCCGGCAATCGCTATGTCGTAAGATCTGCTCATCGCCCGCCCAAGCCAAGCCGGCGCGACAATCCCCCAACACAGCGGTCAAATCAAGTTGGCGCTTTGACGCCCGTCAGGGTTGGGCTGCGTCGAAGGCGGCGCGTGCCTCGCGCACGGCCTCATGGTTGAGCTCGGCCCACTGGATCAGCATCTGCAGGGGTGCGAACATCGAGCGCCCAAGATCGGTCAAGCTGTATTCCACGCTCGGCGGCTTGGTCGGAAACACTTCGCGATGAACATAGCCATCGCGCTGCAGGTCGTGGAGCGTTTGTGTCAGCATGCGCTGTGAGATGTCGGGAACCAGCCGTCGCAATTCGCCGAACCGATAAGGCTTCTCGGCCAGCGCCATGACCAGCAGCGAGCTCCATTTGCCACTGATGCCCTGGATCACGTCGCGGACCGGACAATCGGCGAAATTGGCGCCGTTCGTCATGGCCTTATAGATCTCGAGCTTGGCTTTGAGATTGAAGATCTTGCTGTCCATCGCGACATCCGCTGATCGAATTTCGGCCGGCCGGGGTGGTTCCCTCGCCATGCCTACCTCCCGAAAAACTGCCTTCTTTACGGCTTGAGGTCAATTCCTATTTTAGTGCTGCTCTCTTTTTGAGACTACGTCAGCACCCGCCAATCGGCGCAATTCAGGAACCTCCCATGACCGAAACACTCCTCGTCACCGGTGCCTCCGGCCAGCTTGGCCGCGCCGTCATCGATCACTTGCTGGAAGCGCAGAAAATTGCGCCGGAAAGCATCATCGCCGCCACGCGCAATCCCGAAAACCTCGCGGATCTCGCGGCGCGCGGCGTTACCGTCAGGGCCGCCGATTTCAACGACAAGGCCTCGCTCGAGAAGGCATTCAGCGGCGCCGACAAGGTGCTGATCATCTCGACCGGCGACCTTGACCTCAAAACCGGCCGGCGCCTGAAGCAGCATGAGACCGCGGTCGCAGCGGCCAAGGCGGCAGGCGTTTCGCATCTGCTCTACACCTCGATGCCCAATCCGGAGCCCGGCTCGCCGGTGCTGTTCGCCGGCGACCACTACGGCACCGAGCAGGCGATCAAGGCGAGCGGCATCCCCTACACCATCTTCCGCAACGGCTGGTACCAGGAGAACCTGTTCATGTCGCTTCCGCATGCCATTTCGTCGGGCAAGTGGTACACGTCGGCCGCCGACGGACGCATCGCCCACGGCGCGCGCGACGACATGGCGGCCGCCATTGCCGCCGGCCTTGCTTCCGGCACGAAAGAGAGCAGGATCTACACGCTGACCGGTCCGCAGGCCCATACCGTGGGCGAGATCGCCGCTCTGGTGAGCGAAGTCACCGGCAAGCCGCTGGAAGTCATCCAACTGCCGGACGAGGCGCTGACCGAAGGGGTGAAAGCAGCCGGCGTTCCCGAAGATTTCGCCCGCATCATCGTCTCCTTCGACGCCAACACCCGCGCCGGCCGCATTGCAGAGGTGACCGATGCCGTCGAAAAACTATCTGGCCGCAAGCCGCGGACGCTGAAGCAGTTCCTCGAGACGAACAAGGCTGCCCTGCTCGGCTGAAGTCTGGCGCGCCTGGGGAAGCCGTCCCCCGGCGCGCCTCACTTCGTTTTCTTGAGCAATCCGAGCCGGATCAGGCTCTCGCTGGTCGCCACAAGCGCGTCTTCGCGTGATCGCGGCGTCCAGCCGAGCAGGCGCACGGCTTTGGCGCTCGTCACGTTTCTCGGCTTGCCCAGTTCCGTCACGATCTGGGCCGCTTGCCCGTCGAACAGGCCGACGATCCGGACCAGCCAGTCCGGCAGCTCCCTCGTCGTAATACGCGATCCTGCGTTGCCAAGCCGCGCCTTCAGCGTCCGCGCGATCTCGAGCATCGTCATGAAGTCGCCGCTGATGGCCAGGAACCGCTCGCCCCTGGCGGCGCGGTTGGTCATGGCGCGCAGATGCAGGTCGGCGACGTCGCGCACGTCGACCACGCCGAACACCATGCGCGGCAGGCCGGGCATCTCGCCATCCATCAGACGCCTGATGAAGTCCGTCGAGGTCGAATGATCCGGCCCCAGGACCGGCCCGAAGATGCCGACCGGATTGACGACCGCCAATTCCAAGGCGCCGCTTTCGCGATCGATGAAATCCCAGGCCGCACGCTCGGCCAGCGTTTTCGATTTCACGTAGGCGCTCACCTTCTGCGACAGATCGGTCCAGTTCTCTTCCGTGAACGGACGGCCGGGAACCGGTACCTGGCCATAGCCGATGGCGGCAAAGGACGAGGTGAGCACGACCCGTTCGACGCCGGCATCGCGGGCGGCGCGCAGCACGCGCAACGCCCCTTCCCTGGCCGGAACGATCAGGTCGTCCTCGTGTTTCGGCACGCCGGGCGGAAAGGGCGAAGCGACGTGCAGGACATATCGGCATCCGGCAACCGCTTCGGGCCAGCCCTTGTCGCTCATGAGATCGGCATAAGCGAAGGAAAGCGCGTCGCCCGGCTCGGCGCCGCCGACCTTCAGCATGGCAAGAACATCGGCTTCGCGCTTGGCCGAGCGCACCGTCGTGCGCACGCGATAGCCCGCGTTCAAAAGCGATAGGATGCAATGAGCGCCAAGGAAGCCGGACCCGCCGGTCACAAGCACCAACCCGTCGCTCATGCCCCGCCTCTTTCGAAAGCAACTGCTTCTTCCATCCGCAATTGCGGGACGTCAGCCTATGCGGCGCAGTCTGTCAGATCGCGACCTGCGTGCCAATCTCCACCACGCGCCCGGTGGGAATCTGGAAATACTCCGTCGCGTCCGCCGCCGTTTTCGCCAGGCCGATGAACAACCGGTCCTGCCAGATCGGCATGCCGGAATTGGGCGATGCCTTCAACGAGCGCCGCGACAGGAAGAACGACGTCGTCATGATGTCGAACTTCCAGCCTTGCTTGCGGCAGATCGCCAGCGCGCGCGGGATGTTCGGCTGCTCCATGTAGCCGAAGGTCAAGGTCACGCGCATGAACAGCTCGTTGACCGTCTCCAGCTTCACGCGCTCGCTGTCGGGCACCACCGGTTGCGGCGCCGTCACCACCGACAGGATGACGTTCTTTTCGTGCAGCACCTTGTAGTGCTTGAGGCTGTGCATCAGCGCGGTCGGCGCGCTCAGCGGATCGCTGGTCAGGAACACCGCGGTGCCGGACACCAGTTGCGGTTTCTTCTTCAGAAGGTTCCCCGCCAGAAAATCGAGCGGGATCTCGTTGCGGCGGGTCTTGTCGAACAGATAGCGGCTGCCACGCACCCAGGTCCACATGCCCAGGATGATGGCGAAGGCGACCGCGAGCGACGCCCAGCCGCCCTCGAATACCTTGACGATGTTGGAGGCGAAGAAGCCGATATCGATCAGGGCAAACACCGCGGTGAGCGCGATGGCCGGCCAGATGTTCCATTTCCAGATGCGCGTCATGACGATGAACAGCAGCGTCGTCGTCACCAGCATGTTGCCGGTCACCGAGATGCCATAGGCCGAGGCGAGCTTGCTGGATTCACCGAAGCCGACCACGAGCATCATGACGACGAGCGCGATCAGCATGTTGACGCGCGGCATGTAGACCTGGCCGGACTGCTTTTCCGACGTATGCAGGATTTCCAGCCGCGGCAGCATGTTGAGCTGCACGGCCTGCCGGGTGAGCGAATAGGCGCCGGAGATCACCGCCTGGCTGGCGATGACCGTCGCCGCCGCCGCCAGCACCACCATCGGGATCAGCGCCCAGCCCTCGTTCATCTCGAAGAACGGATGGCCGACCGTGCCGCCCTTGGCAAGCACGAAGGCGCCCTGCCCGGCATAGTTCAAAAGCAGGCAGGGGAACACGATCGCCAGCCACGCCAGCACAATCGGCTTGCGGCCGAAATGGCCGAGGTCCGCGTAGAGCGCCTCGGCGCCGGTGACCGCCAGGAAGACGGCGCCGACCGTGACGAAAGACACATCCGGTGAATTGATGAAGAAGGCCACGATGTAATGCGGGCTTATGGCCCACAGGATTTCCGGGTCGTCGATGATGTGATTGAGACCGGACAGGCCGATCGCGAGAAACCAGACGGCGGTAACCGGGCCGAACACCAGGCCCACGCCGCCGGTGCCGAAGCGTTGCACAGCAAACAGCATCGCAAGGATCAAAAGGGTCAGCGGCACGACATAGGGCTGAAAAGCAGGTGTGACGACATTCATGCCCTCGACCGCCGACAGCACCGAGATGGCGGGCGTGATAACCGCGTCGCCGAAGAACAGCGATGCGCCCACGATACCGATGCCCAGCACGATCGCCGAGCGTGTCGGGAAGGTACCGCGCGCCAGCGCCATCAATGACAGCACGCCGCCCTCGCCGCGGTTGTCGGCGCGCAACACGAACATGATGTACTTGATCGTCACTGTAATCGTGAGCGACCAGATGATCAGCGACAGCACGCCCAGAATGTCGGCGCGGTTGGCGACGTCGCCGCCCGAGGAAGCATGCAACGCTTCGCGAAACGCGTAGATCGGGCTGGTGCCGATGTCGCCATAGACCACGCCGAGCGCGCCCAGCATCAGCACCTTGGTGCTGTGCTGCTCTATTTCGGGATGGCTCGATTGGTCGACGGGTTCTGCCTCAGCACCATTGGCAAGGGCCATGGACGACACTCCGATAAAACGCGCGGTGCTCTACGCTTGCTGCGGTGCAATATCAAGTGCCCCGACGTAAGGGCTCCCATGCCGCCGACGCAGGGCTTTCAATATATGGTACGCGCGGGCTTCTTCATCCGGCGTAGATCGAGGCTGTCAGATCGCTACCTGCGTGCCGATCTCCACCACGCGCCCCGTCGGAATCTGGAAATACTCGGTCGCATCCGCGGCCGAACGCGCCAGGCTGATGAACAGCCGGTCCTGCCAGACCGGCATGCCGGAATTGGGCGACGCCTTCAGCGAGCGCCGCGACAGGAAGAACGACGTCGTCATGATGTCGAACTTCCAGCCCTGCTTGCGGCAAATGGCCAGGGCCCGCGGAATGTTGGGCTGTTCCATGTAGCCGAAGGTCAGCGTCACCCGCATGAACAGTTCGTTGACCGTCTCCATCTTGACGCGCTCGCTGTCCGGAACCACCGGTTGCGGCGCCGTCACCACCGAGAGGATGACGTTCTTTTCGTGCAGCACCTTGTAATGCTTGAGGCTGTGCATCAACGCGGTCGGCGCGCTCAGCGGATCGCTGGTCAGGAACACGGCGGTGCCCGAGACCAGCTGCGGTTTTTTCTTCAGCAGATTTGCCGCCAGGAAGTCGAGCGGGATCTCGTTGCGGCGCGTCTTGTCGAAAAGGTAGCGGGTTCCGCGGATCCAGGTCCACATGATCAGGCCCATGAGACAGGCGACGGTGATCGACACCCAGCCGCCTTCGACGATCTTGACGACATTGGCCGAGAAGAAGCCGAGATCGATGACGCCGAACAGCATTGCCAGCGCCAAAGCAGCAGCAACCTGCCATTTCCACAGCCAGCGCATCACCACGAACAAAAGGATCGTCGTCATCAGCATCTCGCCCGTCACCGAAATGCCGTAGGCCGAGGCAAGCGCGCTCGAGCTGCCGAAACCGACGACCAGGAGCATCACGCCGAGCGCGACCAGGAGATTGACCCTGGGCATATAGATCTGGCCGCTCTGCATCTCGGAGGTGTGCTGCACCTCGATGCGCGGCAGAAGGTTGAGCTGCACAGCCTGTCTTGTCAGCGAGAAGGCGCCGGAAATGACGGCCTGGCTGGCGATGACCGTGGCTGCCGTCGCCAGGCCGACCATCGGCATCAGCGCCCATTCGGGCAGCATCTGGAAGAACGGGTTGGTCGGCTTGCCGCCATGCGAAAGCACGAAGGCGCCTTGCCCGAAGTAATTCAGCAGCAGGCAAGGGAAAACGATTGCGAACCAGGCCATCACGATCGGCTTGCGGCCGAAATGACCAAGGTCGACATAAAGCGCCTCGGCGCCGGTAACCGCCAGGAACACCGCGCCTACGGTGACGAAGGCGCCTGTCGGCGTGGTGGCCAGATAGTAGATCGCGTAATACGGGTTGATCGCCAGGAAGACGGATGGATCGTCGACAATGTGATAGAGGCCTGCCGCGCCGATCGCTACGAACCATGTCGCCGTCACAGGTCCGAACACCGCCGCCACTTTGCCCGTGCCGAAGCGCTGCACGGAGAAAAGCACGGCCAGGATGACCAGCGTGATCGGAACCACATAGGCATCGAGCGCCGGCGTGACCACTTCCAGGCCTTCGACCGCGGACAGCACGGAGATCGCCGGCGTGATGATCGAATCGCCGAAGAACAGCGCCGCGCCGCAAAGGCCGATGACCAGGATGAGCCGTGAGCCCGGCGGATAGGCGCTGCGCGCCAGCGACATCAGCGACAATGTGCCGCCCTCGCCCTTGTTGTCGGCCCTGAGCACGAAGGCGACATATTTGATCGTGACGATGATGGTGAGCGCCCAGACGATCAGCGACAGCACGCCGAGCACGTCATGGCGGGCAACCGAGCTCGACGAAGCATGCAGCGCCTCGCGGAAGGCGTAGATCGGGCTTGTGCCGATATCGCCATAGACGACGCCGAGCGCGCCAAGCATGAGAACCTTGGTGCTGTGCTGCCGCTCGGTTTCGGCATGGCCCGAACGTTCGAGGGATTCCGTCTCGCTGGTGTTGGCTAGCACCGTGAACCCCACTTCACCGGATTCGCCACGCTCCGGGGTCGCCGCATCGCGCGGAACACAGCAAAACTGCCGAAACTACGCAAGGCGCCCTACCATCCGCAGGCCTTCAAGAACCGTCCGATCGTGCCGGCCATGCCATACTCCAGCGCATCGGCTGTCAACCCATGTCCGATCGATACTTCGGCCAATGCCGGAATACGCTTGGCCAATGCCGGCAGGTTCTTCACGGTCAGATCGTGGCCGGCATTGACGCCAAGCCCGGCCGCGAATGCGGCGTCAGCGGTTTTTCCCAATCTTTCCAGCTCCTTGGCCGCCTTTGCGGAATCGGAATGGAAGCCGCCATAGGGACCGGTATAGAGTTCGATGCGGTCGGCGCCGGTATAGCGAGCCGCGTTCACCCCATCCGGATCGGCGTCGGAAAACAGCGACACGCGGAACCCGCCCTTCTTCAGCCGCTTGACGATCGGTGTGAGGAACGCCGCCTGGGCGGTGAAGTTCCAGCCATGGTCCGAGGTTGCCTGCGCCGGGTCGTCGGGCACCAGCGTCACCTGCTCGGGCTGATGCTTCTCGACAAGCGCCAGGAAGTCCTCGGTCGGATAGCCCTCTATGTTGAATTCCGCGCTAGGAAATTCGTCGTCGATCAGCGCCCTGATCTCCGCCAGGTCGGAATGCCTGGTGTGCCGCTCATCGGGCCTCGGATGCACCGTCAGCCCATGGGCGCCGGCGGCTAGGGCGATGCGGCCAAGTCCGGTCACGCTCGGCCATGGCAGGTCGCGGCGGTTGCGCAGCATGGCGACGGCGTTGAGGTTGACCGAAAGCTTGGCGGGCATGAACTGGGTCCAGTGGATCGGCGGGCATCTATAACGCCTTTAAGGGGAACAGATAGAGGGTTTCGGGTGTTCCAGGGGATAGATGGAGGCTAACACAAGGATTTGCCATTGAATTTCCTCGAAGCCGTGCCGGCGATCCGCCGCATCGAAACCAACCGCGACGCGCTTTTCGCCATCGACGTCGTCGGCGATGTCTCGCCGGCCGATGCGGAAAATCTGTTCGGCCTGCTGGAGGCCGCCTACGCGCTGCATCCGAGGATCGACGTGCTGGTCAGGCTGACCGACGAGGAAAGCGTGGACTGGGCCAATATCTCGCAGGACACGCTTCGCCAGGGCGTTGCCGACGCAATGCAACATGTCGTGCGCTGCGCGGCCATCGGCGAGCCGAGTTGGGCTTCTCTCGTCACGGGTATTTTCCCCAAGGCGCTGCCCTTCGAATTCAGGCGCTTCGATGTCGACGATGAGGAAGCCGCCTGGCAGTGGCTTGGCGCAAGGCCAAAATGACATTCGCAAGCGTTAGCGCACCACCGTCAGTCGCTCGGCGGCGCGGGTGATGGCGGTATAGAGCCAGCGCTGCCGGGTCTCCTTGAAGGCCCAGCTCTCGTCGAACAGCACGACATCGTTCCACTGCGAGCCCTGCGCCTTGTGCACGGTCAGCGCATAGCCATAGTCGAAATCGTCGAAGCGCTTCTTCTGCTGCCAGGGAATCTCGGCATCCGGGTCCTCGAACGCCGCCTTGAGCAGCTTGATCTTGGCAACGCCGCGGTCGGGATCGTCCTCTTCCGGCGAGACCAGAAGGTTGATGCCGGGCTTCACCGTCTCGCGCGACGAGGTCATCACCTTCCACAGCGAACCATTGAGCAGCCCCTTGGCCGGATCGTTGCGCAGGCAGACCAGCTTGTCGCCGGCCTGCGGGAAGTCCGCGTTGAATCCCTTCAACTCGCGCAGCCTTTGATTGTAGCGCCGGCGCGTTCGGTTGGTGCCGACCAGCACCTGGTCGGCCTTGAGCACCAGGTCCTGGTTGACGCCTTCCCTGCCGATCACCTGCGCCGTGCCGTAGTCGCCATGCATGAATTCGCGGCCCTCGCGCACGTCGAGCGCCAGACGGATGATGGGATTGTCGCGCGCCTGGCGGTGGATCTCGGTCAACAACACGTCAGGTTCATGCTCGGTGAAGAAGCCGCCGCCCGAGATCGGCGGCAGCTGGGCCGGATCGCCAAGCACGAGGATCGGTGTGCCAAAGCTCTGCAGGTCGCGGCCGAGCTGCTCGTCGACCATCGAGCATTCGTCGATGACGACAAGCTTGGCGCGCGAAATCGGGCTTTGCCGGTTGAGCGAAAAGGTCGGCGACATCGATGTCTTGCCGGTCACCTCGTCTTCGACCGATTCCTCGCCCTTCGGCCTATAGATCAGCGAATGGATGGTGCGGGCGTTGGTCGCGCCCTTGGAACGCAGCACCTGCGCCGCCTTACCCGTGAAGGCGGCGAACTGCACCTGCCCGTCGACGTGCTCGGCGAAATAGCGCGCCAGCGTCGTCTTGCCGGTGCCGGCATAACCGAACAGCCGGAAGACCTGCGGCCGGCCCTCCTTGAGCCAGCGCCCGACCGCTTTCAAAGCCTCGTCCTGTTGGGGAGAAAATTCCATCAGCGCGAGAGACCGGATTCGCAAGCGAAAGACAAGACAGCCGCTCCATCACTCGTATCGCCGGTGATGGCCTCATTTGCCACAACCCCGCCACGCTAGCAGGCGAAAACGAGAACGTAAAGGGAACAAGCCTGTTTGAGTTTGGCTTACCTTACAGATCCCGGATCGTTCTCCAGCAGGATCGGCTTGCCGTGCGGCGTGGCGTGCGCGGCGCGTTCCCAGGCGGCGGCGAGTTCGTCCACCTCGGCCTTGCCGGCGATCCCCTTTCGCGACAAAAGCTTCTCCAAGGCCGCCAGCCAATGCTCGTAATAATCATGCCCGTCGCTCGCGGCGCCCGGCTGCTTCACCTCGGCGGACAAGGCCTCCGCCCACTCGCTCCACGAAAACAGGCCTCTTCCGTGCAGCGCGACAGTCAGCGCGAAGGCTTCAGCCTGCCACGGCTCGGCAAAGACCGGCTCGTCGAAGCCCGCAGGCAATGCGCCGTCATGCCGGCTCAAGATAGCTCTCCCAGGCGTCGATCGAAACGCTGAGCGTGGGATCGGCGCCCTCGCCCCAGATCTCCGGCCCCTCGAACACCACCGTGTAGACCCATTGCGGGTTCTCGCCCTTGCCATGCGCATTGCTGTCGGGGAAGACGAAGCCGTCCCGAACGGCCTCGATCGTCCCGTTCTTGCCGCGCGCGTAGCGCGGCAGGCGCGTATGTCCGGTCGGATTGAAATTCTTCGTACGCACGCGATCGCCCGCCTGGAAACGCGCCGGCGTGGCGACCGGCCGGTCGCATGGGCCGCCCTTGGCAAGCACGGCCGGCACGTCCGCCGCCTTCAGCACCCGTTTCGGCGTCGCGGCGGCATCGACCGCCTTGCCGGCGGCAAGGTCACGCTCGCTGACGAAGGCATGGCGCTTCAGCAGTGCCTCCAGCGCCTTGATCCAGATCTGGTAGTAGCTCGACGAATAATAATCGGCGGGATGCAGCGATTCCCGCGCATGCCGGCTCTCGTCGATGTTCCAGGCGCCCATGCCGCCTGCGGTGAGCGTGACGCCGAGCGCACGCCTCTCCCATGCCGCATGGAAATAAGGCTCGTCCGTCTCGGGCGCGACCGGCCCGAAACCCATCTGCCCGCCGAGATCCTGCGGCCCGTTCATGTCGGTTCCTTCGCGACCGCCGTGCCGATCATCGCATCGCGGCTCACCAGACCAGCGAGCTGTTCCTCGCTCCAGCCTTCCGTGCCCTTGGGCCGCATCGGCACCACGAGGTAGCGAAGCTCGGCCGTCGAATCCCAGACGCGGATCTTCTTGGTCATCGGCAACGTCAGTCCGAACTCCTCCAGCACGCCGCGCGGATCGATCACCGCCCGCGAGCGGTAAGGCGGCGCCTTGTACCAGACCGGCGGCAGGCCGAGCACCGACCACGGATAGCAGGAGCAGAGCGTGCAGACGACGAGGTTATGCGTCTCACCGGTGTTGAATACGGCCTGCATGTGCTCGCCCTGGCGACCGGTATAGGAGAGCGATCCGATCGCCGCGGTCGCGTCGCGCTTCAGCCAATCGGCGTAAGCCGCATCGCTCCAGGCCTTTGCCACCACCCGCGCGCCGTTGCGCGGACCGATCTTGGTCTCATAGGTGTCGACGATGACGTCGATGGCCGCGGGATCGATCAGGCCCTTTTGCGTCAGGATCGTCTCCAGCGCGCGCACGCGCGCCGCGAACGGATCGAGCTCGTTGTCGTGGTCATGATCGTGGGCCATGTCACGAGGTTACGATTGCCCACACCGTGCCGCAAGCTTGACAGCTTGGGCCAGAGCCGCCGCCTACTCGGCGGCGGTCTTTTGCGGGATATCGTCGTTGGTATCGAACAGCGAGGCTTGCTCGCCGCTTTCCACCACATGCAGCTCCGGCCTGCTCTTCTTCGAGAAGAAGCCGAGCAGCCAGCCGGAGAAATTCTCGAAATAGACGTAGATCACCGGCGTGACGAACAGCGTCAGCGCCTGCGAGGCGAGCAGGCCGCCGACCACCGCGACGCCAAGCGGCTGGCGCAGCTCGGCGCTGGCGCCGGTGCCGAGCGCGATCGGGAACGTACCCATCAACGCGGCAAGCGTCGTCATCATGATCGGCCGGAAACGCATCAGGCAGGCCTTGTGGATGGACTCCTTCGCCGACATGCCCTGTCGCCTGAGCTCCAGCGCGACGTCGACCATCATGATGCCGTTCTTCTTGACGATGCCGATCAGCATCAGGATGCCGATCACCGCGATCACCGACAGGTCCATGCCGGCGAAGCGCAGCGCCACCACCGCGCCGAGCACCGCCGACGGCAGGCCGGTGAGGATGGTAAGCGGGTGGATGAAGCTCTCATAGAGCATGCCGAGCACGATGTAGATCGTCAGGATCGCGCCGCCGATCAGGAAGCCTTGGTTGGCAAGCGAATCCTGGAATGTCTTGGCCGTGCCGGCAAAGCTCGTCGAGATCTCCTTCGGCATGCCGATCTGTTCTTTGAGCTGCTCGATGCGGGTCACCGTGTCGCCGAGCGACACGCCCTGCGGCAGATTGTAGGAAACCGTCACCGCCGGAAGCTGGCCGAGCTGATTGACTGTCAGCGCGCCGGCCGTGCGATCGACATGCGCGAAAGCGCCGAGAGGCACTAGGCTGCCGCTGGACGTCCGCATCTGGATGGCCAGCATTCGCTCCGGCGACCAGTTGATCTTGGGATCGAGCTCGGTGATCACCTCATAGCTGTCGGCCGAACCGAAGATCGTCGAAACCTGATCGGTGCCGAAGCCGCCATAGAGGGCCGAACGCAGCGTGTCGGTATCGATGCCGAGCTGGGCGGCCTTGTCGCGGTCTATCACCAGTGATGCCTGCAATGCGTTGTTCTGCAGGTCGCTGGTGACGTCGGTGAAGGTCGTGTGGTCCGCGGCCATCGCGTCGTCCAGCTTCTGCGCCCAGATGTCGGTCTGGCCGGTATCCAGGCCCTGCACCACGAGCTGATAGGCGCTGGCCGATGACCGTGAGCCCAGCCTGAGATTCTGCACCGGCTGCATATAGGCTTCGATGCCGGCCACATTCGAAAGTTGCCGCCTCAGGTCGGACTGGACCTTCTCGATGTCGGGACGCTGGCTCTTGTCCTTCAGCTGCACATAGAGCCGGCCCTGGTTGAGCGCGCTTTGGCTGCCGCCCACCGACCACGCGACATGCGTCACATAGGGAGAATGAGAGAATACATCGGCGACCTTACCCTGCAGCTTGACCATGGCGTCGAAGGAGATGTCCTGGCGCGCAAGCGTGGTCACCGAGATCTGGCTGATATCCTCCTGCGGAAAGAAGCCCTTCGGCGAAACCTGGATCAGCCACACCGACGCTGCCGCCGTTGCGACGAAGACGAGGAACACCAAGAAGGTGTTTCGCAGGCAGAAGCCCAGGATCCGGTCGTAGCCGCGCGTGATGAAATCCGGCTTGTGGCCGGGGGCATGCTTTTCGCGATCGGCCTTGCTCACCGACAGCAGGCGCGAGCAGAGCATCGGCGTCAGCGTCAGCGACACGAACATCGAGGCCAGGATGGCGACGGTCACCACGACGGCGAATTCGTTGAAGATGCGGCCGATGACGCCGCCCATCAGCAGCACCGGAATGAACACCGCCACCAGCGAGATCGAGATCGAGATGATGGTGAAGCCGATTTCGCGCGCGCCCTTCAGCGAGGCGTCGAAGGCCGACAGCCCGTCTTCCTCCATGTGGCGGAAGATGTTTTCCAGCATGACGATGGCGTCGTCGACGACAAGGCCGACAGCAAGCGTCAGGCCCATCAGCGAGATGTTGTCGATCGAGAAACCGAACAGGAACATCGCGCCAAGCGTGGCGATCAGCGAGATCGGCACCGCCACGGCCGGAATGATCGTCGCCGTCACCCGCCGCAGGAACACGAAGATCACCATCACCACCAGGGCGATGGTCAGGAGCAGCGTGAACTGGACGTCGTCGACGGCTTGCCGGATCGAGGTCGAGCGGTCGTTGAGCAGCTTGATGCTGGCCGCCGCCGGCATCTGGTCCTGGAAGGACGGCAGCATCGCCTTGACCTTGTCGACCACCTCGACGGTGTTGGCGTCGGGCTGGCGCTGGACCGCGAGGATGATGGCGCGCGTGCCGTCATACCAGCTTGCCGTCGTTGTGGTCTCGACCGAGTCGACGACGCGCGTCACCTCGCCCAGCCGCACCGGGTGACCATTCTTGGTGGCGATGATCAGGTTGGAGAAGCCGGCGGCGTTGTCGAGCTGAGTGTTGGCGGTGATGGTCAGCTGCTGCTTGTTGTTCTGCAGGACGCCGAGCGGCGTGTTGCTGTTGGCCGAAGCGATCGCAGCCTGCAGCTGATCGATCGAGATGCCGCGCGCGGCCAGCGCGGTCGGATCGATCTGGATGCGCACGGCATATTTCTGCTGGCCGTAAATCGAGACCTGGGCCACACCGTCGATGGTCGACAGAGAAGGTGAAATGACGTTTTCGGCGAAGGCGTCGAGGTCGGTCAGCGGGACCGTGTCGCTGACCAGCGACATCAGAAGGATCGGCGCGTCGGCCGGATTGACCTTGCGATAGCTCGGCGGCGCCGTCATTTCCGGCGGCAGCGATTTTTGCGTGCGCGCGATCGCCGCCTGGACGTCCGCCGCCGCCGCGTCGATGTCGCGGTTCAGCACGAACTGGATGGCGATCGAGGTCTGGCCGAGCGAATTGGTGGTCGAGATCGAATCGATGCCGGCGATCGTCGCGAATTGCTTGATCAGCGGCGTCGCCACCGATGTCGCCATCGTCTCCGGCGAGGCGCCGGGCAAGCTGGCCGAAACGTTGACCACCGGAAATTCGGCGCTGGGCAGCGCCGCCACCGGCAGGAACTTGTAGGCAAAGATGCCGCCCAGAATGAGGGCGAACGACATCAGAAGGGTGGCGACGGGCTTGCGGATGCAGAATTCGGAGATCATTGGCTCGCCCCGCCGGCCTTGTCGGCCTCCGCGACCTTGGGCGACGCCTGATCAGTGGATCCGGCCACGGCTTTGCCTTCGTGCACCGCCGCGCCGTTCTTCAATCGCGTCTGGCCTTCGACGACGACCTTCTCGCCGCTCTTGAGACCATCGCTGATGGCGCTGTTCTGGCCCTCGGTCAGCGCCACCTGCACCGGCCGCATCTCGACGGTGTTGTCCGGCTTGACCACATAGACGAACGGCCCCTTCTGGCTGGGCTGCACCGCGACCGTCGGAACCGAGGTCATCTGCGGCATCGTGCCGGCCTCGAGCACCACGTTCACATATTGCCCGGGCCACAGCGAAAGATCCGGATTGGGTATGCTCGCCCGCGTGGCGATGGTGCCGGAGGCAGTATCGACGCTGGAATCGACGAAATCGAGCGTGCCCTTGCCAATCGGCGTGGGATCGCCGTCCTTGGTCAGCGTCACGTCGCCTTGCTGCGGGTCGGCGAGCGCCTTGTGCAACAAGGCCAGATTGCTCTCCGGCAGCGTGAAGTTCACCTGCAGCGGGTCCATCTGCGTGATGGTGACCAGCGGCGTCGAGCTGCTCGAGTTGCCGTTGCTGGTGGTGACGAGATCGCCCACCGAGACGTTGACGGCGCCGAGCCGGCCCGCGATCGGCGCCGAGATGGTTGCATAGCTCAATTGCACGGTGTCGGCATCGATGGTCGCCTTGTCGGCGTCGATGGTGGCGGCCGCGGCCTTCTGCGCCGCCAGCGCCTGATCGTAGGTCTGCTGCGTTCCAGCCTGCTTGGCGACGAGGTCCTTGGCGCGCTGCAGGTCGGCCTGGGCGCTCACCAGCATTGCCTGGTCCTTGGTGAGCGTCGCCTGGTCCTTGGCGAGCTGCGCCTTCAGCGCGCGGTCGTCGAGCGAGATGAGAAGAGAACCGGCCTTGACCATCTGCCCGTCCTTGACCGCGATCGATACGATCTGGCTGGAAACACGGGCATTGATGCTGACCACCGCCGGCGACGAGACGAAGCCGATGGCATAGCGGCGTATCGGGAAATCGGCGGTCGTCGCGGTCGCCGAAACGATCGAGGCCGAACGCCCACTGCCGCCTTTCGCATTATCCGATGCACTGGCTGTCTTGTCACCGCCGGCCGTCTTGTCCGCGGCGGCAGCGCCAGCCTGCTTGCCCGAAATGAGCTCCTGGACCTTGGCCAACGTCGTGGGCGAAAAATAGAGCCCGGCGCCCGCCAGACAGGCGACCGCTACAACTGCAAAGGCGATTTTTCCGCGCATCGACAAAGTAAGCCCTCTACCCGACACGCCGATCCCGGTGGTCCATCTTAGCTCGATTCACGGCGCTTCGCCGCGATTTTCGCCGAATAGATAGGACAAGGCTCTGGCGGAAAAGGGCCAAAACGCGGGATTACGAAGATTTAATGTGCAGTGCACAATCGTTGGGCAGCCGGCAAACGAGGTCGCGAGCAGCTCTGCGGCCCATCCGAAAGGCTGTCTAGATGTGTCGATATTCAGGTCAGGCCGGCCTCACCTGAATATCGATACACCTAACCGAGCATCGGCCACAGCGTCGCCGCCAGCAGCACGCCCATGGCGATGTTGAACCATTTCAGCCGCACCGGATCCGACAGGAAGCCGCGCAGCGCCGTGCCGAAGCCGGCCCACACCGAGACGCTGGGCAGGTTGACGATGGTAAAGGCGATCGAGATCAGCGCCACCGAGACGAACGGGTGATCGGAATTGGTGTAGACGGCCATGGCGGTGATGGCCATCACCCATGCCTTAGGGTTGACCCACTGGAACGCAGCGGCGTCGATGAAGCGCATCGGCCGCCCCTCCGCCCCATTTCCGTCGCTTATCGAGCGGGACATGGCGATCTTCCAGGCGAGGTAGAGCAGATAGGCGGCGCCCGCGATCTTCAGCGCCGTATGCAGCGCCGGAAACGCCGTCAGCACCGCGCCGAGCCCGAAGCCGACGGCCAAAAGCAGGACCAGAAAGCCGATGCCGATGCCCAGCATGTGCGGAACCGTCCTGGCGATACCGAAATTGACGCCGGAAGCGAGCAGCATGAGGTTGTTCGGCCCCGGCGTGATCGACGTCACGAAGGCGTAGACCAGCAGGGCAAGGAATGCGTCGAGCGACATGTTATCCTCCCCGATATGTCAGCCTTACTGTCCTTTTAGCACATGCGCAAAAGCCAGAAACGGGCAACCGCCGGGCCAAAGCTTGAAAACAGGACGGTCGTCCTGTTCACATTCCCTGCGGACCGCGGTTCATCGCCGCCACGCCGGTGCGGCAGATCTCGACCAGGCCGAGCGGCTTCATGATGGCGATGAACTGGTCGAGCTTGGACCCCTTGCCGGTGATCTCGAAGATGAAATGCTCGGTGTTGGCATCGATGACCGAGGCGCGGAAAGCATCCGCAAGGCGAAGCGCCTCGACCCGGGCGTCACCGGTGCCGGCGACCTTGACCAGCGCCAGCTCCCGTTCCAGCGGCCGCTCCTGCCCAAGCTCATGCGAGCGCACGGTCAGGTCGACCACCCTGTGCACCGGCACGATGCGTTCGAGCTGGTGCTTGATCTGCTCCATCACATGCGGCGTGCCGCGCGTCACGATGGTGATGCGCGACAGATGCCGTTCGTGCTCGGTCTCCGAGACGGTAAGGCTCTCGATGTTGTAGCCACGGCCCGAGAACAGGCCGATGACGCGGGCAAGCACGCCCGGCTCGTTGTCGACCAGCACGGAGAGCGTGTGCGTTTCCGGCTTCTCGGTTTCCTTGGCGATGAAATAGGCGGAGCCGGTCGGTTGAAGGTGCTGTGCGTTCATAAGGTGAATCTCGATTTCAGACTTTTTGAGCTAATTCTCTGTTTGCGCACGGCTTTCTCGCGACAGCCCCGCCTTGATGGCTGCCTACACCAATTCCCTGCCCTTGGCGTCGATGGCGTTGGCCACCGCCTCGTCGGTCGCCTCGTCCGGCAGCAGCATCTCGTTATGCGCCTTGCCCGACGGGATCATCGGGAAGCAGTTGGCCAAGGTCGCCACGCGGCAGTCGAACAGCACCGGCTTCTTCACCGAGATCATCTCCTTGATCGCGTCGTCGAGCTCGTCCGGCTTGTCGCAGCGTATGCCGTGGCCGCCATAGGCTTCCGCCAGCTTGACGAAGTCCGGCATCGCCTCGGTGTAGGAATGCGACAGCCGGTTGCCGTGCAGCAGCTGCTGCCATTGGCGCACCATGCCCATATACTGGTTGTTCAGGATGAAGATCTTGATCGGCGCCTCATACTGCACCGCCGTGCTCATCTCCTGCATCGTCATCTGCACCGAGGCGTCGCCGGCGATGTCGACGACCAGCGCATCCGGATGCGCGATCTGCACACCGAGCGCGGCCGGCAGGCCGTAACCCATGGTGCCGAGGCCACCCGACGTCATCCAGCGGTTCGGCTTGTCGAAATGATAGTGCTGCGCCGCCCACATCTGGTGCTGGCCGACCTCGGTGGTGATGTAGGTGTCCTTGTCCTTGGTCAGCTCGTAGAGCCGCTGGATCGCGTATTGCGGCATGATGACGTCGTTGTTCATCTTGTAGGCGAGCGAGTCCCGCGCGCGCCATTTCGCGATCTGCTCCCACCATGGATAGAGCGCCTTCTTGTCGGTCTTGGCGGTCGCCCGCCACAGTCGCACCAGGTCTTCCAGGACGCGTCCGACATCGCCGATGATCGGCACGTCGGTGTGAACGTTCTTGTTGATCGAGGACGGATCGATGTCGATGTGGATCTTCTTCGAGTTCGGCGAGAACGCGTTGAGACGGCCGGTGATGCGGTCGTCGAACCGCGCGCCGATGCAGATCATCACGTCGCAGTCATGCATGGCCATGTTGGCTTCATAGGTGCCGTGCATGCCGAGCATGCCGACCCAGTTCTTGCCCGACGCCGGATAGGCGCCGAGCCCCATCAGCGTCGAGGTGATCGGGAAACCGGTGAGGTCGACCAGCTCGCGCAGCAAGTGGCTCGCTTCCGGACCGGAATTGATGACGCCGCCGCCCGAATAGATGATGGGCTTCTTGGCGGCTGCCATCAACTCGACGGCGGCCTTCACCTTCTCCAGGTCGCCCTGGACCTTGGGTTGATAGCTGGTGCGCGGCGCCGTCTGCGGCGGCACATAAACGCCCTTGGCGAACTGCACGTCCTTGGGAATGTCGACCACGACCGGGCCGGGACGGCCGGTGGTCGCGACATGGAAAGCCTCATGGATGGTGGCGGCGAGTTGGTTGACGTCCTTCACCAGCCAGTTGTGCTTGGTGCAGGGCCGCGTGATGCCGACGGTGTCGCATTCCTGGAACGCGTCGGAGCCGATCAGCGATGTCGGCACCTGGCCGGTGAGGCAGACCAGCGGAATGGAATCCATCAGCGCGTCCTGCAGCGGCGTCACCGCGTTGGTGGCGCCGGGACCGGACGTCACCAGCATGACGCCCGCCTTGCCGGTCGAACGGGCATAGCCTTCGGCGGCATGGCCGGCGCCCTGTTCGTGCCGGACCAGGATGTGCTCGACATCGTCTTGTTGAAAAATTTCATCATAAATTGGGAGAACGGCGCCGCCCGGATAGCCGAAGACATGCTTGACGCCGTTGTCCTTCAGCGCTTGCACCACCATTTCGGCGCCTGTCATTTCGCGCCGCTCGTTCTGTCCGTTGCTCATCGGTCTGGTCCCGTACTGTCCGCCATCTGGCGATTTGCTGGTCGTTTAGTCGTGTTTCAGGCAATAAAAAAGGCCCCCGAGGGAGCCTGTGTGATGCGCATGGGAGGTTTTCGCCCGGCGGTTACACCGCCTTGCCCACACGCCTGCCTACGAGAATGAGTGCCGTTTTCATGGGCGCGGACAATAAGGGCGAAAACGCGGGCTCGTCAATGGGGTCCAGCGCGAATTCACCCGCCTGTGAGAACGGCGTCGGCGCGCGCTCCCATCCCACAGCTACCTTAGTACAGTTGAGCGTCCCTCTCCGACGCACCACTATGCGCTGGCAGAGGACGTGCGAGGAGGACGCAGGGCTGGCGAACGGGAACATACCCGCGAAATCGAACAGGTGCTGTCCGGCGCGCGATCGGCCCGCGACGACATCGTCGTTCAATCCTGGATGCGCTGCATCGATACCCATCGGCTCGATACGGCGCGGCCGATCGAAATCTACATTGTCATAACAGATTGATTTCATTGTAATCCTTGATGAACGTCACGATTGGCACGCAGCTTGCTGCTCATGACGGACTCTAGCAAGTGGAGGAGAACAAATGCTCGAGAGAACACCCACCACCAAGGCGCAGGCGCTGCTTGACAAGTTCGGCAAGGCATTGGAAGCCGGCGACATCGACAGCGCTGTCAACTGCTTCCAGGCCGATTGCTACTGGCGCGACCTCGTCACCTTCACCTGGAACCTGAAGACGATGGAAGGCCGCGACCAGATCCGCGACATGCTCCAGGCGACGCTGGCCAGCACCAAGCCGACCGGTTGGGCGGTGGCCGAGGGCGAGGAAGCGAACGAGGACGGCGGCGTCATCACCGCCTGGATCACTTTCGAGACCGGCGTGGCGCGCGGCTTTGGCCTCGTGCGGTTCAAGGGCGACCTGATCTGGACCCTGCTCACGACGATGGCGGAGCTGAAAGACCATGAGGAGAAGGCGGGCTTCACCCGCCCCCTCGGCGCCAAGCATGGCCACGGCAAGGACCGCAAGACGTGGCGCGAGGAGCGCGACGACGAGATCGCCGAGCTCGGCCACTCCCGACAGCCCTATGTCGTCATCATCGGCGGCGGTCAGGGCGGAATCGCTCTTGGAGCTAGGCTGAAACAACTCGGCGTGCCGGCCATCATCATCGAGAAGAACGAACGCCCAGGCGATTCCTGGCGCAGGCGCTACAAGTCGCTCTGCCTGCACGACCCGGTCTGGTACGATCACCTGCCTTATATCGACTTTCCGAAGAACTGGCCGGTCTTCGCGCCGAAGGACAAGATCGGCGACTGGTTGGAGATGTACACCAAGGTGATGGAGCTCAACTATTGGAGCTCCACTACGGCGAAATCCGCCAAATACGACGAGAAAGCCAAGGAATGGACGATCGTCGTCGAGCGCGACGGCAAGGAGATCACGCTCAAGCCGAAGCAGCTGGTCCTGGCGACCGGCATGTCGGGCAAGGCGAACTGGCCGAGATACAAGGGCCAGGACATCTTCAAGGGCGAGCAACAGCATTCATCGACCCATCCCGGCCCGGATAAATACCGCGGCAAGAAGGTGGTGGTCATCGGCTCCAACAACTCTGCGCACGACATCTGCGCGGCGCTGTGGGAAGGCGGCGCCGACGTGACCATGGTGCAGCGCTCGTCGACCCATATCGTCAAGTCGGACACGCTGATGGATATCGGCCTCGGCGCCCTCTACTCCGAGCAGGCAGTGGAGAACGGCATGACGACGCGCAAGGCCGACATGATCTTCGCCTCGCTCCCCTACCGCATCCTGCACGAGTTCCAGATCCCGCTCTACGAGCAGATGAAGGAGCGCGACGCGAAGTTCTACGCGGACCTGGAAAAGGCCGGCTTCATGCTCGACTGGGGCGACGACGGCTCGGGCCTGTTCATGAAATACCTGCGACGCGGCTCCGGATATTACATCGATGTCGGCGCCTGCGACCTCGTCATCGACGGGTCGATCAAGCTGAAGAGCGGACCAGGCGCCGCGGTGCAGGAACTCACCGAAACCGGCGTGAAATTCGTCGACGGCACGGAATTGCCGGCCGACCTGGTGATCTATGCGACCGGCTACGGCTCGATGAACGGCTGGGCCGCGGACCTCATCTCACAGGACGTCGCCGACAAGGTCGGCAAGGTCTGGGGTTTGGGTTCCGGCACCACCAAGGACCCCGGCCCTTGGGAAGGCGAGCAGCGCAACATGTGGAAGCCGACGCAGCAGCAAGCGCTGTGGTTCCACGGCGGCAACCTGCACCAGTCTCGGCACTACTCGCAGTATCTGTCACTGCAACTCAAAGCCAGGCAGGTCGGCTTGCCGACGCCCGTCTATGGGCTGCAGGAGGTCTATCACAAGGGATAGACGACTTCCGAACCTTTCCCAGCAAAGGCGCCGCCTTGGCGGCGTCTTTGCTGAACCGTCGACAACACTTTGCCTTCGGCCGGCCGCGATGCGGCTGCGCGCTCGGCCGGCTTGGCTTCCCTGCATTCATCCGGCTGATATGCCACCAATGCGTGTTCGCCGTCGAAGCAGAAACACATGGCTTTCTCCCCCCAGACTTCGCCGCCCTCTAAGCTGCCTTCTCCGCCGCGAACTTTTTCACGACGCGCTCGAGCAGCGGCACGTAGTCGCGAAAGGCCCGCGTCTTCATGTCGGCGACCTTGCCGCCCTCGTCCCAGATGCGCACGCGCACCGCTTCCTCGTGGAACGGATTGCGGCGGAACTCCTTGACTTCCTCGGCATTCATCGGCCCGCCCTGCAGCGACAGCGTATGCACCGAGGCCGCCGACAGCTTGCCGAAATAGGTCGGATCGGTGGCGCACAGATAGCGCTTGGCCGAGACATGCAGCCTGACGCACTCGACGATGACCGGCGGAAAGAAGGGCGCCAGCACCTCGCCGCCCGCCTCGTCATGGTGCTTGTCCTCGACGTCGTCGGGCGAATAGGTGCCGAACTCGCTGGTATAGTGGCCGATATCGTGCAGCAGCGCCGCCGCCACAAGCTCCTCCGGCGCGCCGTCCTGCTCGGCCAGCCATGCGCCCTGCAGCATATGTTCCGACATGGTGACAGGCTCGCCGAGATAGGATTCGGCGCCGCGACGCTCGAAGATATCGGCGATGAATTCGACGATGTTGCCCGTGTTCAATTCATTCGGGTTCATTCCGCCGCCTCCTTGAAACCATGCTCGATCGCCGCCAGCGTCGACAACAGGCCATCCTTGTCGGCGTAGCAGCCCTGCAGCCAGCGCTTGCCGCTGCCGGAAAACGCCTTGCGCGCATGCATGACGCGGGTGTTGTCGACGATAAAGGATTCTCCCGCCTCGAGCTTGAAGGTCACCTCGAAGGCCGGATCCTCGATCAGTTCGGCGAACCGGCGGTAGGCCGCGTAGTATTTCTCCATCTCGGCGAAGGGCACGTCGACCGCCGGCGCCAGCGAGCGGTTGTTGAAGCGGATGCAGATCAACTCGCCATCGGGCCCGAGCTCGATCATCGGCCGCTTCGACTGCAGCCGCACGCCCGACGAGCCGGCATATTCGAAGCGCGCCGGATAGGAAGAGAGCAGCCGGAAGCCGTCCGGGTTCTCCGCCTGAAGCGCCGCCGCCACCGCGAACCCGTCGACGACGCTGGATTCGCCGCCTTCCACCGTGTTCTCGATGCAGGCCAGGATCTGCAGCGTCGGCACCGGATCCCGATAGGGATTGTCGGTATGCGCCTGCAGGCCAAGATTGGTGTAGGCGAGATTGTTCGGGTTGACCTCGGCGCGCACTTCGAACCAGCGCCCGTAATTGGTCTCGCGGATATAACCGAAGAGGTCAGCCACCTTGCACAGCGCGCCGGATTCCGTGGGCAGGCCATCCATGACGGCAAAGCCATAGGCCCGCACCGCCGAAAGCCATTCGCGCAGGACGCCGCGGTCATGCAAGGCCGCCGCGTAGCTGGCGCGCGGCACCGAATTCTGCATTGCCGACTTGGTCCAGCGCTGAATGACGTCGCCCGTCCAGCCGAGCTGCCGAGATTCGACGCGATCATAGGCGTTGGCCCACAGCCACTGGGCCGGGAAGCTGACTGTCTTGTCCTCGGGCACGAACCTGACCTCCAGCGCCCCGCCCTCGATCGAGGCTGAGCCGATCCGCGTCCCGGCCGGAATGTCGAGAATGGTGATCAGCCGTTGGCCGTTGCCGGCGCTGCGCGTCTTGTCGTCCAGCGCATTGTCGCGCAGCCACATGGCGTGGAAGCGGCTCACCGCTCCGTCATCCCAGCCAAGCTCGATCGTTCGTCCGTCGTCGCCCAGCGTTACCGTCGTCAACATATCCTGAAAGCTCCCATCCTCTAACCGCCACCGCAGGCACGGATTGCATGGTGGCTTCATCGAAGGCATAATTCAAATTATCGTTTTGTGGGTAATGACGCTAAATTTGTGATGGCTGGGAAAGCTTTCGACACGATGCCTCCGCTCGACTGGCTGCGCAGTTTCGAGGCCGCCGCCCGCCTGTCGAATTTCACCGCTGCGGCCGTCGAGCTCGGGCTCACCCAGGCCGCGGTCAGCCAGCACATCCGTTTCCTGGAAGAGCGGCTGAAGACGCGATTGTTCGCGCGCCTGGCGCGCGGCGTGGCGCTGTCGCCGGAAGGCGCGGCCTATCTCCCCCACATCCAGTCGGCATTCGCGACCATCGGCAACAGCACGAAAGAGCTGTTCGAGCCGCGCGCCGTGCAGACCGTCAGCATACGTGTTCCCATTTCCTTCGCCCTGCTGGTGCTGGTACCGGCTCTTCCCGACCTGGCAAAGGCGCTGCCGCGCGTCAGGCTCGATCTGGTAACCATCCATCGGCCGACCGATTACGACCAGCCGGGCTCGGCGCTCGACATACGCTTCGGCAACGGGTCCTTTCCCGGTCGCGAGGCCGACCGGCTGACCGTCGAGCGGCTCGTTCCGGTCGCGGCTCCGCCGCTCGCCCTCGGTGGCGATTGGACATTGTTGCCGCTGCTCCTGGTGGCAGGAGCGCGCGAAATGTGGGCGGAAATGGTTTGCCGCCGCGGGGCTTGCCGGCCATTCCCGGCGCTCGCATCGCTTCGACAGTTTCGTCGCCGCCTTGGAAGCGGCCAAGACCGGCGCCGGAGCGCTGCTCGGCTCCCGGCCTTTGGTCGACGCCGCGCTCAGGGACGGTACTCTCGTCAGGCTTTCGGATTTCGAGCTTTCGAGCCCATCGGGCCATTTCCTGACAAGACCGTCATCGTCACGGCTGTCCGGCGCCGAGCAGGATTTTCGCCGCTGGCTTCTGTCGCGCATCGCCAGGATTTCAGGATAGCGCGTCGGCCGCTCTCCCTATCCGTTTCCAGTAGATAAGGGTGCCGGTCAGCCCGCCATGCGGCTTGAGCGCGAAATCGGGGATCTCACCGGTCAGCGTGAAACCAAGTTTCTCATAAAGCCCGGCCGCGCCCTCTTCGCTCGCCGTGTCCAGCACCAGCAGCGTACGACTTTTCTCGACGGCCAATTTCTCCGCTGCCCGCATCAGCCCCGTCGCGACGCCTTTGCCGCGATGATCGCGGCCGGTCATCAGCTTGGCGATCTCGGCGCGGTGCGGTTGATTGGGCGGAAAGTCGAGCAGCAGCGTGACGGTGCCGGCAAGCGCCTCGCCCCGCCATGCGCCGAGCACCGCCCTTTCGCCGCGCTCGGCCCCGGCAAGCGACTTGCGCCAGAAGTCCCGCGCCGCTTCCAGCGACAGCGGATGCATGAAGCTCACCGATCCGCCGGCGGCGACCGTCTCAATCAAGAGAGCGGACAGTTGGGCTACGGTCGCCGCGTCGTGCATCAACACCCGGATTTCAAGGGAGTTCATTCTGGTGTTCTCCAGAGGTCTCGGGAACGAGGTCATTCGAAATGGCTGGTTCGCTTGCGTCGGCGCGCCCGCCTGATTTCGGCGATACGGTCGGCGTCGTCCTCGCTGAGATGGCGCCCGCGCTCCAGGATCTCGAGCGTATATTCCTCATAGGTCAGCCCGAGCCGCTCGGCCCGTTCCAGCCGCATCAGCATGACGGCGTGGCTTGGCGCCTTCCAGGCCTTGTCGTGAGCGGCGCGCCAGGCGAGGAAGATATAGGCGTCGCCCTTGCCCCAGGGCGGGCCGTCATAGTCGTCGAGCGGCGGCCCGCCATTATGCGAGCGCTTTGGCCGGCGAGACATCGCAATCAGTCCCTGACCAGCGCCACGAGATACTCCGCCGCATCCGGTCCGGGAGCATGAAAGACACAATCCGAGGGCGCCCCCAGCGCCAGGCAGTCGCCGGGCTCGAGCCTGTGCACCAAATCGCCCTCGGTGAAGTCCAGCCTTCCGTCGATCAGCCATACCTGCTGCTTGATGAAGGTGTAGGATGCGGCGGGAAGGCTGACCTTGGCGCCCGCCGGCAGGCTGACCCTGATCAGTTCGAGCGGCATCCGCGATGCCGGCGACAGGTGACGTCTGATGTAACCGGTTGCCGGATCCTGCCAGACCGGCTGCTCGTCCTTGCGCGAAACACCGCCGCCCTGCATCTCGGCTCGTGCGATCAGCGTCGACAGCGTCATGCCGAAGGCCGCCGCGATGCGCACCAGGAGCGCCGCGGTCGGACTGGTCGTACCGCGTTCGATGGCGCTCAGCATCGCCTTCGAAACGTCCGAGCGCTCGGCCAATTCGGCCAGCGACCAGCCCCTCACCGTCCTCTCGGAGCGTATCCGTCTGCCGATCGTGGCACTGATGTCATTCGATATACCATCCATTCGTCCAATATATCGGAATTCCGCACGCTGGGAAGAGGTTGTTCGATCGAATGGTCGCGGCTGGCTTAACGCTGCCTACACCATTCGACCTCACCTGACTTTAACCCCGATTGGATAGGGTTGCCGCTCCAGGGGAATGGGACCACGGCATTATGTTTGTTGAACGCGAAGCCTCCGTTGGCGAACCGACTTCGCAGGAGCGCCGCAACATCCAGCAGAACGACAAGCGAATTCTGGGCAATGTCGTGCAATGCGACGGCGCGCGCGCCACCATCAGCGCCCACGCGGAAGACACCGAAGGCGCGGTCACCGGCCTCTGGACCGTCGGCAAGATGATCTCCATCAATCTCGGTTCGACACGAACGGTCGGCCTTGTCTATGCCATCGGCAAATCGGACCTTGCCTGGAACCACGAAGGGCAGAACCCGATCGAGGTCAGCGTCGAACTGGTCGGCGAGGTGCGCGACGGCGCCGAGCCCGACGCCAAGCCGGTGTTCGACCGCGGCATCACCACTTATCCGCATATCGGCGCCATTGCCCACAGCATCCGCAGCCGCGACCTGCAGGCGGTCTACGATCTGGCCGGGCGCCATTCGGTGACCATCGGCACGCTGTCGCAGGATGAGTCGATCGATGCCAACATCGCCATCGACGACACGCTGGCGCGTCATTTCGCCATCGTTGGCACCACCGGCGTCGGCAAATCGACGGCGGTGTCGCTGCTGTTGCGCAAAACGATCGAGGCGCGCCCCGACCTGCGCGTGCTCATCCTCGACCCGCACAACGAGTTCGCCGGCTCGCTGCCGGAATATTGCGTCAAGGTCGATTCCAAGACACTCGACCTGCCGTTCTGGATGTTCAGGCTGGAGGAATTCGCCGAAGTGCTGTTTCGCGGCCGCGAGACGGTGCCCGAGGAAGTGGATGTCCTGCGCGACCTGATCCCGGCCGCCAAGAACCTTTATCGCAACCCGAATTCCGGCACCTATGTCAGGCGCGGCAGCGACGCGCTGACGGCGGACACGCCGGTGCCCTACCGCATGGCCGATCTCATCAAGCAGATCGACGAGCGCATGGGCATGCTCGAAAGCAAGAACGACCGCCCGATCTTGAAGTCGCTGAAAACGCGCATCGAGTCGGCGGCGGCCGATCCGCGCTACCGCTTCATGTTCAATTCGCGGCTGATCGAGGACACCATCCACGAAACGATCGGCAACATTTTCCGCGTTCCCAGCCATGGCCGCCCGGTCACCTGCTTCGAGATGGCGGGCATGCCTTCGGAAGTCGTCAATTCGGTCTGCTCGGTGCTGGCGCGCCTGGCCTTCGACCTGGCCTTGTGGAGCGAGGGCCGGCTGAGGCTGCTCCTGCTTTGCGAGGAAGCCCACCGCTATATGCCGGCCGATCCGCGTCTCGGCTTCGCGCCGACCCGCCACGCGCTGTCGCGTATCGCCAAGGAAGGCCGCAAATATGGCTGTTATCTCGGCGTCGTCACCCAGCGCCCGGGCGAGCTCGACCCGACTATCCTGTCGCAATGCTCTACCTTTTTCGCCATGCGCCTCGCCAACGAACAGGACCAGGCGATCATCCGCTCGGCGATCGCCGACTCCTCGGCCTCGACGCTGGCTTTCCTGTCCTCGATGGGGCAGCGCGAAGCCATCGCTTTCGGCGAAGGCGTGGCGACGACCATGCGGCTGAAATTCGAGAAGCTGCCGCAACAATTCATCCCCGGCACCGCGAAAGGCGAGCAGGTCGAGCCCTCCGTGGATGGCAGCGACGTCGATCTGGCCATGATCGTCGAGCGGCTTCGCAACGTGCCGAAGCCGCAGCAGTCCATGGCTTTCGCCGAGACCGTGGACTCGACCCGCCAGGCCGGCGACCCGGACTACAAGAAGCCGGCCAACGCCCCGCGCGTGCAGCCGGACGACGACTTCGACACTCGCTACGGCCTGAAGCCCTCGACCTTCGGCATGCGCCAGCTCAACGACTGAGTTTCCGCTCTGCCTGAAGCCCCGCTTGAATGGGTAAATCTCGTCAGGAAATTCGTCAGGCTGAGTCGGCTGGAGCCGTTTTCGAGAACCGGAGCGGAGCGGACATTTGGGTCCGTGAGCACCGGAAGCGCAGAAAGCGCCTCCAGACGGCCAGCCTCACGAATTTGATGATGAGATTTTAGGCGCAGACGCGGTTGCGGCCTTGCTTCTTCGCCTCATAGAGCTGGCGGTCGGCGCGGCGGTAGAAATCCTCCGCGCTCTCCTTGTGGTCCCAGACGGCAAGGCCGACGCTGGTGGTGACCTTCAGCCGCACATTGCCCGACATGATCGACATGTTGGCGATCGCCTTGCGGATGCGTTCGGCGAACCTGGCGAGCAATTCGACATCCATGTTGGGGGTGACGACGGCAAATTCCTCGCCGCCCAGCCGCGCCACCACATCGTGATAACGCGTCATGCCCCTCAGACACGCGGCGACGGCCCTCAACACCTCGTCGCCGACGTCATGGCCATGCGTGTCGTTGACCTGTTTGAAATGATCGAGATCGAGGATCATCAGTCCGACCGGCCTGTCGATCCGGCGAAATTCTTGGAGATATTCGCGCAGCGCATCGTCGAAATAGCGGCGATTCTGCATTCCGGTAAGACCGTCGGTGAGCGCCGCCTGCTCGAGCGTCTGCGAACGGGCGCTGAGCGAAACCGTCATGGCCCTGAGCTTGCCCTCTTCCCGCACCTGGCCGCGGATCAGCGGGTAGATGAAGAAGGTGCCAAAGAACAGCGCGGTCGCCAGCAGCGCCCCGGTGACGAACAGCAATTTGTTGAGATAGACGATTTTGTCGACGCGCGATGCGGTATCGAGATCGGCGGCGATGTCCTGCAATTGGCCATAGGCGTGGAAGGTCACCAGGCCTGCGGCCAGGATCACGAAAATAAAGACAAAAAATGCGGATTCCGCCTTATGGAAACGCATCTACTCCCCGCGGCACTGCAAGCCTTGAGGTTATGGCATGGTGGGCCTTACGGACAGTTAACCCGGACAACCTTGGCGAGAATTAGAGCCAGGGATTTTAAGGTGCTGATTGAAAAAGCTTTTCGTCAGTCCGGGAGCGCCGGTTCGTCGCCCGGCCGCAGCCTGCGCCACTCCGCGCCCAGCTGGTGCCTGAACCAGGTCGACTGGCGCTTGGCATACTGCCGGGTCGCGATCTTGGCGCGTTCGATCGCTTCGGGAAAACCCGACTGTCCGGCCATTGCCGCTTGCAGCTCGCGCACGCCGATCGCTTTCATCGCCGGCAGATCCGCGTCGAGGCCGAGCGCGATGAGCCGGCGCACTTCGTCGAGCGCGCCTTTGTCGAGCATCTGGTCGAAACGCGCCTCGATGCGCCGCACCAATTGCTGCCGGTCCGGCTCGATGACCAGGAAACGCGCGCTGTCGCGATCGATCAGCGGCCGGCCGCGCGCCGCCTGCCATTCCAGGATCGAGCGTCCCGAAGCGTCGAGCACCTCGAGTGCCCGCACGATACGCTGGCCGTCGGTCGGCCTGAGCTGCATGGCGACGGTCGAATCCTCACGCATCAGCAGGCGATGCAGCCTTTCGGCCCCTTGTTCCTTGAGCTCGTAGCGCCAGCGCTCGCGGACGGAGGCCGGAATGTCCGGCATGTCCGAGATGCCTTCGGCCAGCGCGCGGAAATAGAGCCCGGTGCCGCCGACGAAAACGACCGGTCGGCCCGACAGCACGCCGTCTTCTATCAGCTTCGTGACGTCGCGCAGCCAGGCGCCGGTGGAATAGGCCGTGGAGGGATGGACATGGCCGTAAAGGAAATGCGGCGCGCGTGCCATTTCAGCGGCGCTCGGCCGCGCCGTCAGGACATCGAGTACCGAATAGCCCTGCATGGAATCGGTGTTGACGATGACGCCGCCACGGCGTTCGGCGAGATCGAGCGCCAGCGCCGACTTGCCGCTGGCTGTCGGCCCGGCTATCAGGATCGCGTTCTTGACGCGGCCTTCGCCCGCCTGCCTGCCGGAATGTTCGATGCCGCTGATCGCCACTTTAGTATCCCGTCCAGAAGCCCGCGCCGTGCCGGCCTCGCTTGCGAATATGGCCTTGCGGGCCGCCGGCGCAAGCGCCGTTGATTGGCTGGCCGCGGACATTGCCTGCGATCTCGTTTTGCCGCGGACGCCCGATATCGGCGAAATGACCGCCAATCTGCGCGCCGCATTGGCTTCCGAGCCGGTCGACGTCATCGTCCAACCGGCCGAAGGCAGGCGCAAGAAGATACTGCTTGCCGATATGGACTCGACCATGATCGACCAGGAATGCATCGACGAGCTTGCCGACGAAATCGGCGTCAAGGATCATGTGGCGGCGATCACCGCGCGCTCGATGAATGGCGAGATCGCGTTTGAGCCCGCCTTGCGCGAACGCGTCGCCCTGCTGAGGGGCCTCGATACCGCCGTGGTCGACCGCATCATCGCCAACCGGCTGACGCTCGCGGCCGGCGGCCGCGCCCTGGTGCAAACGATGCGCGCCAACGGGGCCTGGACAGCGCTGGTCTCCGGCGGCTTCGACGTCTTCACCAGCCGCATCGCCGCCATGCTGGGCTTTCAGGAAAACCGCGCCAACCGGCTGATCGAGGAACACGGCACATTCACCGGCATGGTGGCTGAGCCGATCCTCGGCCGCGCCGCCAAGGCCGAAGCGCTGCTCGACATCGCCAATCGGCTCGGACTGACGACCGAGGATGCCATCGCCGTCGGCGACGGCGCCAACGACCTCGATATGATCCGCCTTGCCGGCACCGGCGTCGCGCTCCACGCCAAGCCGGCGGTGGCGGAACAGGCGCGGATCCGCATCGATCATGGCGATCTGACGGCGCTGCTCTATCTCCAGGGCTACCGCCGGGATGAATTCGTCTTGTGAGGTCTCCAATGACGCCGATACGCACCGAGCGTCTCATCCTGCGCAATTGGGAAGAGCGCGACCGCGAGCTTTTCCATCGCATCAACTCCGACGAGCGCGTGATGGAATTCTTCCCGTTCCGCCGCGACCGTGCCGCGGCGGATGCCAAGATGGACGAGGTCCGCGCCTGGATCGATGAGGATGGCTACGGCTTCGCCGCGGCCGAGATTGCCGCGACCGGCGAATGCATCGGCTTTGTCGGTTTGTCCGGAACGGAAGACATCGACGTGCTGGCGCCCGGCACCATTGAGATCGGCTGGCGGCTGGCACCCGAATTCTGGGGCAAGGGCTACGTCACCGAGGCGTCGGAAGCTTGGCTCGCCTATGGCTTCGGAACGCTTGGCGTCGGCGAAATCGTGTCGTTCGCGGTTGCTGACAATCATCGCTCCATCGCTGTCATGAAGCGGCTCGGCATGCGAGTCGATCCCGCCGCCGATTTCGACCATCCCGCCGTCCCCGATAGCCATCCGCATCTCAAGCGGCATGTCATGTACAGGCTGTCGCGCGAGGATTGGCAGGCACGGCGTATCTGATCAATGCCTCTCAGAAGGACGTTCGTCTCCGGACTGTGGCGGACCATCCGGGACCTGATCGAGAATCCTGGCAAAATCCGCGCCGGATGCATTGCCCGCCCGTCGGCGTAGGAAATCGGCCGCAGTCTCCATAGCACCGATCTTTTGTGCCACGGCCGAGGCGATCCACTGATTGAGCGAGACACCGTCCGCTTTTGCCAGGCGCGCCGCCGCTTCCTTGACCGAGAGGGGCAGCTTCAAAGGATATGTTGCCTTGCTCATGTTCGTGTTCCTTTCAGCAACTCGGCCGGGCTAGCAAGCCGGACTCAATCCATCCGGATCGTCACGAAGCGCAGTTCGCCGGTCTTCGAAGCCAGCATCAAGAGCGCGTTCTTGCGGCCTTGCTCCTTCAGCGCGCCGATCCGGTCCATCACGTCCTTCGGCGTGCCGACCGATTCCTGCGCGATCTCGGTGATCACCTCGCCAGGCTGGATGCCGCGCTCGGCCGCCGCCGAATTCTTGGCGACATCGGTGATGACCACGCCGGACACATCCGCCGCGATGCCGAACTTCTGCCGCGTCTGGTCGTTGAGCTCGCCGACCGTCATGCCGAGCACCGAAGCCGTCGATACCGGAGGCGTCGCCTTGTCGCCCTTGTCCTGGTCGGTGTTGCCGTTCTCGCCGCTGGCCAGCTTCTCACTGTCCTCGAGCCGTCCGAGCGTCACCTTGACGGTCTGCTCGACGCCCTTGCGCACGATGACGACGTCGACCGCCTTGCCGACCGGGCTTTCGGCCACGACACGCGGCAGGTCGCGCATTTCGTGGATGTCTTTGCCGTCGAACTTGATGATGACGTCGCCGGCCTGCACCGAACCGTTGTCGACCGGCCCGCCCTTGATGACGCCGGCCACCAGCGCACCCTTGGCGGTTGCCATGCCGAGGCTTTCGGCGATGTCGTCCGTCACCGGCTGGATGCGCACGCCGAGCCAGCCGCGCCGCGTCTCACCATACTGGCGAAGCTGGTCGACGACGCCGGCGGCAAGCTGCGAGGGGATGGAGAAACCGATGCCGATCGACCCGCCCGACGGCGAGATGATCGCCGTGTTGATGCCGATGACTTCGCCCTCGGCGTCGAACAGCGGGCCGCCGGAATTGCCGCGGTTGATGGCGGCGTCGGTCTGAATGAAATCGTCATAGGGGCCGGAATTGATGTCGCGGTTGCGCGCCGAGACGATGCCGACCGTGACCGTGCCTCCCAGGCCGAACGGATTGCCGATCGCCATCACCCAGTCGCCGACGCGCATCTTGGTGGAATCGCCGAATTTCACCGCCGTCAGCTTGTGGCCCTTGGGGTCGACCTTCAGCACCGCGACATCGGTCTTGGTGTCGGTGCCGACCAGCGTCGCCTTCAGCGTGATGCCGTCGGAGAAATTGACTTCGATATCGTCGGCATCGGCGATGACATGGTTGTTGGTCACGACGATGCCCTGTTCGGCGTCGATGACGAAGCCGGAGCCGAGCGACTGCACTTTCTGCGCGGCACCGCCCTTGTCGCCGCCACGGTTCTTGAAGAAATCGTCGAAGAAGTCCTGGAACGGCGAGCCCTCTGGCAGCTGCGGCATCGGCACCGCGCCCGGCCCTTCCGTGCCTTTCACCGTTTGCGAGGTCGAGATGTTGACCACCGCGCCAAGCAGGCGCTCGGCCAGATCGGCGACCGAAGGTGGTCCGTCGGAGGCGATCGTCGGCGTGACGAAGGACGGAACGGCAACAATGCCGACTGCGAATGCCGTGGCGCCGGCGAAGAAGGTGCGCCGCGCCGCGCGCAACAGGGTGTCGGATATCATCGTGGCCTCCCGGTGTTTCAGAAAAGGAACGACGCATCCGCAAAGGCGCCTGTCCGATTCATGTTGGCAAGAAATAAGGCACGTTTGCGGCTATAGCTATCGGCGGAAGATAAATCGTCAATCGCTTCGGCACCAAGGAATTTCATCAACCGCGGACCAGCCAGACGATGCCGACGCCGATGGCGATCGCCGCCAGTCCGCCGATCCGCAGCACATTTTCCGGCACCGACAGCACTTCAGTAGCGAGTTTCCGGGCCAAAGCCGGAAACCCTCCATAGACCAGCCCTTCGATCACGAGGACCAGGCCGATTGCCGCCAGAAAATCCTGCACCGCCCGCTACTGGGCGGTGCCAGGTTGCGTTGCAGGTGGCGTCGCAGGCGCGGCAGGTGCCGGCCCGGGCTTGCTGTCGGGATCGCGGAAGTAGCGGAAGAACTCGGATTCGGGCGAGAGCACCATCGTCGTTCCGGTGTTGTCCAACGCCGTGCCGTAGGCGTTCATCGAGCGATAGAAGTCGAAGAAGGCCGGATCGCGCTTATAGGCGTCGGCGAAAGTCGCGCTGCGCTGCGCCTCGCCCTCGCCGCGCAGGATTTCCGATTCCTTCTGCGCCTCGGCGACGATCTCGACGACCTCGCGGTCGGCTCGCGCCCTGATGCGCTGTGCCGCCTCGTTGCCGCGCGCCCTCAGGCGCTCGGCTTCCGCCAGGCGCTCGGCCTTCATGCGGTCATAGGTCTGCTGCGAGACCTCCGCCGTCAGATCGGTCCGGCGGATGCGCACGTCCTCGATGTCGAGGCCGAGCGAGGTCGCGTCGGGACGAAGCTGATCGCGCACCTCGCGCATCATGTTGCCGCGCTCTTCCGAAAGAGCGGCTTCGAAGTCGCGCAGGCCGTAGACACGGCGCAGCGCCGCGTCGAGACGCGTCCTCAGGCGGGCTTCGGCCAGTTCGACCTGACCGGACACCGCCGCGCGGAAGGTGCGCGGATCCGAGATGCGGTAGGCGATGAAGGCATCGACCTCGTAGAACTTGCCGCCCGAGACCTGGACGCGGATGTTGTCGAGGTCGAAGCGCATCACCCGCTTCTCGACCATTTGCACGCTGTCGGCATCGAAGAAGGCGAACGGCGCCTTGAAGTAGATGCCGGGCTCGCTCTTGACGTCGATGATCTCGCCGAACCTGAGCACGATAGCTTGCTGGCCGGCATTGACCACGAACACCGACGAATAGAGCAGGAACAGAAGGACGGCCGCGATCACGGCGATGATGGGAAGACGGTTGGCCATCACTGGTTACCTCCCGTCGTGACGCCGCCCATAGGGGCCGGCGCCGGCTGTGCTTTCGGCTGCAATGCCGGCAGCGGCAGGTAAGGCAGCACGCCCTGACCGTTGCCCTGTTCGACGACGACCTTGTTCGAGTCCTTCAGGATCTTCTCCATGGTTTCGAGATAAAGGCGCTTGCGCGTGACGTCGGGCGCCTTGGCGTACTCGTTGTAGACGGAGATGAAGCGCTGCGCCTCGCCTTCCGCCTCCTGCACGACGCGGTTCTTGTAGGCGGCGGCGTCCTCGCGGACCTGTGCCGCCTGGCCGCGCGCCTGGCCGAGCTTCTGGTTGGAATACTGGTTGGCCTGCTCGACGAACTTGTCCTCGTCCTGCTCGGCGCGCTGCACCTCGTCGAACGCGTCGGCTACCTCACGCGGTGGTGCCGCGTCCTCGATCGAGACTGCGTTGACCTGGAGACCGGTCTTGTAGCCGTCGAGCGTGCCCTGGATGATCTCGCGCACCCCGGTTGCGATGCCCTGGCGGTCGTCGCGGAAGATGTCCTGCGCCGGCCGCCGGCCGACGACTTCGCGCATGGCGCTCTCAGCCACCTGGGTCAGCATGCCGTCGGGATCGGAGACATCGAACAGATAGGCTTTGGGATCGGAGACCTGGTAAGCCACCGAGAACTGCACGTTGACGATGTTCTGGTCGCCCGAGAGCATCAGCCCGGAGCCGCTGCTCGAGCCGCCGCCGATGCTGACGAGCTGCTCGGAGATCTTTGCGGTCTCGACCGTTTCGATCGGCCACCAGTGGAAATGCAGGCCTGGCTGCGAAAGCTCGGTCTTCGGCTGGCCGAAGCGCAGTTCGACCGCAACTTCGTCGGGCTGCACGGTGTAGATCGCCTTGAAGGCCCACAGCACGATGAGGGCCAGCGCGATCAGCCCGAGCACGGCCGGGCTGGCGCCGCCGCCTCCCGGAAGCGCGCGCCGCAGCCTGTCCTGGCCGCGGCGGATGATATCCTCAAGATCGGGGGGCGAACCCTGCGGGCCGCTTGGCCCTTTCGGTCCCTGCCCCCAGGGCCCTTGATTGCCGCCGCCGCCCCATGGGCCGCCGCCACCGCTCTTGTCGTTCCAGGGCATGAATGTCCTTTCGCTCCGGTTCCCTCAGGCCTTGCGGCGCAATCCTAACGCATGACCCGGAAAACCCATATCGGTTTTCGAAAAGGAATCATGCGCCAAAATCAAAGTATTACGGCGGCCTCTTGCGCGTCCGGTTGGATGCGCGCCGCTGCAACACCGTTCTTCTATAGGGACGCCTTGACCCGCTTTCAACGCGATGTGCCGTCGTCTCCGTGCGATTTGGATCGGTAGCGACCCTTTGTCGTCGTCAACGATCGTCGCGTCGGCGCTCGTAAACCGTATAACGCGTGGCGTGGCTGTCCTTCTCGCCGGCGGGAAAATCCTCGGCGCTGACGACTTGCCAGACATTTGGGTCGATCGGCGGGAAATGCGCGTCGCCATCGACGCTGGCCAGCACATGCGTCACATGCAGCCGGTCGGCGAGCGGCAAAGCCTGGGCGTAGATCTCGCCGCCACCGACCACGCAGATCTCCTGCGCTCCCGCCATGCAGCGGCCGCGCACCCTGGCCAGCGCGATCGCGTCATCCAGCGAGTGGGCCACCTCAATGCCCTCGGCCCGCCAGGTTTTGTCGCGCGTCACCACGATGTTGAGACGACCGGGCAGCGGCCGGCCGATGCCTTCATAGGTCTTGCGGCCCATGATGATCGGCTTGCCCATCGTGTCGGCCTTGAACCGCTTGAGATCGGTGGAAAGCCGCCACGGCAGGCCGCCTTCGCGTCCGATCACGCCGTTTTCGGCGATGGCGACATAGATCGCGATGTCCATCAGCCGCCATTCCCGCCATTATCCGACGGCTCCAGCAGCAGGATGTCGATGTCGTGCTCGGGATCGAAATCCTTTGCGGTGATCTCGAACGTCGTCGGTCCGACCTTTTTGACATTGTCGCCGCAGAAGGAGACGAGGTTTTTGGGGCTGCCCTTGTCGATCGTCAGCTTGAAGTTACCGATATTGCCGGAGGCCCAATTACCCCCCGTGGTCAGGATGTAGGCGATCCGGCTCTCGTAATATTTCGGATAACCATCCGGATTTGCCTTGGCCGCCTTGCGCACCGCATTCTCGAATGCGCCGTCCATGCAATAGCGGGTCTTGTAGGCCGCATACTGGCCCTGGAACTGGCCGTCGGAGAAGAAACTGACCGAGGAAGTGCCGCCGACGCTGGGCTTGTAGCGATGCGAAACATGGACTTCCTTGTTGGCCGGGAAGGTCGAGCGCCACCAATAGGTCGAGCGCAATTGCCAGAACGGCGCGTAGGCGGTTTTCATGCCCGAGCCGTCATCGGCGGTGTCTTCGATGACGATGCCACGGTTTTCCCAATCCTCGGCGACATCCTTGGGCAGCTTCGCCAGCGCCGCCTTGGCGGCGTCGCCGAACGGATAGAGCGGTACGTTCTGTGCCTTGAGGTCCGTGGTGATGTCGATGCCGAGCGCAAACGCCCTTTGCTCAAGCTGCGGCTTCGCGTCGACGCCGTCGATCGTCACCTCGAAGCCGAGGAAATTGTCGCTCTGCGCTTCCGGGATCGCCGGCATCTCGTTTGGATCGCCCTCGATGTCGGGCATCGGGAACGCGACGATGGAGCTGACATCCTTGTCGGTGTTGTTGCGGAACACATAGTCGACCGCCACCTTCTCCGGCGAGATGAAAAGATCCTCGCTCTGCATGGCGACGGCGTCGCTGCGCGACAGGATCAGGCCGCCGGTGCCGAGCTCAGCGACGGAATCATTGGCGAAGGCCGGAGCGGCCATGATTGCCAGCGCTGCGGTCAGTACGGTGCGTAACATGGACCCCTCCTCGACGGCGATACCGGGCGTCTTTTCATCTACCGTTTCAGTGCGCCGTTTCAAAGCCCTTCGTCATCGGGCATCGGGACTTCTGGACACCGCGCCATCGATCGGGCAGGAGAGCGCCATGCGCAAGCTTCTCGTCATCGGCATCGGCGCCGGCAATCCCGACCACATGACTGTACAGGCCATCAACGGCCTGAACCGCGCCGACGCGCTGTTCATTCCCGACAAGGGAACGAAGAAGAACGATCTTGCCGATTTGCGCCGCCAGATATGCGACCGCTTCGTCACCAATCCGAAATCGCGCCGCGTCGAGTTCGATGTGCCGGTCCGGGCCGAGCCGACATCGTCTTACCGGGCAACCGTCGACGACTGGCACGAGGCGATCGCCGAGATCTATGAGGCCTTGATCCGCGACGAGCTTGCCGACGACGGTTGCGGCGCGTTCCTGATCTGGGGCGATCCGTCGCTCTATGACAGCGCGCTGCGTATCCTCGAACGCGTTCGCCTCAGAGGCAATGTCGCTTTCGAGCTCGAAGTCATCCCCGGCATCACCGCGATCCAGGCGCTGGCCGCCGCCCACGCGACCGCGCTCAATCGCATCGGCGATTCGATTCTTGTCACCACCGGCCGGCGGCTGACCGAGGAAGGCCTGGCCGCCAATGCCGGCTCGACCGTGGTCATGCTCGACGGCAAATGCGCCTTCAACACGCTGGCGGACCAGGATGTCCTCATCCAGTGGGGCGCCTATCTCGGCACACCGGATGAGATCGTCATTTCCGGCCGGCTGGGCGATGTCAGCGCCGAAATCGAAAGGGTTCGCGAGGAAGCCCGGCGAAAGAAGGGCTGGATCATGGACACCTATCTGCTGAGGAAGCCAGGGGATTAGGCAGTAGGCAGTAGGCAGTAGGCAGTAGGCAGTAGGCAGTAGGCAGTAAGATAATGGAGGCGATAGGGGCCTCGATTTCGAGCATCCAGGACATCATACCCTACTGCCTACTGCCTACTGCCTACTGCCTACTGCCTACTGCCTACTGCCTATTCCCTCATCCCGCGTCGATCTCCGCCTGCAGGGCCTGCATATGGACGGCGGCGGCCGATGAAGCGGCTCGCTCTATGGCGCGAAACCGGCTGACGACCGCCAAACCCACCGGCGTCAGTTGCGCGCCGCCGCCTTTGCGGCCGCCGGTCTGCGCCGCGACCAGCGGCTTGCCGAACACGCGGTTCATGTCTTCGACCAGATCCCAGGCATGCTTGTAGGACATCTCCATGCCGCGTGCCGCGGCCGAGATCGAGCCGAAGGCGGCGATCTGCTCCAGAAGTTCGATCTTGCCCGGGCCGATTCGGCCGTCGGGGTCGAGATTTATCCGCAGGCTGAGCGACGGCATTTCATCTCCTCGGCTTCCACGGCACGACAATAGTCTCTATGCGAAGCAAGCGCTATTCCAAATATACATAGCGACATGATCGAGATCCTCAAACGTCGGCTTCGGCCGGCAGGCCGGCGCCGGTGTTTGCGCGATCGAAGCTCACCGTCTTGATGACCGCAAAGACCTCGCTTCCCAGCTTGAGACCAAGCGCCTGCCGCGATTGTTCGGTGATCCGCGCGATCACAACCGCGCCGTGGCAATCGATGCCGATTTCGACCTCGGGCCCCTCGCCGGGCTTCATGCTGACGATTGTTCCCTCCAGGATATTGAGCGCGCTGAGTCCGGCGGGTTTCTCGATGGCGACCATCACGTCGCGGGCGCGGACACGTATGCGAACCGAAGCTCCGGCCGGCCGCGCCAGTTTCGGCACGCGGATCTCGCCGGCCTGCGAGGCAAGCACCGTCATGCCGAAAGCCTCGTCGTGACGCAGGACCTTGGTGTCGAGCACCGCTCCGCCCTCGCCGCGTTCCTCCGCCGGCAACAGGTCGAGCCGCCGCATGATCGCCTCTGTCGGGCCCGCGGCCGCAACCTTGCCCTGCGAAAGCACCATGACGTCGCTCGCCAGCCGCGCCACCTCGGCGACGGAATGGCTGACATAGACGATCGGGATCTTCGTCTCGTCGCGCAACCGCTCGATATAGGGGAGGATCTCGGCCTTGCGCGCCTCGTCGAGCGAGGCGAGCGGTTCGTCCATCAGAAGCATTTTCGGGCTGGTAAGCAGCGCGCGGCCGATCGCGACCCGCTGCCTTTCGCCGCCCGACAGTTTCGCCGGCCGCCGGTCGAGCAGGTGACCGATGCCGAGCAGGTCGACCACCGCGTCCATCCTGGCGTAGCGCTCGGAAGCCGGCGTGAACCAGCGGCCGTAGCGCAGATTGCCGGCGACGCTCATATGCGGGAACAGCCGCGCGTCCTGGAACACCATGCCGATCCGCCGCTTGTGCATCGGCACGAAGATGCGCGCGGCGGTGTCGACCAGCACCTTGCCGTCGACCGAGATACGGCCTTTGTCCGGACGGATCAGGCCCGCGATCAGATTGATCAGCGTCGACTTGCCCGAACCGGACGGCCCGAACAGCGCCGTCAGCCGGCCGGCGCTCTCGAAACGCGCCTCCACGGCGAAATCGCCGAGCCGATGCTGGATATCGACGGAGAGCGTCATTCGATGTCCATTCGCCGGCCGACCCGCCGCGCCAACACTTCCGAGGCGACCAGCGCGACCATCGAGATGACGATCGAGATCAGCGTCAGCCTGAGCGCGCCTTCATCGCCGCCCGGCACCTGTGTGAAGGTGTAGATCGCCGAGGGCAGCGTCTGCGTTTCGTTGGGGATGTTGGAGACGAAGGTGATGGTGGCGCCGAATTCGCCCATCGCCTTGGCGAAGGAAAGGACCGCGCCTGCGATCACGCCGGGCAGGATCAGCGGCAGCGTGATGGTGGCGAACACCCAGAGCGGATTGGCGCCGAGCGTGCCGGCCGCCGCCTCGATTCTGCGGTCGACAGCCTCGATCGAGAGCCGGATGGCCCGCACCATCAGCGGAAAGCCCATCACCCCGCAGGCCAGTGCCGCGCCCGTCCAGCGGAACGAGAAGACGATGCCGAAATGCTCGGCAAGGAAGGCGCCGGCCGGGCCACGCCGGCCGAAGGTGAGCAAGAGCAGATAGCCGGTCACCACCGGCGGCAGGATCAGCGGCAGATGCACCAGCCCGTTGAGCAGGGTCTTGCCCCAGAAACGCCCCCGCGCGAGCAGGAGCGCGAGCAGGATGCCGGGCGGCAGGCTGGCGAGCATCGCCACCGTAGCCACCTTGATCGACAGCCGGACCGCATTCCATTCGTCGGGAGTGAGGTCCAGCAGCCAATTCATAGCGATGTCTGCGCGGTCTTTCTCAGTTGCTCGGCGCGAGCACCGTAAAACCCTGCTCCTTGAAGAGCTCGGCGGCCTTGGCCGACTCGACGCATTTCAGGAAGGCAGCCGTATCCTTGTCCTTCGAATCCGCGGTCTGGGCAATCGGGTAGATGATCGGCGGATGCGAATCTTCCGGGAAGGTGCCGATGACCTTGACGCCCTTTTCGGCATGCGCGTCGGTGGCATAGACGATGCCAAGCGGGGCCTCGCCCGTCGACACCAGCTTCAGTGCGGCGCGCACATTCTCGGCCTGCGCGACCTTGCCTTCGACCGACGACCAGACGCCCAGCGATTCCAGCGCCGCCTTGCCGTATTTGCCGGCCGGCACGGCTTTGAAATCGCCCATGGCAAGCTTGCCGTCGCCGATCAGCTTGGCGAGGTCGAAGCCCTTCTCGACCCTGGTCTCGACCGTGGAATCCTTCGGCGCCACCAGCACGATCTGGTTGCCGAGCAGCTTCACTTCGGTATCCGGCTTGGTCAGCTTCTTGTCGGAGAGATACTTCATCCAGTCGAGGTCGGCCGAGACGAAAACGTCGGCCGGCGCGCCGCCTTCGATCTGCTTGGCCAGGGCCGAGCTCGCCGCATAGGAAATGGTGGCGGCTTCGCCGACTTCCGGCTCGCAGGCCTTGTTGACCGCGTCGAGCGCGTCCTTGAGGCTCGCCGCGGCAAATACGATCACCTTGTCGTCGGCATGGGCCGCCGGTACCGCCGCCATCAGCATTGTCGCCAGACCGCCAATAGCTGCCGCCTTCAACCCAAAACCCTTGCCCGTCATGGAATCTCTCCCTGGTTTCAATCCGTACGGCCCAAAGCCCCGCATCGATATATCCGCATGAACATAACAAGGGAAGGCTTTTCGCCTGCCATGACATTGTGCGCCGTCGTGGTCTCGGCCTACGATGAATGCGAAACGGAACGGCGAAGCTTTAAGGAGAGACGCATGAAGATCAGCGCCCGCAACATCCTCGAGGGTAAGGTCACCGAGATCGTCAAGGGAGCCACCACCTCGCATGTCAGGATCGACATCGGCGGCGGCGTCATCGTCACCACCTCGATCACCAACGAAGCGGTCGCCGACCTCGCGCTCGAAAAAGGCAAGCAGGCCTATGCGGTGATCAAGGCCTCGGACGTCATGGTCGGCATCGACTGAGCCGAAGGCTGGCTCATACGGCGATCGGCGCCTTGATGCTCGCATCCGCGAAATAGTTCTCGAGCCGGAAATCCTCGAAGCGGAAGGCGAAGAGGTCTTTCACCTCCGGATTGATCCACATCGTTGGTAAGGCCTTGGGCGTGCGCAGCATCTGCTCCTGCGCCTGCTCGAAATGGTTCGAATAAAGATGCGCGTCGCCCAGTGTGTGGACGAAATCGCCGGGCTTCAGCCCGGTCACCTGCGCCACCATCATGGTGAGCAAGGCATAGGAAGCGATGTTGAATGGCACGCCGAGGAAGATATCGGCCGAGCGCTGGTAAAGCTGGCACGAGAGCCTGCCCTCCGAGACATAGAACTGGAACAGGCAGTGGCAGGGCGGTAGCGCCATCGCCTCGACTTCGGCCGGGTTCCAGGCCGAGACGATCAGCCGGCGCGAGTTAGGATTCCTGCGTATCTCCTTCAAAAGGCCCGCGATCTGGTCGATCTCGCCGCCATGCCCGTCCGGCCATGAGCGCCATTGCTTGCCGTAGACCGGTCCAAGATCGCCATTCTCGTCGGCCCATTCGTCCCAGATGGTGACGCCATGGTCGTTGAGATATTTGATGTTGGTGTCGCCGGCCAGGAACCACAAAAGCTCGTGGATGATCGACTTCAGATGCAGCTTCTTCGTGGTCGTGACCGGAAAGCCGCGCGAAAGATCGAAGCGCATCTGGTAGCCGAATACCGAGCGCGTGCCTGTCCCGGTGCGATCGCCGCGGTCGGCGCCATTTTCCAGCACATGCTTCAAGAGGTCGAGATATTGGCGCATCGGCTCCGCCTCGATTCGGGTAACAGGCAATCATACCCGACCGACAGCCGATCGAACACCGCAAAGCAGGCTACGGATGTGGGTCGCGCCAAAAAACCAACGGCGCCGGCATGGTTTCGTGCCGGCCGCCGGATGGCAGTGCCTTACAGAGAGCCGAGTTTGCCGAGGTCCTTGGCAACCAGATAGTAGAAGGTCACGCGGCTCTTAGTGTTGTCGGCATGCATCGCCTTGCAGGTCTTCTCGATCGACGCATTCGCCTTTGCGGCATCCGCGATGCCGAGCTTCTTGCCGATCCAGTTCTCCCGCACGCGGTCGAGCTCCTTCGGGTCGGTGCAGGACACCAGCGAGGAGTCGCGGTTCCTGAGCGCAATGCCCAGATGCTTGACGATCTTATCGACCGCGTCGGCGCTGGCGCCGGCATCGTATTTCTTCACATCCGCAAGATAGTCGGCCATCAAACTTCCCCTCGTCGGCGCCACCGATCCGATCGGTGAGGGTTGTGGCGCGCTACGCAACCTGTGCGTTAGGTCAGAGACTCCTCACCGGCAGCGAGATTTGATTGAGTGGGCGCGCAAGTCAACCCTTGGCTGCGCAGTTTGGCATAACCGGATAAGCGCCGGTTTGGCCTTTCTTTTTCCGTTATCGATCCCTATATTCGTTTCGTCGGCTTGACCGACTATGGCGATAAACAGGCGATGAAATAAGCCGTTCGGACCCGGGGGCGGTACCCGGCGCCTCCACCAAAAACCGCTCTGGCTGACGGAGCGGCTTTTGCTGGGGGCGAAATAGGATCGACGAAGGTGTAAAGATCGTACTTTTGCCCGGCATTGTACCACCGTCATCGGGCTAAACTTATAGTTGCCAACGACAACTATGCGGAAGCTCGTCTCGCTGCTTAATGCGGCGCGAACGCTTCAAATCAAGCCCTAGCGGTTCGCACTTCTAGGCGGGGTTCGGAGGTACCTGGCAACAGAAACCTCCACCTTCCCCTCTTTTGCTTCTTCCCACCAACCGAACGGCCAAGGCTCGTCCGGCGCTTGATGCGCGGCGTACAGCCTTGCCGCCCATGCTCAAGGGACATGCGATGCAAAACGATTGCGGCCGATTCTTCGTGCTGACCGGCGGTCCAGGTTCCGGCAAGACCACCTTGATCGAAGCACTGCAGGCCCAGGGCTTCGCGACGGCGCCTGAGGCCGGGCGCGGCATCATCCGCGACCAGATGGCCATCGGCGGCCCTGCCCTTCCCTGGCAGGATCGCGCGCTCTTTGCCGAGCTGATGCTGTCGTGGGAGCTGCGCTCCTGGCACGGCGCACATGCCGAACCACCGGGCCCGATCTTCTTCGATCGCGGCGCGCCCGACACCATCGGCTATCTCAGACTCTGCGGCCTGCCGGTGCCGGACCACCTCACAAGCGCTGCGAGGAAATTCCGCTACGCGCGCCGCGTCTTCGTCGCGCCACCCTGGCCGGAGATCTTCACCCAGGACGAGGAGCGCAAGCAGACGCTCGACGAGGCCGAGCGCACATTCCGCTCGGTGACCGGCATCTATGTGGAGCTCGGTTACGAACTGGTGCCGTTGCCTCTCGCTCCGGTCGAGGAACGGTTGCGCTTCGTCATCGATCAGGCCGGCTTGCAACAGACATGAAAAAGGCCGGGCTTGCCCGGCCTTTTCTGTCTTGTCTGTGATTGCCTACTCCGCCGGCGCCTCGACCGCTTCGCGCGAGCGGCCGAGTGTCAGCTTGGCCAGCGTGAACGAAATCACCGCGCAGAGCGTTATGCCCGCCACCATCGGCAGCGGCGTGCCGTCGAAGAAGATGCCGGCGACGCCCATCGCCAGCGCGCCGATGGCGAAATGCAGCGTGCCCATCAGCGCCGAGGCCGTGCCGGCGATCTCGCCATGCTCTTCCATCGCCAGCACCGAGGTTGTCGGGATGACAAGGCCAAGGAAGCCGTAGCCGACGAAGAGCAGCGCGGCCATCACGTCGAGCCGGTCGACACCCGAGGCCATGATGGCGAACAGCGCCACCATGACCGTGGCATAGCCGGTGACCGCCACCCAGACGACGCGCTTCAAACCAAAACGGTCGGCCAGCATCCCGGTCAGCTGCGACATGCCGATGAAGGCGACCGCGTTGATCGAGAAGAACACGCTGTAGACCGACGGCGACAGGCCGTAATGGTCGATCAGGATGAAGGACGAGCTCGACAGATAGACGAAGAAGCTCGCAATGCCGAAGCCCGCGATCGCCACAAGGCCGAGGAAGTTGCGGTCGCCCATCAGGTAGCGGTAGCCGGCAAGCGCCGTGCCGAAGGACGAGCCGGCGCGCTCTTCGACCGGCCGCGTCTCCTTGAGCGAGGTGGCAAGCAGGATGGTGGCCAAAGCAGCGGCACCCGTCACCGTCCAGAACACGGCGCGCCAGCCGAAACTCTCGATGATCTGGCTGCCGGTCAGCGGCGCCAGGATCGGCGACACCGAGAACACCAGCATCAGAAGCGACATCAGCTTGGCGGCTTCATTGCCGGTGTGCAGGTCGCGCACGATGGCGCGCGGCACCGCCATGCCGGCGCTGGCGCCAAGACCCTGAAGGAAGCGGAAGGCGATCAGCCACTCGATGGTCGGCGCCATCGCCGAGCCGACGCCGCCGACCATGAACAGCGCAAGGCCGGCATAAAGCGGAGCCTTGCGGCCGACCATGTCGGAGATCGGTCCGACGACGATCTGCCCGAAGCCCATCGACAGGAAGAAGATCAGAAGGCTCATCTGCACGGCGGCTGTGCCGGCATGCAGATCCTGGCCGATCGAAGGCAGCGCGGGGAGATACATATCGATCGCAAACGGGCCGATCGCGGACAACAAGCCGAGCACGACCGCGATGCGGAGGAATTTTGGACTCATGGTAAGGCTCTTTTCGGATCTGGTTGCCGCCGCGAATATCGGCGTCTGAACCCAGGACGTTCCATCCCGCGGAAATCCGACACCTGAGAGCGAATTCATTCGTCACTAGAGCGAACTTGTTCGTCTCGGTAGCGCAGACTTCCCGTTATTGTGTCCACAAATTTAGACAGGCTTGTCCAATTCGTCAATCACCGCTATATAGATTTTCATGAAGCACGGCATTTCTCCTGACACTTTCCCGCCACGCAGCCATGAGGCCAAGCGGGTGTCGGTGGTGGAGGCTGCTGCTTCGGTTTTTTGTCGGGAAGGCTATGCCGGTGCCAATATCGACCTAATCGCGGCCGAGGCCGGCGTTTCACGCCAGACTGTCTACAACCATCACGGCGATAAGGAAAAGCTCTTCGTCGCCGTCGTGCGCGACCTGACGGAGCGCTGCAATGCCGGCATCTTCGCCACCATCGCCACCTTTCCCGACCAGCCTACGGACCTGGAAGCCGACCTGGTCGCCTTTGCGGTGCGCATGAACCGCAACTGCATCTGCAACCGCGACGGCCGTTTCCTGCGCAAGCTGATCCAGGCCGAAGGCGAGCGCTATCCGGAATTGTTTGCCGAATGGCGCGAACAAGGCCCGGGCCGCACCTGGTCGGCGCTTGCCGCGCGCTTCGCCCGGCTTGCCTTCGCCGGTCACCTGTCGATCGGCGACCCCGACGTCGCGGCGCGTCAGTTCCTCGCCCTCGTCAACGCCGAGCTTCAGATCACTTTCATGCTGGGCGGCTTACCAACCGAGGAAGAGGTGCTGCGCTCCGCCGCCAACGGTGTGCGGACCTTTCTCGGCGCCTTCGCCAGGAAGAAATTGCCGGCCGGCAAACAGGCGGCGCTCGTTCACGCCTGAGCGATCAAATCGCCGACGCCCCTCTTGGCCTCACGGCTTTGCGCCTATATGCGGTTTACGCCGCGCTCAAGCTTGATTACAGCTATGCGGACGATTCAACGGAACCCGACCATCAGATGGCCGACGACCACATCCGCTACGACATTCTGGCCCAGGAGGCTCTGCGCGGCGTCATGCGCAAGGTCCTGGCCGAAGTCGCGCGCACGGGCCTTCCGGGCAATCATCATTTCTTCATCACCTTCCTGACCGGCGCGCCGGGCGTGCGCATCTCGTCCAGGCTGCGCGAGCGCTATCCGGAGCAGATGACCATCGTCATCCAGTTCCAATATTGGGACCTGAAGGTGACGGATGCCGGCTTCGAGGTCGGACTTTCCTTCTCCGACGTGCCGGAAAAGCTCGAAATCCCTTTCTCCGCCGTGCGCGGCTTCTATGATCCGTCGGTCAATTTCGAGCTCGAATTCGACGTCAAGACGGAGAGCGCCGAAGACGAGGCCGCCGCTCCGGCGCCCGAGCCGGTCGCCGTCGTCCCCGAGAAGAAGCCGGAATCCAAAAAGAAGGCCGCCGAGGCCGAGAAGAAGCCGGCGGTCGCCGAGACCGGCGGCAAGGGCGCTGACGTCGTTTCGCTCGACGCGTTCCGCAAGAAGTAGCCAGCGCCATGGGCGAGGTCGTCAATCTCCGCCAGGCCCGCAAGCAGAAAGCGCGCATCGAGAAAGAACGTCAGGCCGGCGAGAACCGGGCGCTGCACGGCCGCTCGAAGACGGAGCGCGAGCGTCACCGGCTGGCATCGGAAAAGGCCGGGAAATTCCTGGCCGGCCATCGCCGGGAAAAACCCGACGACCCCGGCGAGCGCTGAGTACCTGCAATGGCCGCGGTCGAAAAACGTTCGGTAACGATCCGCGGTCACCGCACCAGCTTTTCGCTCGAACAGCCCTTCTATGACGACCTTATCGCCATCGCCGCGCAGCGTTCGCTGTCGCTCGCGGCGTTGGTCGCCGAGATCGACGAGACACGCACCCGCGACGCCAACCTGTCGTCGGCGCTGAGGCTCTATGTGCTGGCTTGGGCGAAACGCGGCGGCGCCGCGACCTAGACTGCCTCGTCACGGACACTTTGTTGCGTCTTGCGCCTTGCGCCGAAGCTGAGCAGGGCCGACCGGTCGCGCTCCTCCGCCTGCTTTTTCGACCTTACCCGCATCATGTCTTTCCAGCCGATATAGCCGACAAGCCGTTCATCGTCGCGTAAGACGACCGGCAGATGCGAGACGTTGGCGAGCAGAAGCTTGTCGGAAAGCGCCTCCAGATATTCGTCGGGATAAGCCAGCGTGATCTTGCTGCCGGCGAGCAATTCGCCGAGCGTCGTACTGCGATGCTTGCCGGCGCGCCGCCAGCGCAGGATCGCGGGCGGATCGATGACGCCGAGCACATGCCCCTCCCCGTTGACCACCGGGAAGCTCGGGTGCCGCGTGTCCGGCGCGGTCAGGAACGTTGCCGCGCCGTGCAGCGTCATCGTCGCCGGCACGCTCTCGACCTTGGTCGTCATCACTTCCTTGACCCTTGTCAAAGCGAAAGGGTCGACGCGGTATTCGCGCACGAGGTGATGCCCGCGGCGCGCCACTTTTTCGGTCAGGATCGAGCGCTTCATCAACAGCACGGTGACCGCGTGGGCGGTGGCGCAGGCCGCGATCAGCGGCACCAGGACATGCGTGTTGCCGGTGAGCTCGGTAGCGAAGAAAGTCGCGGTCAGCGGCGCGCGCATCGTGCCGCCCATGGTCGCGGCCATCGCCAGCAGCGGCCAGAAGCCGGGGCTTGCCTCGGGCAGGATGCCCGAGAGCACCGCACCCATCGCTCCGCCCATGATGAGCAGCGGCGCCAGCACGCCGCCCGAGGTCCCGGACCCCAGCGCAACCGACCAGATAACGGCCTTCACCACCAGAAGCAGCAGCGCGGCGGTCGCGACGGTGCGGCCGTCGAGCATATTGGCGATGTTGTCGTAGCCGACGCCAAGCGCGTGCGGTTCGATCAGGCCGCCGATGCCGACCACCAGGCCGCCGATCATCGGCCACCACATCCAGTGTATCGGCAGCTTCAGGAAGGCGTCCTCGCAGGCATAGACCAGTTGCGTCAGCAGGCCCGAAAGCAGCCCGGCGGCAATGCCCACCAGCACCCAGCCGCCCAATCCTGCAATCGATGAATCCATGCTGCCCGAGAACGGAAAGATCGGACCCGGCAGGTGCAGCAAGCTGCGTTCGACTTCCGCGACGATTGCCGCGACGGCGACAGGGATGAAGCTGCGCGGCGTCCACTCGAACAGGAGCAATTCGACGGCGAGCATGATGGCGGCGATCGGCGTGCCGAACACGGTCGTCATGCCGGCCGCGGCGCCCGCCACCAGCAGCGTCTTGCGCTCATTGTCGCTGACCGGCAGCATCTGCGCGATCAGCGAGCCGATGGCGCCGCCGGTCATGATGATCGGGCCTTCGGCGCCGAACGGTCCGCCCGAGCCGATCGAGATCGCCGAAGACAGCGGCTTCAGCACCGCGACCTTGGCGTCGAGCCGCGAGCGCCCGAGCAGGATCGCCTCGATGGCCTCGGGAATGCCGTGGCCGCGGATCTTCTCGCTGCCGAAGCGTGCCATCAGGCCGATGATCAGCGCGCCGATCACCGGGACGATCACGGCGGCATAGCCCAGCGGCGAGTCCTCGAGCTTGAGTTCGGCCAGCGAGAACTGGCCGAAATAGGCGATGTTGGTGGCAAGACGGATGAGCTGCAGGAGTACGATGCCGGCGAAGAGCCCAGCGGTCGCCACCACGACGGCGATGGCCGCGATCAGCAGAACACGCGGATCGGTCGTGAAGTCCCGGAGATTGCCGTTGCCGGCGTGAGCAGGTTTCATTCTGGGGCCTGAACTTTCTGGCGGCGCGAAGGCCGTCCGGTTTCAGGCGGCGTAATATCGTAATACGATATAAATCTGCAAGGCTGTTTTCAATCGCTGCACCGCGTCATTTTGGACAGGGATCGCGACGGCCAGTTGAGCTTTTGCGGGAAAAGACCATAAGTCGGGAAATGACGCCGCCGAAACCACGCCCCGCCATCAGCCAGGCCGACTACCAGCGGCTGTCGCAGTTTCGTTATCTGATCCGCCGCTTTCTCGAATTCAGCCAGGTCCAGGCCAACGAGGCGGGCCTCACGCCGCGCCAGCACCAGGCGCTGCTGGCGATCAAGGGATTTCCCGGCGGCGGACCGGTGACGGTGGGCGAGCTTGCCGAGCGGCTACGCATCCGCCACCACAGCGCGGTGGAACTGGTGAACCGCCTTGCCGAGGCAGGCCTGGTGATACGCGATCAGGACAAGAGCGATCACCGCCGCGTCTTGCTGCAGCTCACCCCTTTGGCCGACGATCGCCTGGCCGACTTGTCGGCCGCGCATCTCGACGAGCTTTCGCGCATCGAGCCGATGCTGCGGCGCCTGCTCTCGCGCCAGGAACAGTCCTAGGCGCGGTGGCTAATTCGCTACGTGTGCGACGCGAAGCTCAACCGCCGTCGAGCGACTTCAGCAGATTGTCGATCGTGAACGGGTTGGCCTTCGGCTTCGCCGGCGCTGAAGTCGAACCATCATTGACGCCGGGCAGCGCCCCCTCGGCCTTTGGCGTTTGCGCGGCCGCCTTGCGTGCTGCTTCCAGCTTCGCTTGCTCGGCCTTCTTGCGATCGGCCTGTGCCTTGGCCGCCTCGTCCGCGGCCCGCTGCTCGGCCTCGGCCTTCGCCTGTGCATCGGCCTTGGCCTTGGCGTCCGCTTCGGCCTGCGCCTTGGCGTCGGCTTCCGCCTTCACCCTGGCCTCTTCGTCGGCCTTGGCTTTTGCTTCAGCTTCAGCCTTTGCCTGCGCTTCAGCCTGTGCCTGCGCTTCCGCTTCGGCTTTCGCCCTGGCTTCCGCCTCGGCCTTCTGCCGCGCCTCTTCCTCTTGCCGGCGCAACTCTTCGGCCGCGTTGTCGCGCTCCGTCTGCAGCGAGGCGTAATAGCGCACTTCGCGCCGCAGCCGCTGCTTCTCCAAGAGCGCCGCCTGCATTGCCTCGACCCGCTGCTGTTCCTTCTCCAGCGCGCGCTGCGTCAGGAACTGCGCCAGCGGGCCGCTGTCGAACTGGGGCGCGGTCGCCCCAAGCGGACCGGCCAGGCTGAAATTGACGGCCGGTTCGGAACCGACCAGCGCCTCGTCGCCAGCGTGGTAGGTCAGCGCCCCTTTTGCCGTGACGGTGCTCGTGTTGAGATCGGCCGTCACGTCGGCGGACAAGGTCGCGCCGGGATTGTCGAGGCTGATTGGCGGCACCCGCAACGTGCCGTTGGCGACGGTGAAGGCCACATCGGTATCGCCGGCGGCGAAGCTGCCCTCCCCGGCGATCTGGGGCGCGAACTCCGCGGTTTTGGCCGTGTCGATGTCGCGTCCGATCGCGTCGGCCTTGGCGATCATGGCGGCAAAGCCGCCCGGATTGATGCCGTCCACTTTCAATCCCTTCAGCGCCGCTGTGCCGGATCCGGACAGGGCTGCAATCATGGCGTCGACGGATTTGCCGCTGGTCGACAGCGCCGTCGAAAGATCGCCGCTGCCGCCGATACCGGCGCCGGGCAGAACCGCGGAAAGATCGCTGCCGGCCAGCCTCATCTGGCCGGAGAACAGGCCGGTGCCCTCCGTGTTCTTCAGGTCGAACAGGCCGGTCAGGTCGCCGCCGTAGAGCTTCGCCTTGAGGTCGGAGACGTGGATGCCTTCGCGATCGAGCTTCAGCGAGAATGAAGCGTCATGCGCCGTGGCGAAGGGCCCGACGGCGAGCGCCGATGTGTTGAGATCGAGATCTGCGTTGAACGGCAGCGTCGACTTCTGGCTGAACGGCGTCGTCGGCCAGCCGCCCTTGGCGGGGGCGAAAGACTGGTCCCCGAACAGCGAGACCGCCAGCGGATCAAGGTCGAGCTCGTCGAGCACCAGCGCCCCGGCAAGATGCGGCAGCCCATCCTTGGCGTCGTCGATGTTGACGTCGCCGGAAACCGCCGCCTTGTTGATCGAACCGGTAAGACCGCTCAGCACCAGGAGCCCATTGCCGAAATCGGCATCGGCCGCCAGCGACGTTGCCGTCCCGGTTCCCATGCCGGGCAGGCCTACACCCGTCGTCATCAGCCACGGCTCGATATCGGCGGCATCGAGACTGACCTTGCCCTTGGCGGTCGGGCCTTGCGCCGTCGAGGCGACTGTTCCGTCGAAGCCTGCCCTGAAATCATCGGCCGTCAGGTTGAAGCTGGTCGCGAGACCGCCAGCAACCGAGCCCTTCGCCGAGACGTCGGTGTTGGCGTGGCCGAGCAAGCCGAGCGGCAGCGCAGGCAGGCCGTAAAGCGCAAGCAGCGTGGTGGCATTGTCGTTGCGGGCGTTGAAGGTGATCGACACCGGCGCCTCGGAGAGCTTGTCCACGGTCCCCTTGCCGGAAAGCGACGCCGAGAAGGCCGAGCCGCCGGCCTTGCCCTGGGCCGAGAGCGCCAAGCCCGTGGTGCCGTCGCCATTGTCGGCGGCACTGGTCAAGAGATCGATGCGCGCGTCCTGGAACAGTTCGGGATAGGCCGCCGCGCGGCTGGCCAGGCCTTTGAGCACGCCATTGTCGGGATAGTGCTGTGCGGCGACATCGATCAGCGGCTTGAGGTCCACCGCCACCACGGAAGCGTTGAGCTTGCCGGTCGGGCTCTGCGGGAAATCCTTGACCCGGCCCGTGGCGCTGATCGAGGCGCCGGCCAGGCCGCCGATCGACAGCCGATCGATCTCGAGCAGGCCCTCGCGCAGCCGCAGCGCCGTGTCGACGGTGTCGGCGCTGAGCCCGGCAGCGCTGACTGGACCCGCCTTGATCTGGAAATCGAGATCGCGATCCGAAAACCGGTTGGCGCCCTTGTCGCTGATGAAGATCGAGGCGAAGGCGGCGAGCCCGTCCAGGTCCATCTCGCCGCCCGTCAGCCGCATCAGCACCGACGGCCTGGCGCCATCCTGCTGGCTGGAATCGATGCTGCCCGCAAACTTCGCCTTGCCGAGGATGAGCTCGAGATCGCTGAAGGACTGCCGGCTCTCGCTGAGATCGACCTTGGCCTTGAAGCCTGCCGCGGGCAGCCGGCGGATCGCCTCGTCGACATCCTTCGATAGCCAGGCGGCAAAGCCGGACGGCTGCCCGACGGCGAGCAGCAACGAGCCGGTGAAGCCGAAGTGGTCTTCCACGCTCAACATGCCGTCGGCTTCGAGCGTCGTGCGGCCCGGCAGCGTCGCGGCGAGCGACTTGACCGACCAGCCCCCTTCGACCGGCTCGGCCGACAGCCGCACGTCGCGCACCGTCGTGTCGCCCGCCACCACCGCCGGCAGCCTGACCTCGACCGTGCCCGGTATGGTCGGCTTCGGCATGTGCTGCAGCGTCCGCTCGAATGCCGCGATGCGCTGGTCGAGCGTGAAGCCGGCGCCAGCGGTCCCGCCGCCGACGGCCTCGTCGAACTGCACCTGCGCGCCGCTGGCCTCGACCGAGAAATGCGGCTTCAGGCCGAGATCGACCGATGCCTTGCCGTCGGCGGTATAGGGATTGTCGAGCGGGCCGGTCTCGAAGCGGAACTCGTCGAAATTAAGCTTCTGGTGGTCGAGCGCGAACTTGCCGTTCAGCCGGAAGCCTGGGTCGGGCTTGCTGGTGCTGATCTTGACCGGCTGGCCCTCGTTGCCGCGCAGCTCGGCCGAATTCCTGTCGTCACCCGAAATCTTGAACTGGCCGGAATAGACCGCGGCGCCCTTGACGATGCCGGCATTGCCGTCGGTTTCGATGATCAGCGGATAGGCATCGGGATCCGCTTTCAACCTGAGCCGCATCTGGCCGTCCGGCTCCACCTTGCCGGTCGAAGCCGAGACGTCGGCGCGCAGGCCGTCGAAGCGCAGCGTTCCGTCCATGCGCCATGGGCCGGTGAGCGCCTTGGCCGAAATGGTCGAGTTGATCTCCGAGATCAGATGGCTGCGTCCGCCGGCGGCGTGGCGCAATTCGATCTGCCCTTCGGTTACCGACAGCTTCTCGATCGCGATCTGGCCTGGGTCGAAGGGCGTCGAGGGCCGGAGCGTCCAGTCGACGGTGCCGTCGCCGGCGACATTGATGGTGGCTTTCGGATGCACCAGCCGCATGTCGAAGATCAGCACCTCGCCGCGCAGGAATGGCGCGAGCTCGGCATCCATGGAGAAGGTCTCGACCGTCATCGCCGGCTGGCCTTCCGGCCCCCCCGCGACCTCGACATTGGAGAAGGTCACCGACGGAAACGGCAACAGCCGTGCCGTCGCGTCGCCCTTCACCGTCACCTTGCGGCCGAGAATGGCGCTCGCCTCGCGCTCGAAATCGCCCCGGTAACCCGTCCAGTCGATGAAATACGGCACCACCAGCGCCGCGCACAGCACCAGCACGAACAGGCCACCGAAGATCACGAACAGGCGGGCGAGCATCTGTTTCCCGGGTTGAAAGTCAGCCGCACTCTACCCGCATCCGCGTGTCGATAAAGAGGCAATTCAGCGTGCGACAGCCGCCAACGTCTCCAGTTGCGTGACCGCTCGCGGTCGCGATATCTCTTTTGCAAATCCCTGCCCTTCCGGCCGCGTCCTTGGCCGCCATGAATCTGAACCCAACATGGAGCGTCCCCGATGTCAGGCAAGAACTGGGATAGAGTGCCGATCGACGCGCAGAGCGTCGACGCGCCGCTGTCGCAAGCCGCGATTTTCCTGGTCGTCACGGTCGGCGGCGACAAGGCGGCGCTTTCGGCCGTCGCTTCAGTGCTGGGCGAACTCGACGACCTCGTCAAGAATGTCGGCTTCCGCGACCTGTCGGGCCGGCTGTCCTGCATCGCCGGCATCGGCGCCGGGCTCTGGAACCGCCTGTCGCCCAACCGGCGGCCGCGCGAGCTGAAACCCTTCGCGCCGATCGAGGGCTCGGCCCATTCGGCGCCCTCGACCCCCGGCGATCTGCTCTTCCATATCCGCGCCGAGCGGCCCGACATGTGCTTCGAGTTCGAGCGCATCCTGCTGAACAGTCTTGGTGCCAGCGTGATCGTTGCCGACGAGGTGTCCGGCTTTCGCTATTTCGACGCGCGCGATCTTCTCGGCTTTGTCGACGGCACCGCCAATCCGACCGGCCTCGACCTGCCCGCCTCCGCCTTGGTCGGCGACGAGGACGGCGACTTTGCCGGCGGCAGCTATGTCGTCGTGCAGAAGTACCTGCACGACATAGCCGCCTGGGGCAAAACGCCGACGCATGTCCAGGAAGAAATCATCGGCCGCACCAAGATCGACAACATCGAGATCGATGACGACGACAAGCCACGCAAGTCGCACAAGTCGCTGGCCACGATCGAGGACGACGCCGGCAACGAATACGACATCCTGCGCGACAACATGCCGTTCGGCCGTCCGGGGCAGAACGAGTTCGGAACCTATTTCATCGGTTACACGCGCTATCTGTGGGTGATCGAAAAAATGCTGCAGCGCATGTATGTCGGCGAACCGCCAGGCGCTTACGACCGGCTGCTCGACTTCTCGACGCCGCATACCGGCACGACCTTCTTCGCGCCGACGCGGCCCATGCTGCAGAAGCTGGTCGAGGGCGCGAGGGAATAGCCTCAGATCGGCAGGTTACCCCGCCGCCGGCAAGATCTTGCCCGGATTCATGATGTTGAGCGGATCGAGCGCCTGCTTTATCGTGCGCATGACATCGACGCCATGGCCGAGTTCGTGGCGCAGGAAGCCGACCTTGCCCTGGCCGATGCCGTGCTCGCCGGTGCAGGTGCCTTCCATGGCGATCGCGCGCATGTTGAGCCGGGCGACGAATTTCTCGGCGAGCGCGATCTCTTCAGGATTGTCGACATCCATCAGCACCAGTACATGGAAATTGCCGTCGCCGGCATGGCCGACGATCGGCGCGACAAGCCCCATCTCGGCAATGTCGGCCTCGGTTTCCGTGACGCATTCGGCAAGCCGCGAGATCGGCACGCAGACGTCGGTCGACAGCCCCTTGGCGCCGGGGCGCAGCGTCAGCGACGACCAGTAGGCGTCGTGCCGCGCCTTCCAGAGTTTTGTCCGCTCCTCCGCGACGCTGGTCCACAGGAACGGCCCCCCGCCATTCTCCTCGGCGATCATCCCGAACGTCTCGGCCTGTTCGGCAACGCCGGCGTCGCTGCCATGGAACTCGACGAACAGGCACGGGCTCTCCGGATAGTCGAGCTTCGAATAGTTCTTCATCGCCCGCATCTGCAGCGCGTTGACCAGTTCGATCCGCGCCACCGGGATGCCCATCTGGATCGTGGCTATCACCGTGTTGCAGGCGGCCTCCAGGCTGGGAAACGGGCAGACGCCGCCTGAGATCGCCTGCGGAATGCCCTGCAGTCTCAGCGTCAGCGAGGTGATGACGCCGAGCGTGCCTTCCGAGCCGACCAAAAGCCGCGTCAGGTCGTAGCCGGCCGAGCTCTTCTTCGCCCGCTTGCCGGTCGCCACCGTCTCGCCGTCGGCCATGACGGCGGTCAGCGACAGCACGTTTTCGCGCATGGTGCCGTAGCGCACCGCATTGGTGCCGGAAGCCCTCGTTGCCGCCATGCCGCCCAGCGACGCGTTGGCGCCGGGATCGATCGGGAAGAACAGGCCGGTGTCGCGCAGGTGCCTGTTGAGGTCCTCGCGCGTCACCCCGGGCTCGACGCTGCAGTCGAGATCCTGCGGATTGACGGCCAGGATCCGGTTCATGCGCGAGGTGTCGATGGAAATGCCGCCGCCCGGCGCGTTGGTGTGGCCCTCGAGCGAGGAGCCGACGCCGAAGGCGATGACCGGCACGCGGTGGGCGGCGCAGGCGCGTACGATCTCCTGCACGTCCGCGGCTGTCTCGACGAAAGCGACGCCGTCGGGCGCCTGGGTCGGGATATAGGTGGTGGTGTGCGCGTGCTGGCCGCGAATCGCCTCGCCGGTCTGGAAGCGCTCGCCGAAGCGCTGCTTGAGGATGCCGAGCACCGCGGCGATGCCTTCCTCGTTGCGTTCGACGGGGTTGAGGTCGCTCAAAGCCATGAATTCCTCCGCGAATGGACCAGCGGCCACCCTTGTTATGCAGCTATGGATGATGCCTAAAGCAATTCCGGGAAAAGTGTGAAGCGGTTTTCCGTCCGGAATTGCGCCACATGAACAGAACCTCACCAACCACGCTCTGTCCAGCGACGATCAAGGAAACCATATGACGATCCCCGCGCCCATCATTTCCCGCCCATTGGCGATCGAGAAGGACTGGATCGACTATAACGGCCATCTCAACATGGCCTTTTACAACGTGCTGTTCGATCGCGGCACCGACGAAGCGTTCGCAATGATGGGAGTGGACTCGAGCTATACCAAGGAGCGCCGCCTCAGCGTCTACACCGCGGAAGTCCATATCTGCTACGTACGCGAGTTGCATCTCCACGACACGGTCAAGGTATCGTTCCAGCTCATCGATCATGACGACAAGCGGTTGAGAACCTATCAGGAAATCCGCCATGTCGACGGCTGGCTTGCCGCCACGTCCGAAACGCTGTCGCTGCATGTCGACATGGAAGGACCGAAGGTCGCCCCCTTCCCCGCCGACGTGATGGCCAAGTTGGAGGCCGTGCGCGCCGCCCATGCGGCGCTGCCGATGCCCGAGCGCGCCGGCCGCTCGATCGGCATCAAGCGCAAGGGCGCTTGAAAACCCGCGCGCCCGCGTTAACCTTACCAAGGTTTTAACGTGAACAAGTCGGTTGAGTCCGTTGAACGACTCACCGGTGCGTTCGAAAACCGCCCTACCGGGTTTACGCGCGGGCGGCTGGCGGAATGCGGTGCGAGGACAGTGCATGAAAACCGACATCAAGGTCGAAGTGGAACGGTTGGCGGCCGATCCACGCATCACCGACTATGATTTCTGGCGATCGCTGAAGAACGTCAACAACGAGATCTTCCACATCGCCAACAACAACGAACCTATCCCGTTCGACATGATCCGCTGGCGCGCGATTCTGAAGCAGGCGCGCATGAAACGCGGCCACGCTTGATCCATCGTCGCTGCCTCATCATCGCTGCCCAGTCATAGCTGCCCAGTCATAGCGGCTTGAACCCGCCCAGCGGCGAGCGCGGCTCGACCGGTGACGACTGTATGATGGCGGTGTTGGTCATCGCATAGGGGATGATCCGGTCGATCACCCGCTCGAGCTCGCTTACAGAGCCGACATGGGCGAGCGCGATGAAGCAGTCCTCGCCAGTGACCCGGTCGCATTGCGCGATTTCCGGCAGCTCGCGGATGATGTCCGCCACCACCGAAAGTTGTCCCGGCACGGGCCTTATTCTCAGCCATGCCGACAGCTTCATGCCGAGAGCGGCCGGATTGATCCTGACCGTATAGGCCTCGATCACGCCGTTCTCCTGCAGCTTGCGGATGCGCTCCGCCACGCTCGGCGCCGACAGCCCGACCGCGCGCGCCAATTCCGCCATGCTGATGCGCGCGTCCTTTTCCAACAGACGCAGGACCTTCAGATCGATCGCGTCGAGGTCGACATTTTCACTTCGAAGGTTTTTCAAATCAAATCTCTTCCATCAGAAAGCGAAACCACGCACCTAGCCGTTCATTGCGCATGTATTCCGTGAATTTTGCCTGCGATAATGCTCTTATGAAAGTTCAAACGCAAATTCCGGCTGCAAAGCAGGCCAGCGGTGATATCGATACACGCCCCGCCCTCGCCGGCCCCACCACACTTGCTGGAATGGCCAACGCGTTGCCGCCGCATGTCTGGTTCTGCGTCAGCGCCGTGTTCCATTATCTAGGCCCGGCCTTCGCGGTGCTGCTTTTCGCTCAGGTCGGCGTCCTCGGCATGGCTTGGCTGCGCATCGCCACCGCCACTGTCATCTTCGCCCCGCTGACAAGGCCCTGGCGCGTCTTCGCCCGCGCGGACCGCGCTCAGCGGCTGCTGCTGCTGGCCTTCGGCATCTGCCTGGCGGTGATGAACTGCTCGTTCTATCTGGCGCTCGACCGCCTGCCGATCTCGCTGGTGGCGGCGATCGAATTCGTCGGCACGATCGCGGTCGCGCTGGTCGGCCTGCGCAGCCCGCGCAACTTTGCTGCGCTCGCCGTTGCCGTTGTCGGCACCTTGCTGCTCATCGACGTGAAATGGTCCAGCGATCCGGTCGGCTTGTTCTGGGCCTTTTTGAATGGTGCCCTCTTCGTCGGCTACATCGTGATCGGTCACCGCGTCGCCCAGGCAGGCATCGGCATCGCCGGCCTCGGCACCGCCATGGCAGTCGCTTTCCTCATCGTGTTGCCCATCGGCTTTCGCGAGGCGCTGCCTGCCTTCTCGTCGCCGCAACTCCTCGTCGCCGCGATCGGCGTCGGCGTCTGCTCCTCGGTCATCCCCTACATCTGCGACCAGTTCGCCATGGCGCGGTTGCCGCGCGCGAGCTTCGCATTGATGCTCTCGCTCCTGCCGCTCACGGCAACGCTGATCGGCGTCGTCGTGCTGCGCCAGGTGCCCAGCGTCACCGACTGCATCGGCATTGCGCTGGTCATCGCCGGCGTCGCCTTCCACAAGCCGGCGGCAAACGCCTAGTGGCACTGCGCAGGGATTTTGACCGGTCGGCTCTGTTTGCGTTGTCGGCAGGCGACATGCCTCGGAGATTGGCCGAAACGCCCATCACGATCGTCATTCTAGGGCGGAGCAGGAGCGAAGCGACGCGGCGCAGACCATAGAATGACGAGGTTGGGCGGCTTCAACCAATCCCTGGCGCCGTTTCCGTGAGACAGTGAAACGCCCTGGTTCCCCGACACAGGGATTTTGAAAGGTTGCCGTTTGTCACTCTTCCTGGAAATTGCTCTGGACCGCTCGGCTAGGCCAGCTTCTCCTTCAGGAAAGCGATCGTCCTCCCCCAGGCGAGATCGGCGGCCTTCTTGTCGTAGCGCGCGGCCGAGGTGTCGTTGTTGAAGGCGTGATTGGCGCCGTCATAGACATAGACGGTGTATTCGACATGCGCGGCGTCGAGCGCCTTCTTGTAGGCGTCGATGCCGGCATTGGTCCTGTTGTCCAGCCCGGCATAATGCAGAAGCAGGGGCGCCTTGATCTTCGCGGCGTCCTCGGCCTTGGGCTGCATGCCGTAATAGGCGACGCCGGCGCTGAGGTCCGGCGCATGGACGGCAAGTTGGTTGACCGCGCCGCCGCCCCAGCAGAAGCCGACCGCCCCGACCTTGCCGTTGCCGTCCTTGAGGCCCTTGAGGTAGGCGATCGTCGCCACGCCGTCGGCCGCGACCTGGGCAGCGTCGAGCTTGGTGAACATGTCGCGCGCCTTGTCCTCGTCGGACGGCGTACCGCCGAGCGGCGACAGAAAATCCGGCGCCAGCGCGACGAACCCTTCCAGCGCCACGCGCCGGGCGACGTCGCGGATATGTGCGTTGAGACCCCTGTTCTCGTGGATGACGATGACGGTGCCGAGCTTGCCCGACTGATCCGCCGGCTTGACCAGATAGGCTTTCATCTCGCCGCTTGAGCCGGGATAGGTGACGTCCCCGCCCTTAACGCGGCTGTCGTCCTCGGCGACGATCGCGGCCTGGGCGGAATTGGCCGCCAGCATCGGCGCGATCGCAGCCGCCGCGGCGCCCGAGCCCGCCAGCTTGGTCAACTGCTCCATGAAGCGGCGGCGGTCGAGCGTCAGATGCGTGTATTCGTCATAGGCATCGATCATCGCCTGACTGATGACAGGCTGAGTGATGACGGGCTTGGCAACGGGTTCGGTCATGGCTGTCCTCGACGATTGGCGGGTGATCCGCAACATAGGGTCGAGAATTGCACGGTCCAGTCACGCCCGGGTGATGATCCCTTGGGGGGATCTTAGTAGAGCCGCTGCGCCGGCAAGCAGCTTGATTCATCACATTTTGGTCATTTCTGAAAGTCTTGATGGTGCTGTCACATTAGGACACGAAGTTGGCCGAGCCGCCTCGCCGATACGAATGACGAAAAGGGGAATGCCATGAACGCCCAGGACATCATCAACACCGTTTCCTCGAAGGCCGGCCTCGACGAGCCGACCACCGAGAAGGTTGTCGGCACCATCTTTTCCGTGCTGGAGCACGAAGCGGACGGCACCAGCGTTTCGTCCTTCTTCGACCAGATCCCCGGCGCCGGTGCGCTGGCGCAGAGATACGACGTGATGGCCGCCGGCGCGACGGCCAATTCGGGCGGCGGACTTCTGTCGTCGCTGCAGGGCGCGCTTGGCGGCGTGCTCGGCGAAAAAGCCGGTGCGCTGATCAGCGGCGTCGCCGTGCTCAAGGCATCCGGCCTCGACATGGCGCAGATCCGGCAGGCCGGCGAAACCTTGATCAAGCAGGCCGAAGCCGCCGCCGGCCCGGACCTGACCAACCAGGTGCTGGACCAGGTGCCGAGCCTGAGGGGCCATCTCGGGCTTTGAAGCGTTCCGAACAGGTCTTGAGCGGCTCGGCCATTCGACGGCGGGGCCGATCCGCTTTCTGACGACCGAAGGCGTCCCACCGGCGAAGCCGCTTAGTCCGCCTCATGGGGAACAAGATAGTTCGTAGTTTCTGTGCCTCGGGTGATTGTTAGGGCGGAATATCCAGGCGGCAGCGAATCGGTGAACGTAGCGTCAACCTCCCTGCACTGGCCAATAATTTCGCCGACAGGGGACTTAGCCAAACGATCCGCCAAGGCCGCTCTGCATTTATCGACCGAGTAGATTTGAGGCGCGATTTCGAGCGGCCGACAAGCCCACTCCGGACTGCACGAAAGCAAAACCATTATCGCTGACGCCTCCGGTCCCATTTAGCATTTTCCTGAGCACTCATCCGACGTGACAAAGGACAGTGCGATCAGGTCATCGACGTCGATGCCGCCGCGACCATTGTCCAAAATGTGGGCGACCTTCTGAAATGCGACCATATCATCCACGCTGACGTTGGCCGTCTGCATCCTCTCATGCAGACCCGCCACCTTGGCTTCCAGGGATCTGGAAGTTTCGATCATGGTTTGCCTCCGTTAGTATGTGTGCCAGACGTCAATTTGGTCTTGCAATCATCGCAGCTGAAGATGCTTACCGCCTTGACCCATGAACCGGTTTTGATGATCGGCGAGTGGCGGCTAGGGCACTCGTAACGGATCTCACGTCTCGCAACTCATTGGAAATCGACACCGTCCACCTCTTGCTCCCTCAACGGATGCCCGCCATCCTGCTGGGGTGACGGGCATCCATAAACTGGCGATGAAGGGACTCATGGCCGCCAGTCGGGGACACAATGAGATAGCGGGCTATATGTTTCGTCCTTGGGACCAATGCTTGTGATGTGCGACTTCAGTCGGAACCGATAGCGGACTGGGGACTTGCGCCAGGAACGAACCAACCGACCCTCCGTTGACCGACTGCCGGAAGCTCCCGCGACGGCGGTTGAGCACGAGCAGAGGCTCCAGCGCTGGCGGGTTACGCGCTGGAGCCGTCTTAAAAGGTTGGAGCGAGAAAATGGAAGACTATCGGAACAGTGTCCTGGAGGCTCGTTGGCTTCTCGCCGTACCCGTGTCGCTTCTCCTGACCGTCCTGCTGGCGGGCTTCTTGCTTTCGTAGCAGACCGGCCTCACCCGCACCTATTTCGGCAGCGTATAGGCCATCACGTAATCGCCCGGTTTGGTGCCGACCGAGCCGTGACCGCCGGCGACGATGACGACGAACTGGCGGCCATCGGCCACCGTATAGGTCATCGGCGTCGACTGGCCGCCGGCCGGCAGCCTCGCCTGCCAGAGCTGCCTGCCGGTGGTGAGATCATAGGCGCGCAGATAATCGTCGACCGCGGCGCCCAGGAAAGCGACGCCGCCCGCCGTGATCATCGGTCCGCCTATGCCCGGCACGCCGACCTTCAGCGGCAAAGGCAGCGGCGTCATGTCGTAGACGGTGCCGTTGCGGTGCTTGTAGGCGATGTTTCCCGTCTTGAGGTCGACGCCGGCGACATAGCCCCAGGGCGGCGCCTGGCAGGGAATGCTGAGCGGCGACAGGAACGGTCCCATCACCACCGCGTAAGGCGCGCCGTCGTTGCGGTTCAGCCCCTGCTCGCTGCCCTTGGTGTTGTCGCCCGGCGCCGGCACGTCCGCGCGCGGAATGAGCTTCGAGGTGAAGGCGAGGTAGGTCGGCATGCCGAACATCACCTGCCGCACCGGATCGACCGCGACGCCGCCCCAGTTGAAGACGCCGAAATTGCCGGGATAGATCAGCGAGCCCTGCAGCGAGGGCGGCGTGTAGCGTCCCTCATAGCGCAGCTTCTTCAACTCGATCCGGCACGCCAGCTGGTCGAACATGGTGATACCCCACATGTCGGCGCCGGTCAGCGGCTTCGGATTGAATGAAAGGTCCGACGCCGGCTGCGTCGGCGAGGCATGATCGCCCTCGATCGCGCCGCCGGGCGCGGGCACTTCCTTAACTGGAATGATCGGCTCGCCCGTGCGCCGGTCGAGCACGTAGAGATCGCCCTGCTTGGTCGGCCCGACCAGCGCCGGCACCACGCCGTTCGCCGTGGTGATGTCGACCAGCGACGGCTGTGCCGGCACGTCCATGTCCCACAGATCGTGATGCACGGTCTGCCGCACCCAGCGCAATTGTCCGGTGTTGAGGTCGAGCGCGGTGATCGAGGACGAGAATTTCTCGACATTGGCGCTGCGGCCCATGCCGAGCTGGTCCGGCGTCTGGTTGCCGAGCGGCACGTAGAGCAGCCCGAGTTTCTCGTCGGCGCTCGCGGTCGACCACATGTTGGGAGAGTTGTGGGTGTAGGTTTGCCCGGCGGGCAGCGGCGTCGTCACATCCGGATTGCCGGAATCCCAGTTCCACAGCAGCGCGCCGGTATCGACGTCGAAGGCGCGGATGACACCGGACGGCTCCTCGGTCGAGTAATTGTCGTTGACCGCGCCGCCGACGATGATCTTTCCGGCGACGATCAGCGGCGCCGACGTCGAATAGTAATAGCCCGACTTCGGATAGGGCATGTTGGCCATCAGGTTCAACGTGCCCCCCTCGGCGAAGGACGGACACACCTGCCCGTTGGCGGCGTCCAGCGCGATCAGCCTCGCGTCGGAAGTCGGCAGATAGATGCGCGCGGCGCAAGGCTGGCCGGCGGCGATCTTGGCGTCGGCATAATAGGACACGCCGCGGCATGTCTGGTGCTGGCGGTCGGGGTCGAGCTTGATCTTCGGGTCGTAGCGCCACTTCTCCTTGCCGCTCGCGGCATCGATGGCGATGGCGAAATTATGCGGCGTGCAGATGAACAGCGCGTCGCCGATCTTCAGCGGCGTCACCTGGTAGGTCGTCTCGCCGATATCGTCGGGGCCTTTCACGTCGCCGGTTCGATAGGTCCAGGCCGGCCGCAATTTCGCGACATTGTCAGGCGTGATCTGGTCGAGCGGCGAATAGCGCTGGCCGAAGGGCGTGCGGCCGTAGAAGCGCCACTCGCCGGCCGGCATGTCGCCGCCGAGATTGGCCGCCGCCGCCACCTTCTCGGTGCCCAGCGTGCCGCCGGTATCCTTGGGATCGGCGGTCATCGAATAACCGGCGACCGCGAGCGAGGCGAGCACGGCCAGGATCAGCGGCGCGCGTCCGTCCGGCCCCCGCAGGCCTCGCCTTGCCCATGGCGTCAGCAACCACAGGGCGATGAGCACGATGACACCGCCGCGCGGACCGAGCTGCCACCAGTCGAAGCCGATTTCCCAGACCGCCCAGCACAATGTGGCGAGCACGAACAGCGCGTAGAGCCAAAGCGAGGTCGACCTGCGCCTGAACAGCAGCCAGGCGGTGATCAGGAAGACCAGGCCGGCGATCAGGTAATACCAACTGCCGCCCAGCGCGATGAGCCAGATGCCGCCGCCGCCAAGAATGAGACCGATGAGGAAGAGGACAAGGGAGGTGATGGTGGTGGCCACGAAAGACTCCCGCAGTTATGCGCAGCAGAAAGATCCCCGCTACAAACCTGGAACCAGTATGCTTCCGATTCTCTTCTGCAGCGGCAGTTTCGGTTGGCCCGTGCGCCGTGTCAATTCATGGCGCCGGTCCTCCCACTGCGCAATCGGCGTTTCGATCCCGCTGGCCGGTGCGTGAGCGCGTGCGCATGCCGGACGGTCTTCCGGAAATCCGTCGGCCGGTGCTATGTCTTGTCGATGGACAGCGTTGCCACAATGCTCCGACGCGCCCGCGACGCCTATGAGAAGCGGGCTTGGGCGGATGCGCTGGAGTTACTGCGGGCCACGGACGAAGTCACCGCTTTGGGAACAGACGATCTGGAGCGCATGTTCTGGTCGGCTGGAATGCTTGACCGCGATCCCGATATCGTTGCCGCAGCCGAACGCCTGGTCAAAGCGCACAGCGATGCGGGCCGTGACGACAGAGCGGCATATTGGGCCTGCTTCCATGGCTCCCGGCTTCTGGCATTGGGCGAGCAGGGCCGCGCAACCGCATGGCTGCAGCGGGCGCAGCGCCTTGTGGAGAGCTTTGGTCGCGAATGCTCGACACAAGGCTATCTGGCTTTGCTGGCGGCGCAGAAAGATCTCAGGGCAGGCAGTGATGAAACATCCGCTGCGCATGCAAGGCAGGCGCTTGCGATAGGCGAGCGCTGTCGCGATATCGACCTGGTCGCTTTCGCCAGGTGCGTTCTCGGTCGCGCGCTGGTACGGCAAGGGCGCGTCGAGGAAGGCATCGCCTCTCTGGATGAAGCCATGTTGCCCGTCATCGGAGGCGAGCTCTCGCCGGTAGTCACCGGGCTGGTCTATTGCAATCTCATCGCCGAGTGCCGCCAGGTCTATGCGCTCGATCGCTCCCGCGAATGGACGGATGCGCTGTCGGCCTGGTGCGGAGCGCAGCCGCAACTGGTTCAATTCAACGGTGCCTGCATGCTGCACCGGGCAGAGATCATGGAAATGAACGGCAATTGGCCGGAGGCGATCGCGGAGTCGCGCCGTGCGGCATCTTCTCCTGTTGCCAAGGCGGCTCGCGACAACACGATCGCGGGCGCCGCCTATCAAGAAGCCGAAATCCACCGCCTGCGCGGCGAATTCGCCGCCGCCGAGGAGATGTACCGGAATGCCAGCCGGCTAGGACTCGAGCCGCAGCCGGGCATGGCCTTGCTGCGCCTGATGCAAGGCCGCACGGAGCAGGCGGCCGCGACCCTGCGCCGTGTGCTCGCCACCACCGAAGCACCGCTCAGCCGTGCCCGCCTGCTTCCGGCGATGATCGAAATTGCAATCGCCGCCGGGGCGATCGAGGAGGCCCGCAACGCCTGCCGTGAGCTGGAAGCGACCGCCAGCCGGTTCGCGACCGAGATACTGGGTGCGATCGCATCTCAGGCAAGAGGCGAAATCGAAATGCACGACGGCAACGCCGCGGCTGCGCTCGGTCACTTCCGCGCGGCGCTCGCGATCTGGCAACGCGCCGGCGCTCCCTATCTGGAGGCGCGGCTGCGCGTGCTGGCCGGCCAGGCCTGCCGTATGCTCGCGGACGAGGATGGCGCGGGACTCGAATTCGACGCCGCGCGTTCGGTTTTTGTGGAACTCGGCGCCGCGCCTGATCTCGATCGCCTTAACGCATTGGCCAGGCCCGTCACGCCATCGGCGCACGGCCTGACGCGGCGCGAGATAGAGGTGCTGACCCATATCACCACCGGCAAGACAAACAGGACGATAGCGGTCGAACTTGGCCTCAGCGAAAAGACCGTCGACCGTCACGTTTCCAACATCTTCGACAAGCTCGCGGTCAACTCGCGCGCCGCAGCGACCGCCTACGCCTTCCAGCACGGCCTGCTCTAACGCATATCGTCCAAATTGCGCAGCGTTTTGGGGCAACGACAAGTATCGAAACAAAGACTTGGAGCGTCGCCCGAATCCGCTCGTCGCGGCGCGCTTTAGGCACTGCTAGCCCCATGGGGAGAAATCCCCATCATCTTTCCTTTGCCGCATGGGGCCTATCCCCGTCGGCGCAGGCCAGAGCGGCCTTTCCGTCGGTTACTATCTGGCCCGCAAGGGGATAAAGTTCGTCATCCTGGAAGCTCGCCAGCGCGTCGGGGATATTTGGCGCGCGCGATGGGATTCGCTGCGCCTTTTCACGCCGGCGCGCTTCGACGGACTGGCGGGCATGCGTTTCCCGGCCCCGGCCCATTCCTTCCCGACCAAGGATGAAATGGCCGATTATCTGGAAGCCTATGCCGAGAAATTCGCCTTGCCGGTACGCACGGGCGCCAAGGTTGACGAGGTTAATCGCCACGGCGGGCGTTATGTCGTCACCGCCGGCGCGAGCCGTTTCACCGCCGATCATGTCGTCTTTGCCGCCGCGAGCTACCAGAAGCCGAAGCTTCCGGATTTCGCCGCGCTGCTTGATCCCGCGATACGGCAATTCCACTCATCCGCCTACCAAAACCCGTCGCAGCTCAGGCCGGGCGGGGTACTTCTGGTCGGGGCCAGCAATTCAGGTGCGGAGATTGCCATGGACCTGGCCGGCACGCACCGCGTCTGGCTGGCCGGCCGGCATCCAGGCCACATTCCCGTGGCCTACAACGGCACCATCGCTCTCCGTGTGGTGATACCGTTCGTTTTCCGCGTCCTTCTCCACCGTCTGCTTTCCGTGGATACGCCGATCGGGCGCAGGGTAAGACCAGCACATCTCGTCCATGGCCTTCCGCTGATCCGGGTAAAGCCGCAACACATGGACGCGGCCCAGATAAACCGGGTTGCGCGCGTCGCCACCGTCAAGGACGGTAAGCCGGTGCTCGAGACCGGCGAGGCTCTCGAGGTCGAGAACGTAATCTGGTGCACCGGCTTCCGGCCCGGACTGGATTGGATCAAGCTGCCGATTTTTGATGAAAGCGGCCGGCCGGGGCAATATCGCGGGTCCGTTACCGGCGAACCTGGGCTCTATGTCTGCGGCCTGCCATTCCAGCACTCCCCCTCCTCGACAATGATCCACGGCGCGGAAAGGGACGCCGGCTACGTGGCGGATGCGATCAGCGAGCGGATGCGGATCGCCAAAAACTAGAACAAAACGTAGACAGTTCTGGTCTTTCGCTGCCGAATCACTACATTCGGGGGCGATGTCGGGCTTTTCCGAGGACATGCCTTTTTTCGATGAACCGAATGCGCGGCCGGCGGCGGCTCCATCCGGCATAGCCGCGCGCGCCATGGCGGCGCGCAGCGGCCAGACCGGCGCGCCCGATTATCTGAAGGGCCTCAACCCGGAGCAGCGGCTCGCCGTCGAGACGACCGAAGGCCCGGTTCTGGTGCTGGCCGGCGCGGGCACCGGCAAGACGCGGGTGCTCACCACCCGCATCGCCCATATCCTTGCCACCGGCAGGGCCTTCCCTTCGCAGATCCTGGCCGTCACCTTCACCAACAAGGCCGCGCGCGAGATGAAGCAGCGCATCGGCATCCTGATCGGTGAAGGCAATGTCGAGGGCATGCCGTGGCTCGGCACCTTCCACTCGATCGGCGTGAAGCTGCTTCGCCGCCACGCCGAGCTTGCCGGGCTGAAGTCGGATTTCACCATCCTCGACACCGACGACGTGGTGCGGTTGATCAAGCAGCTGATCCAGGCCGAAGGGCTGGACGACAAGCGCTGGCCAGCCAAGACCTTTGCCCAGATGCTCGACAACTGGAAGAACAAGGGTCTCGGACCCGACGAAATCGCGGAAGGCGATGCGCGCAGTTTCGGCAACGGCAAGGGCCGCCAACTCTACAAGGCCTATCAGGAACGGCTGCAGACGCTGAATTCCTGCGACTTCGGCGACCTGCTCTATCACCCGATCCGCATCTTCCGCGCCTACCCCGACGTGCTGAAGGAGTACCACCGCAGGTTCAAATACATACTGGTCGACGAGTACCAGGACACCAACACCGCGCAATATATGTGGCTGCGCCTGTTGGCGCAAAGACCCCAGTCAGGGCGCGCGCCATCGGCCGAAGGCCGCAAGCCCGACCGGGCGCCGGCCGGTCAGGCCGCCCCCGCGGAGGCCAGCGAGCGGAGCGAGCGCGCGGCCGTGAGCGAAAACAAAGTCAATATCTGCTGCGTCGGCGACGACGACCAGTCGATTTATGGCTGGCGCGGCGCCGAGGTCGACAACATCCTGCGCTTCGACAAGGATTTTCCGGGCGCCACCATCATCCGGCTGGAGCGCAACTACCGGTCCACCGCGCATATTCTGGGCGCGGCCTCGCATCTCATCGCCCACAATGAGGGCCGCTTCGGCAAGACGCTGTTCACCGACCGCGACGACCCCGAGGATGACAAGGTGCACGTCCACGCCGCCTGGGACTCCGAGGAAGAGGCGCGCGCCATCGGCGACGCCATCGAGGCCTATCAGCGGCAGAAGCACAACCTCAACGACATGGCGATCCTGGTGCGCGCCTCCTTCCAGATGCGCGCCTTCGAAGACCGATTCATCACGCTGGGCTTGAACTACCGCGTCATCGGCGGCCCGCGCTTCTACGAGCGCTTGGAAATCCGCGACGCACTTGCCTTCTTCCGCGTCGTCGCCAACGGCGGCGACGACCTCGCCTTCGAGCGCATCGTCAACGTGCCGAAGCGCGGGCTGGGCGAAGCCACCATCCGCCAGATCCATGACACGGCGCGCGCCATGCGCGTCCCGATGCTGGAGGCCGCCGCGACGCTCGCCGAAAGCGACGAGCTGAAGCCGAAGCCGCGCGCGGCGCTGCGCGAGGTCGCAGCCAATTTCGAGCGCTGGCAGAAGGCGCTGGAAACCACCCCGCACACCGAACTCGCCGAGACCATCCTAGAGGAGAGCGGCTACACCGACATGTGGAAGAACGACCGTTCGGCGGATTCGCCCGGACGGCTGGAAAACCTCAAGGAGCTGATCCGCTCCATGGAGGAGTATGAATCGCTCCGTTCCTTCCTCGAGCATGTCGCGCTGGTGATGGAGGCCGAGCAAGGCGAGTCGCAAGATGCGGTCTCGATCATGACGCTGCATTCGGCCAAGGGCCTCGAATTCGAGACCGTCTTCCTGCCCGGCTGGGAGGAAGGCCTGTTCCCGCATCAGCGCGCGCTGGATGAAGGCGGACGCTCCGGCCTCGAGGAAGAGCGCCGGCTTGCCTATGTCGGCCTGACGCGCGCCAAGAAGAACCTGCACATCTGGTTCGTCTCCAACCGCCAGATTCACGGCCTTTGGCAATCGACGATCGCGTCGCGCTTCGTCGACGAATTGCCCGAAACCCATGTCGATATCGCCGACAGCGGCAACAGCTACGGCGGCTACGGCAATCCCTATGGCGGCGGCGCCTTCGCTTCCGGGCGCGGCGGCGGCCGGCAGAATCCTTACGGCGCCTCGCGCTTCGACAATATCGGCGCCAAGGACCAGGGCAGCTTCTCCAACACCTATGCCACGCCCGGCTGGCAGCGCGCGCAGGCGAACCGCACCGAGGCGACCGACCGCAACTGGGGCACCCGCTCCGGCCATCAGGTGGAACGCATCGGCTATGGCGAGACAGACTCCGGCTACGGCGCCGGCCGCACCTCGGTGAAAGGCCGCACCATCGAGGGCGAGCTGGTCGCCAAATCCGTCGCCGACACGCCATCCGCCTTCAATGTCGGCGACCGCGTCTTCCACCAGAAATTCGGCAACGGCAACATCGCGGCCATCGACGGCAACAAGCTCACCATCGACTTCGACAAGGCCGGCCAGAAACGCGTGCTGGACGGGTTTGTCGCGCCGGTTTAGTCTATTGAGTAGCGGAATATTTTTTCACGAATTCGATTACGGGTTTTATCCATTTGAAAAACTCATATTTCTCCGCGATTTGTAGCAAAGAAAAGTAGTTATAAGTAAGCCACGAAACCGCGAGAACTCCAACGGCTCTCTCAACGCTGGCAGCTATATATCTTGCCGTTTTTCCGACAACGCCTGCGACGTACAGAAGAGCCTCCCTTAAGGCCGTAGATATTACGTTTGATACACTTTGAAATATTGAGTATTCAAATTTTTTCTCCGCAATCCCTGTTTCTCTCTTATCTGCCTCCAGTTCCTTTGCGGCGACCTTAACATCCGCATCGAAGACTTCGTGATCCATCATCTTAGAGAATACGAATATAAGATCGCCACTATCACCGACGCCTTCGACCAGAGAGTTCTGTGAGTATTCTATCCAACTCTGGAAATTTCTCAGGAAAGCTTCTGACTGAACCAACGCTGCCAAAATATAGGCTGCTGATGCTTCACCGAACTCCTCAGAAATCGAGGAGCTAAATGATCTGAAAATACTGACATTTATACCAAATGAGATGGGATGAAAATCGTCGTAGTTATTTGAAATCTCCCTAAGCATCCTTTTTGAGCATTTCTTGATTCTTATGTCGCAGTTAGAATTTTGTATGTCGTCATTTATATCGGATATGACTTCCGACAAAGTTACCAGCGCGCGCTGGGCCGAAGACCGAGCCATTCTGCCCTCAGCGAGACTCGGAATCTTCCGCTTTATAAGGGAAGAAGACGCAACTACTTCAATTGGAGCTAGCTTCTGAAGAGGTATGTCCCCGAACAATTCGACAACCTCAGGGTCATCTAAATCCCGAGGATCGATTTCTATTAGCTCTTCGCAAGCGTCAAAAAGATTCTCAACTGAATTTAATAGAGAATCAACTTCGTTCCATTCGTATCCAACAGCGCTAGTTTCCGTTATCACATCTTGCAATAGATTAACACAAGACTCTATTTTGTTGAAAAAATATTCCTTGTGATCAGAAAACCCGCCCTGAATCGATTTTTGATTTGTTAACTCTCTAGAGTCGGATACATCATAAACATAATTCCAAAGCTCGACGTCAAATTCTCCAAAATTACTCTCAAATTTTATTAAGTCTTTCAACATTGCCGACGATACTGCTCGCTCATTTACGTCAGGGGTTTTTTCAATATTATAGCGAGACTGCTCAAGTATGATATTTATGCGATCAAACACGTCAAATTGAGCTTCAAAGAATTTCTTTACAATCTGATATCCAGAAGATTTCTTCATTCCGCAGCCCCAAACCCACGATCAAGAAGTGGCCGGACTATCGCACAATTTCAGATTTATCAAAACTGCGACGTGTTTCTATCCCCTCAATCCGCCTTCTGGGCCTCCCATCTGCTTCGATCATATCGCCAGTGGTGAGCGCTATTTCCCTCAGTCCACTCCATCGGTCCCTTGTGCGCACCAGAAATTCGGGCAGCTCCTCACCTGTACCTTGCCTGGTTCCACTTATGGCCGAGCAGCGACAGGATGATGATCAGCCCGTTGAAGAACTGGACGTAGAAGCCGCTCAGGCCCGCCGCCACCACGCCGGTCTGGATGAAGGACACGGTGACTGCGCCGATCGCGCCGCCAACCACCGTGCCGATGCCGCCCCAGGTCGGCGTGCCGCCGACGAACACCGAGGCGAGCACCGGCAACAGATAGCCGTCGCCCGCCGTCGGCCACCAGGTGAAGTTGATCATCACCGAAAACGTGCCGGCGATCGCAGCGCCGATCCCGACGAAAACGAACACTTTCACCCGCACCCATTTGACGTCGATGCCCATCTGCCTGGCGCTGTCGGGATTGTCGCCGACCACCTTGACCTGCGCGCCGAAGCGATGGCGGTTGTAGAGCAGCGCCGAAAACACAACGAAGGCGATGGCCCAGAATATCTGCACAGGGATGCCCCAGACCTGGCTGGAGAAAATCCTGTAGGCCGAGCTGTCGGCAAGGCCGGTCAGCGCCATCGACTTGCCCTCGTTGATGATCTGGATCAGGCCGCGCAGCAGGAAATTCATGCCGAGCGTGGCGATCAGCGACGACAGCCCGCCATAGACCACCAGCGATCCGACTAGGAAGCCGAGCAGCGTGCCGGTGACGAGCGCCGCCGCGATGCCGAGGAACGGGTCGTAGCCGGCCTGCACCACCAGCGCGAAGACCCAGGAGGCGAAGCCCATGGTCGCCGGGAACGACAGGTCGATCTCCCCGCAGGTGACGACGAAGACCAGCGGCACCACCACGAACAGCGCCACCGGAAGCGTCGTCAGCACCGAGCTGTAAAGGTACCAGGTGGAGAACACGGTCGGGTTGGCGATTATGAACACCGCCATCATGACGACGAAGACGGCGAGCGTGCCGAGCGATGCACGGTTGTCGAGGACGAAGCCGCGCAGCCAGTGATCGGAGGGATGGTTCCATTCCTTGCCGACTGCCGCGCCGCGCGCGCTTGCAAGGGGCTTCTGCAGATCGGGTTCCATGGCCTTGCTCATCGCGCTCCGTGCTCCGCTTCGCCGGCTTCCTGCAGTCCGGGCAGCCCGCCCGGATGCGCGACGTCTTCCATGAAATTGATGAGGTCGTCGGCCGACTTGACGTCGCTACGGTCAGCGCTGAGCGCCACCTTGCCGCGGTCGAGCACGACGAAACGGTCGGCGATATCGAAGACATGGTGGATGTTGTGGCCGATGAACAGGATCGAGCGGCCGCTCGCCCGCACCTGGCGCACGAAGTGGAAGACCTTGGCGGTCTCGGTCAGCGACAGCGCCGTCGTCGGCTCGTCGAGGATGATCAGCTCCGCCTGCTTGTAGATGGCGCGCGCGATCGCCACGCCCTGGCGCTCGCCGCCGGAAAGCTGGCCGACGATCGACTGCGGCGTGAACACTTTCGAGGTGAAGCCGATCTCGCGCATCAGCCGGCTCGCTTCCTCGATCTCCTTGTTGACCTTCAGCCAGCCCATGAAGCTGGTGAGCTCGCGGCCCATGAAGATGTTGCGCACGATCGTCTGCTGCACGGCCAAAGCCCGGTCCTGGAACACCGTCTCGATGCCGGCGTCGCGCGAGCGCGCCGCGCTCCATCCGCTGACCGGCTTGCCGCGCACCAGGATCTCGCCGCTGGTCGGCTTGACCACGCCGGACAGGATCTTGATCAGCGTCGACTTGCCGGCGCCATTGTCGCCGATCAGGCCGACCACCTCGCCGCGGTCGACGCTGAGATTGACGCCGCCCAGCGCATAGACCTGGCCATAGGATTTCTTGATGTCGCGCAGTTCGATGATGCGTTCGCCCATGCGATCCTCGCTTGAATTGTCCCTCTGCCGGCCTTTGCGCCGGCGATCCGGCCGGCCGGGCCTAATCCCGGCCGGCGGCTTGGGAGGTCAACGCAGCGCCTGCTTGGCGAGCTCGGCGACGATCTCATAATTCTGCGGCGTGACGAAACCCGCGCCGGTATCGACATTCATCGGCGCCAGTCCCAGCACGACCTGCTGGCAAAGGCTGAGGATAGGCAGGTAACCTTGCAGGAACGGCTGCTGGTCGGCCGTCAGCTGCACCCAGCCGCCCTTGAAGGCTTCGACGATCTGCGGGCTGGTGTCGAAGCCGAAATTGAAGATGTCGCCTGGCTTTCGCCCCGCCGCCTGCATGTAGGTGGCGACATTGCCGAGCATCTGTCCGCCGGGATAGCCGACCGCCTTGACGTCGGGATGGTTGAGAAGTGCTGCCGTGATCACCGGAATGGCGAGATTGGGATCGGAAGCCCATTCGCCGCTCGGCGGCGAGGAGAGCTGGATCACCTCGACGCCCGCCTCCTTCAAGGCAGCTACCGTGCCGCGTTCGCGGGCACCGCGGTTTTCATTCTCGAACGGCCCGATCATGATTGCCTTGTCGCCGGCTTTCAGCTTGCCAAGCTTGAACGCCTCGGCGCCGAGCGCGCGGCCCTGCTGCTCCTGCTGCGCGCCGACATAGCCGCCGCCGAACGCTTCCACCACCTTCGGCACCGGCACGTTCTGGTACATCATCTTGATGCCGTCCTTATGCGCCTGCTCGGCCAGCGGCATGATCGCGGCATCGCCCGGATGGCCCATCATGGCGATGCCCTGTGGCTTGACAGCGACCGCCTCGCGCAATTGCTGCACCATTTTCTCGACGTCCCACTGAGAGAAGATGTAGTCGACCTTCGGCCCGAGATCGGCGGCCGCCTGCTTGGCGCCATTGTAGACGATGGTGCCGAAGGCGTCGCCCTCGGCGCCGCCGACGAAGAAGCGGATGTGCACGTCCTTGCACCATTGCGCGTCCAGCGCCTGTGCCGGCAAAGTGGAGATTGAGGCGCAGAGCGCCGTGGCGGCCGCCACGACGGTCGAGCGCAGAACAGTCCTTCTGGTCGTCATGCTCATGCACGTTCCTCCCTTTTGATCCCTCGCATCGGAGGGTTTTCGACAATCGCTCGGCGCGGCGCGCCGCAGTGCCGGCCGGCTCCTCCCGGCGACCAATCCTCAATTTGGCCTCAAGCCGGATTGGGCAGGTAGCTGGACCCTCCCCTGCATTGCTTCAGATAGTCGAGCGCGCGCGCCTGGCCGGTGATCTCGAGATCGCCGCGATAGACAGGGTCGTGCCAGCCCTCGATGTCGATGGCGCCCTTGTAACCGGCAAGACGCAACTCGCTGATCACCCGCGTCCAGTCGCTGTCGCCAAAACCCGGCGTACGCATCTGCACGAACGGCAGGCGGCCGAACACGCCGTGCTCGCGGATCACGTCCCAGCGCACGGTGGCGTCCTTGCCGTGGACGTGGAAGATGCGCGGCGCCCATTTGCGGATCTGCGGGATCGGGTCGATCAGATAGACGAGCTGATGGCACGGCTCCCATTCGAGGCCGAGATTGTCGTTGGGCAACTCGTTGAACATCAGCTCCCAGGCATCCGGGTTGTGGGCGATGTTCCAGTCGCCACCCGCCCAGTTGCCGTCCATCGCGCAATTCTCGAAAGCGATGCGCACGCCCTTGTCGGCGGCGCGTTTCGCCAACGGCCCCCAGACCTCGCGGAAACGCGGCAGGCTGTCGGTCAGCTTCTTGCCGCGGATGCGGCCGGTGAAGCCGCTGACCATGGATGTCCCGAACAGATGCGCATTGTCGATGACGGTCTCCCAGGCCGCGAGCACGCCACGATCGACCTCGCCGCCTTCCAGCGGGTTGCCGAACACGCCGATCGACGACACGGTCACGTCGGCATCGCCGATCGCCTCGCGGATTTCGCCCGCCAGGCGCTTCAGGTCCTTGCCGTCCAGCGTCTGCCAGAAGAAAGGCTGAATGCTCTCGAAGCCGAGCGGCAGGATCTGCCTGACATAGGCGCCCGGGTCGTCGAGATTGGCCCGCACCATGGTGCCGATCCTGATGTCGAGAAGCGGATTTGCCATCATTGTGCTTCCTTGACGATTGCCACGCGCCGCCCGCTCTCCGCGCTCTCGATCGCGCCGAAGACCATGGCCAGGCTTTTGAGGTTGTCGGCGCCGCGCGTCTCCGGCTCGGCGCCGGTCTCGATCGCGTGCATGAAATCCTTGATGATGCCGAGATGGCCGTCGACGCGGTCCGTCGGATCGAGCGGCGGCACTTCGATCGGCTGGGTCTTGTCGATGATACCATCGCGGCCGGACGCAACCACCTCCGCCTTGAGCCCGTCATGGCCGTCCCACAGCACGCTGCCGCGCTCGGCGACGATGCGCCAGCTGCCTTCCCAGCTGGTGCGGAAGCCGTCCGCGCACCAGGAGCCGGCATAGGTGAACACCTTGCCGCCGCCGAGATCGAAGACGGCGCTCGCCGATGAGCCCTGCCGATACCAGGAACTGGCCGGCTCCCATTCCTGGCAGTAGACGCTGGCCGGTTCGCCGGCGACCATGTAGCGCGCGGCGTCGAAGGTGTGGATCGCCATGTCGAGCAAGAGCACGTGGCGCATCTCCTCGCGAAAGCCGCCGAAATGCGGCGCGACGAAGAAATCGGCGTGGATGCTAGTCGGCGCGCCCATGGCGCCGGAGTCTAGGAAGCGCCTGATGCGCCTGACATTGGCGACGTAGCGCCGGTTCTGGACGACGGCATGGACGCGCCTGGCCTTGCGCGCCGCCTTGATGATGGCGCGCGCATTGTCCGGGCTGTCGGCCAGCGGCTTTTCGGTGAGCAAATGGCAATGATGGGCGAAGGCCGAAAGCGCGACTTCGCGGCGGGCAGCCGGGACCACGACATCGAATACGGCGTCGGGCTTGGTCTCATCGAGAACGGCGTCGAGGCTTGTGCTGACCACTGCATTGGAGAGCCCGTATTCGCGCGCCCTCGCTTGCGCCCGTTCGGCATCGAGATCGACAAGGCCGGCAATGGCGAGCCCGTCGATCCGCCTTGCGGCATCGAGCCAGTGCTTGCTCATGGCTCCGCACCCGACCAGGACGACCTTCATCATCCAGCACTCCTCCCGTCCGGGCCCCTCCAGGCCGAAGTGTCACGGCGTCCACGGCATCAACCGTAAACGTTTTTCCGTAAACGTTTACGAGAACACACCCGATGGCGTAGAATGTCAATCGGCTGCTTGTCGAAAATTGTCCCGAAGCCTTGGCCTGAGCGGCAGCCGGTGCTAGCCAAGGCAGGGGGAGAACCGTCCTTGGCGTCCAGCATCCACGACCTTGCGCGTCACCTGAACATTTCGATCGGCACCGTGTCGCGGGCGCTGAACGGCCGCGCCGACGTCAATGCTGACACCCGCCGGCGCGTGCTGGAAGCCGCCAAGCTGCTGAACTACGCGCCCAACCAGTCCGGCCGCAGCTTGCGGCAAGGCGCCACCCATTCCGTCGCCTTCATGCTGCAACCGCATCCGGGTGACCAGCAATATGGCGAGCCGTTCTTCATCCCGTTCCTGACCGGCCTGCAGGCGCGACTGGCCGAAAGCGGGCTCGACCTGATCGTGGTGATGGGCGCGCCTGGCGACTACCAGCAGGAGCGCCTGCGCCGCGTCGTCGAGACCCGCCGCGCCGACGCGGTGGTGCTGGCCTGGACGCGGCGCGAGGACGAACGCATCGACTATCTGACCGAGCGAGGCTTTCCCTTCGCAACGCTCGGCCGCAGCCGCTCGGGCGGCAAGTCCTACCCTTCGCTCGATCTCGATTTCGAGAAGGCGGGCAGCGACGCGGTCGACCGGCTGGTCGCGCGCGGCCATCGTCGCATCGCCGCCATCCGCCCGGCGCTCAACCTCAATTTCGGATATCTCTTCCTCGACGGCTATCGCAAGGCGCTGAAACGGCACGGCATCGAGGTTGACCTCGGCCTGATCGCCGACGGCTTCATCAACGAGGCCGGCGGCTACCAGGTGACGCCGCGCGTCATGCTCTCAAAGGACCGACCGACGGCAATCATCTTCAACAACGACGCCATGGCGCTCGGCGGCTGCAAGGCACTGGCCGAGATGGGCATCCGGCCGGGCCACGACATCGCCGTGACCGTCATCGTCGACACGCCGCTCTGCCGCTATTTCTCGCCGACTCTGACAGCCTTCCGTCCATCGCTTGAGCCGATGGGCCGGAGACTGGCCGAGATGCTGCTCGCCTCGCTTCCCGCCTTCGCCGCCCCCGAAGGCACACGCATCATCCGCGAGGTTTGGCCGCTGGAGCTGGTCGTTCGGGAGAGCGATTGAGCGGAAGCGCTTTCCTTCTCCCCCTGTGGAAGAAGGAAAGAACCTCCGCCTGTCACGCAACCATCACGTTCACGTCCTAGACCGCTTGGCGGCCAGGGCTGGCCGCATCGTCGATGCCGCGCCTTTTTGAGCCACTGGCCGCTCTGCTCGTCAAAAGGGGATATCGATGAAACACCTTAACCGAACCGTCGCGCTCGGCGCGGCGCTTGCCCTGTTCACCGCCCTCACCCCGGCGCTCGCCGATGGCGTCGCCTATGTCAACAAGGGGCTGGTCGGCATCGGCCGCATCCCGGCCAGCCAGAAGGACAAGTTCGGCGAGACCTTCGGTTCAGGGTCCGGCATAGCGATCGACACCAAGTCCTGGGCGCGTGACGGCGCCGGCTACAAGGGCTCGCTCTGGCTGCTGCCGGACCGCGGTTACAATGTCGTCGGCACCACCGATTATCGCCCGCGCCTCAACACCATCTCGATCGAGCTGGCCCCGACTGCCCCCGGCGCGGCGCCCGCCGCCGGACAGGAACAGTCTGGCGTGAAAGCGACGCTCGCCGACACGATGCTGTTGACCGACGACAAGGGCGCCGACGCCACCGGCCTCGATCCGTTGAACGGCGTGCGCGAAGCCGCCGGCGACATGCCGATCCTGCCGCAGGCCGACAACGGCAAGCTGGCGTTGGATAACGAAGCGATCGCACGGCTGCCGGACGGCACGATGTTCATCTCCGACGAATATGGCCCCAACATCTACCGCTTTTCGGCCGACGGCCACCTGATGTCGGCGACGCAACCGCCCGCGGCCCTTGTGCCGATGCGCCACGGCAAGCCGAATTTCGCTTCCGACAACCCCGGCCCGGGCGCCGCCGAGCCCGATCCGAAGGATCCCGAGACCGGCCGCCAGAACAACCAGGGGCTCGAAGGCATGTCGATGACCCCGGACGGCAAGTTCCTGATCGCCGTGCTGCAGTCGGCGGCGCGCCAGGACGGCGGCGATTCCGGCTCGACCCGCCAGAACACCCGCGCGCTGGTCTATGATGCTTCCGACCTCGCCCACCTCAAGCTGGCGCACGAATATGTCGTGCCGCTGCCGGTGTTCAAGGATGCCAAAGGCAAGACCAAGGTGGCCGCGCAGAGCGAGATCGTCGCGCTCTCCGACAAGAGCTTCCTGATGCTGGCGCGCGACTCGGGCAACGGCCAGGGTCTCAAGGGCGACGAGTCGCTCTATCGCAAGATCGAGATCGTCGACCTTTCCGCCGCCACCGATATCGCCAACGGTCCGTTCGACGCGGCCGACAAGCCGGTCGCGCCGAAGGGCGTGCTCGACCCGTCGGTGACGCCGGCCAAGCTTACCTCGTTCATCGACATCAACGACAAGGGCGAGCTCGGCCGCTTCGGCCTGCACAATGGCGCGCCGAACGACAAGGACAACCTTTCGGAGAAGTGGGAGGCGATGTCGCTGGTCTCCGTGCTCGATCCGAAGCTGCCCGACGACTATTTCCTGTTCGTCGCCAACGACAACGACTTCCTCACCCAGGACGGCTTCCAGGTCGGCGCTTCGTACAAAGCCGAGGATGGAGCCGATGTCGACACCACCTTCCTCGTCTATCAGGTGACAATCCCCGGCCTGTCTGGGAACACTGTCGCCGGCCAGTAACCGGCGACGGGCGAATGCCCGTCATCCCGCTGATCCTGAAAAGGATGCATGACCATCAGGCCTGCGATACCATCGCGGGCCTGATTCATTTTCGGTGCTGCCATGGATGACAAGAAGCCCACCCGCCGGCGGACCGGCGACCTGACCAGCGGCCCCATTCCGCGCACGCTGCTTCTGTTCGCCCTGCCGGTGCTGGGCTCCAACGTGCTGCAGTCGCTGAACGGCTCGATCAATGCCGTCTGGGTGGGGCGCTTCCTTGGCGAGGCGGCGCTGACGGCGACCTCCAACGCCAATCTGGTGCTGTTCCTGATCCTTGGCACGGTGTTCGGTATCGGCATGGCGGCGACCATTCTGGTCGCGCAGTCCGTCGGCGCCCGCGATCTGCCGGAAGCCAAGCACATCGTCGGCACCAGCGCCACCTTCTTCTTCCTGGTTTCCGTTGTGTTCGCGGTCTGCGGCTGGGTCTGGGTCGACGCCATCCTCACCGGGCTCGGCACGCCGGCGGATGCCTTGCCGCTGGCGCGCGCCTATCTGCGCATCATCTTTGTCGCTGTGCCGATGATGAACCTTCTGTCCTTCGTCATGACCGTGCTACGCGGAGCCGGCGATTCGCGCACGCCGTTTGTCTTCATGGCGCTGGCGGTCGTTCTCGACGTCGTGCTCAATCCCCTGCTGATCCGCGGCATCGGCCTCTTCCCCGAGCTCGGCATCGCCGGCTCGGCGACTTCGACGCTCATAGGCCAGACGGTCAGCGTGATCGCCATCCTGATCGTGCTCTATGCCCGCAAACACCCGCTGCGGCTGGCGGGCGCCGATCTCGCCTTGCTCAGGCCCGACCCGGCCCTGCTGCGCATCGTCGTCTTCAAGGGTATCCCGATGGGCCTGCAGATGATCGTCATCTCGGCCGCGGCATTGACCGTGATGGGCATCGTCAATTCCTACGGCTCGCAGGTCGCTGCCGCCTACGGCATCGCAGCCCAACTCTGGACCTATATCCAGATGCCGGCTCTGGCGATCGGCGCCGCCGTCTCCTCGATGGCGGCGCAGAATGTCGGCGCCGGGCGCTGGGACCGCATCGGCAAGGTCGCGGCGTCCGGCGTCGGCTTCAACCTGGTGCTGACCGGCGCGCTGGTGGCGCTGCTTTTCGTCTTCGACCGCGCGGTGCTCAGCCTATTCCTCAGCAACGACAGCGCCGCGATCGACATCGCCGCCCACATCAACAGGATAGCGTCTTGGTCATTCATCCTGTTCGGCATCACGATCGTGCTGTTCGCCACGGTGCGCGCCACCGGCGCCGTCATGCCGCCGCTCATCATCCTGATCATCTCGGTGTTGATCATTCGCACCGGCTTTGCCTATTCCATGCGCAGCGTCATCGGCCAGGAGGCGCTGTGGTGGAGCTTTCCGGCGGGCTCGATCGCTTCGCTGGTGCTGGCCGCCGCCTATTATCGCTTCGGCCGCTGGCGCACGATGCATATGATCGAGGATCGGCCGGCCGCGGGCGAGCCGCCCGACACCGGCCTTGGCGTGCCGCGCCAACGCGCGCAGCTCCTGCCGGAGACCGAATAGCCAAGACCTACCGTGCGTATCTGACGCCAAAGCCGAGCGCGACCAGCGAGAAGACGATGATCATGCCGGCAAAGGCCAGGCTTGCCACGGTGGCGCTCGCCAGGCTGGACAGGATGCCGATGCCGATCACCGGCAGCGCGTTGCCGCAGAAGCAGCAGATGAAGAAGGCCGACACCACCTCGGCGCGGCGGTCGGCCGGCGCGATCTGATTGACCACTTGCAGGCCGCCGCGATAGCCAAGCGCCGCCGCCACGCCGCAGACCGCCGTCGCGGCGATCATGAGCGCCATCGAGGCGTAGACCTGCGCCGCCACGATCAGCGCCACGGCGGGGATCATCAGCGCCAGCGCCGCGAGCATGGTGGAGCGGCTGGAGAACCAGGCGGTGCCGACGATGGTGATAGCCGCCACGCTCGACAGCTCGAAGAAAAGCCCGCCGGCTTCGGCATGATTGGTCACGTGCAGCTGCTGCGCGAGAATGCTCGGCGCCAGCGCGGCATAGAAGCCGACCAGCGCCATGGCGCCAAAACCGGTCACCGCCGGCGCCACGAACTGCGCGCGGATACCGTCAGGCACCGAAAGCCGCGGCCGCAGCGGGACGTCGGAGAACCGTCCAGGCCTGGAGACGGTTTCCCGCGTGCGCCAGATCAGCAGGGTGACGAGCCCAAGCAGGACGAGATAGACGGCAAATGTCAGCCTGAGCGGCCATGGCGCGAATTGGGCGAGCACCCCCGCCACGAGCGCGCCGGCCCCGAGGCCGACAAAGTTGGTGCTGGTGGCGATGACGGCGGCGCGCGACTTGTCCTTGCCTTCGATCAGTTCGGCCAGCCAGGCGGTGCCGGCGCCTGCGCCGACGCCGATGCCGAGCCCGCTCAGGATGCGGGCGATGTCGAGCCAGGCGAGGTCTTCGGCGAAGAGGAAGGACAACGCGCTGACCACCGCAACAGCCATCGCGGCAAGCGCGGCGGGGCGGCGGCCGACGGCATCCGAGAGACGGCCGAAAAACAGCAGCGCCGCCAGATTGCCGACCACATAGACGGCATAGACCAGCGTCAGCGTGATCTGCGAAAAGCCGAATTCCTGCTTGTAGATCACGTAAAGCGGGGTCAGCGCGGTGCTGCCGGCAAAGAGCGCGGCGATCATGGCGGCGACGGCGGCCTTTGCGGCGGTCCCGTCAAGTTCATTCTCACGCGTCATGGTTTGAGCGTCGCTGGCCATCGGCACCTCCGGCGTTGCAAGCCCAACGCCTATGTAATGACGGCTGTTCCGGTTGCCGAACGCCCTCCTGACAATTCTGGCAGGATGGTCAGGCGCAAAATCCTCTCGTAACGTCCGTCAGCCACCGAGGGAGGAATCATGGGCAAGGGACGGGTCGAGGCATTTACCGATGGCGTCGTCGCCATCATCATCACCATCATGGTGCTGGACCTGAAAGTGCCGCACGGCGAGGATTTTTCAACACTTCTGCCGCAGTGGCCGATCTTCTTCTGCTACGTGCTCTCCTTCATCAATGTCGGCATCTACTGGAACAACCTGCACAACATGTTCCACACCGTGCAGCGCGTCGACGGACGCGTGCTATGGGCCAATCTCAACCTTCTGTTCTGGCTGTCGCTGATCCCGGTGACCACGGCGTTCATGGGAGAGAACCATTTCGCGGCTGCGCCGGTCGCCGTTTATGGCATCGACCTCGCGCTCTGCGCCGTCGCCTACACCATCCTGGTCATCAAACTTCGCCATCTGCATGGCGCCGACACGACCTTCGCCAAGGCCGTCGGCCACGACAAAAAAGGCAAGATCTCGCTGGCGCTCTATATCGTTGCCGTGCTGCTAAGCTTCTTCAACCAGTGGATCAGCGTGGCGATCTATGTGCTGGTGGCGACCGTCTGGTTCGCGCCGGACAAGCGCTTCGAGCGGTTGGTGGAGAAATAACGGCTATTTCCGCATCACTTTCAGCTTTTCCGCCACAGAGGCGGCAAGATCGGCATAGCGTTCCTCCAGCCTTTCTGCCGCCTTGATGATCGGGAAGTCATGGCCGAACTTCTCCAGCGCCAGCCGCAGCTTTTCGGCGAAATCCGCCTGTTTCTCCAGCGCCGCGAACAGCGTTTTCACCTGCGCCTCGCTGATGTCGGGATTGGCGAGCATCTTCGGCACCTCGCGACCCATCTGATCGCCGTTGACGGTTTGCTCTTTCAGGATTCCGATCCAGTCGGTCAAATGCCGAACTCCTTTTTGGGACACCATGCGCGGCGGGCGCCGCCATGGTCAACCCGTTGCGGCTGTTGTTGCGGTCACATGCGGGACGAACCGGGCTTGCCTCGGCGACGTCCGGCGTTAAGTTCGGCCCGACCCTCATAAGGATGGAAACCATGACCAGCGACGCCCAGATCCAGATCGCCCTGCCCGCTTTCGCTTCCGGCAACGTCGCCGTCATCACTGGCGGCGCCAGCGGCATCGGCCTTGCCGCCGCAAAACGGTTCGCGGCGATGGGCATGAAGGTGGTGCTGGCCGATATCGGCGGCGTGCGCCTCGACCAGGCAAGAGAGGCGGTCGCGGCGATCGCCGGCGACGACGCCGTGCTCCCAATCCCCACCGACGTCTCCAGGGCAGACGAGGTAGACCGGTTGGCGGATCTCGCCAACGGCGCCTTCGGTGCGGTGTCGGTGCTGATGAACAATGCCGGCGTCGGCAACAATCCGGGCAAGCCCTGGGAGAACCGCGACGCCTGGAAGCGGCTGCTCGACATCAATTTCTGGGGTGTCGTGCATGGCGTCGAGGCCTTCGCGCCGCGCATGCTCGCGGCGGGCAAGCCGGGCACGATCATCAACACCGGGTCCAAGCAAGGCATCACCACGCCACCCGGCAACCTCGCCTACAACGTCTCCAAGGCCGGCGTGAAGACTTTTACCGAAGGGCTGGCGCATGCGCTGCGCAACGAGCCGGGAGGCAAGATGTCGGCGCATCTGCTGATCCCCGGCTTCACCTATACCGGCCTGACCGAAGGCGCGACGGAAAAGCCCGCCGGCGCCTGGACCGGCGAGCAGGTGATCGACTTCATGCTGGCATCGCTGATGGACGGCGACTTCTACATCCTGTGCCCGGACAACGAGGTGGCGCGGCCGACGGATGAAAAGCGCATGGCCTGGGCGATCGGCGACATCATCGAGAACCGCCCTGCTCTGTCGCGCTGGCATCCCGATCACAAGGACGCCTTCGCGGCCTTCATGGGCCGCTAAGCAATTCCAGGAAAAGTGCGTAGCGGTTTTCCGTCCGGAATTGCGCAAAAGCAAATATCTAGCGGTTCGACGTTTCTGCGAAACGCTCGAGCCGGCCAGGCTCAGGCGGCTGCTTTCTTCTTGGAACCAGCCTTGCCCGCCACAGCCTTCTTCGCCGCCATCTCGGCAATCTTGCGGTCGTGCCGCTTGGCCGCCGCTTCGCATTTGTCGCGGATCTCCTCGACCTCCGATTCCGTCAGATGCTCGATGCCGATGAAGTGGTTTTGAGCGCGGCCGACCCGGATCAGCTCGTCGAGCTTGGCCTGGATCGCCGCGCCGTCTCGGTTCTGCGTGTTCTGGATCAGGAACACCATCAGGAAGGTGATGATGGTGGTGCCGGTGTTGATGACCAGTTGCCAGGTGTCCGAAAAGCCGAACAGCGGGCCGGTTACCGCCCAGACCACCACGATCAACACGCAGACGGCGAAAGTCGGTGGCATGCCGGCGAGATGTGCCACCCAATTGGCAACCCTGGTGAATAGTTTCTCTATCATCTGGATCCCACAACAGGCCGCATCGGCGCGGCGCTCACAGGAAACAGACAGCCGCGGCTTCCGGTTCCAAGTCGTTGGATTTTCTCGCATGCGCGCGTCCACAATCGGCTGCACGCGAAAGGCGCGAACAGGGGAAAACACACCTTATTTGTTTGTTTGCGATAGTGCCGGAGCAGGCCGAAAGCCTGTTCCTTCCGCTTAACGGCGGTTTACCTCCAGCCCCTTCCGCTGCGCCACCCCCGCATGGCGGAAGGGGCAACTATTCCCGAGAGCGAAGCGTAATACCCAAGTAGCGCCCCTCAGCGTCCTCTGGCGCTCCGCCGCTGGTTCGCCTTTAGAGGGTGCCGTCTTCCCAACGGTCGAGAAAGGCCTCGATCGGCACGGCCTGCATGTCGGGGATTGCGCTCGCCAGTTTCTCGGGCGTCCAGTCCCACCAGGCGAGCGCCTCGATGCGCGCCGCGACGGCGGCCGGGAACCGCTGGCGCAGCGGCTTGGCCGGAACGCCGGCGACGATCGTGTAAGGCGCGACGTCATGCGTCACCACGGCATTGGCGCCGATGACGGCGCCGTTGCCGATCGCGACGCCCGGCATGATGACCGCGCCGTGACCGATCCAGACATCATGGCCGATGCTGACCGATTTTGCCTGGCGCCGCGCGCGGAATTCGGTGTCGACGCCCAGCCAGCGGAAATATTCGTTGGGCCGGTAGCTGACCTTGTGCTGCGTCAGCCGCTCGATCGGATGCTCGAGCGCGTTGATGCGGCTGTTGGCGGCGATCGAGCAGAACTTGCCGATCGTCGTGTAGATCGCCTCGGAATGGCGTTCGAAATAGGAAAAGTCGCCGACCGTCACTTCGCGCAGGATCACCCGCTCGCCGATCGAGGCATAGCGGCCGAGCTTGCACGCCTTCAACTCCGCGGTCGGATGGATGCGTGGCTCGGGATCTTTCAGGACAAGATTTTCAGGGTGGTCCATAACTCGGGCTTTACGCCCGAGCGATTGGTCCCGCAAGCGGGGCCGATCGTCCGCTTCGGCCTATTGCGGCTTGCCCTTGGTCCAGACCACGTTCTGGCCGTAAAGCGGCACGGTCGTGACCGACATCTTCGCCGAGCCGTTCTGCACCTGGCGCGAATGCGACAGATAGATCAGCGTCTCGTTCTTCTTGTCGTAGATGCGGTTCACCACCTGCTTCTTCCAGATCAGGCTGAGGCCCTGCTTGAACACCTCTTCGCCGCCCTCGCTCATGTCGATGTCGCCGATGGTGATCGGCCCGGTCTGGCGGCAGGAGATCGAGGAATCGGAAGGATCCTCGAACCAGTTGCCCTTATGCAGCCGGTCGATGATGCTGCGGTCGAAATAGGCGACATGGCAGGTGACGCCGTCGACCTTCGGGTCCTTGATCGCGTCGATCATGATGTCGTTGCCGATCCAGTCGACGCCGACTTTACCCACTTCGTCAGCCATGGCCGCGCTGGCGCTCAGGGCAAGACAGGCAGCGAACAAGCCGATCAATTTTCGCAAGGAGGCCTCCTCGGTTCGGTTTTTGCCGATGTCAGGTGGGGCAGGATCGTGGCGTTTACAAGCCGATCGGCCTGTCCGGCCGCTTGCGGCAACGCGACATCTTTGCGCGCCCGGCGCCGACCCGCTAAGACTGTCGCCGAACCTGGCTTCCAGCCAAAGCAATGGACATTCACTGATGATGCGTTCAATCCTGGTCGGCATTCTCGTCCTGATGGCGGCGGGTATCGGCTGGCTGACATTCGACTGGTACCGGGGCCATTATGGCGGCGAGCCCTTTGGCGCGCCCTTCACGCTGGTCGACCAGAAAGGCGCGCCGATCACCGAAGCGGCGTTCAGAGGGCACCCGAGCGTCGTGTTCTTCGGCTTCACCCATTGCCCGGAAGTCTGCCCGACGACCCTGTTCGAGCTGGCCGGCTGGCTGAAGACGATGGGCGACAGCGGCAAGAACCTCAACGCCTATTTCGTCACCGTCGATCCGGAGCGTGACACGCCGCAGACGATGAACACCTATGTCAGCAACTTCTCCGACCGCATCACCGGCATCACCGGCGATCCGGACAAAGTGCATGCCATGGCCAAGGCCTTCGGCATCTACTGGAAGAAGGTCGACACAGGCGACGGCGACTACACGATGGACCATACGGCTTCGGTGCTGCTGCTCAACGCCAAGGGCGATTTCGCCGGCACCATCGCCTATGGCGAGAGCGCCGACACCGCTGTCGCCAAGCTGAAGCGCCTGGCAGCGGGCGGGCAAACATGATGAGCCAGATCCGGCTCCATCTCACTGCCAACAAGGTCGAGGCCGACCGCATCTTCGCGGCGCTCGACGCCGCTTTCGAGGATGACGGCCTGCCGATCGCCGTGCTGGAGCTCGACGAGGACAACGACATCCACGAAGTGTCGCTCTATGCCGATGGCGACGTCGATCCCGTCGAAGCGCGGGTCAAGGATCTCCTCGCCGGTCTCGGACTGCCGAAGCCCGTCGCGCGCGAGGTCCTTCCCGACGTGGACTGGGTGTCGCGCTCGCTGGAAGGCTTGAAGCCGGTGTGCGCCGGCCGCTTCCTGGTCCACGGCTCGCACGACCGCGCCAAGCGCCACGCTGGCGACCTCGCCATCGAGATCGAGGCCGGCCTTGCCTTCGGCACCGGCCATCACGGCACCACCGCCGGCTGCCTCGAAATGCTGGAGCAGGTGGTGCTGCGCGAGCGGCCGCGCAACGCGCTCGACCTCGGCACCGGCAGCGCGGTGCTCGCCATCGCGCTCGCCAAGCTCGCGCATATCCCGGTGCTGGCGACCGACATCGATCCGGTCGCCATCCGCGTCGCCGCCGCCAATGCCCGCCTCAACCATGTCAAGGCGCTGGTCGAGACGGTGACGGCGCCCGGCTTCCACAATCCGATCTTCGCCAGGCGCGCGCCTTTCGACCTCATCGTCGCCAACATCCTGGCCCGGCCGCTGATGCGGCTGGCGCCGGAGATGGCCAAGCATATCAGGCTCGGCGGTTCGCTGGTGCTCTCCGGCATCCTCGACCGGCAGCGCGACGCGGTGATCTCGGCCTATGTCGGCCAAGCCTTCCGCCACGTCCGCACGCTGCATCGCGAAGGCTGGGTGACCATCCACCTCAAGCGCTGAGCCTGGCAAAATCCAGCCTGTCTGGCCCTGCCGAAATCGATTCCGGTTTGAAGGTCTATGCGCTACGCTCTCGGCTCGCATTCGAGGGAGACGCCAAAAATGTTCCAGACCTTTGATTCCGCTGGCGATCCGGCCGTCGGCAAGCCGCGCGTGGCGCTGCTGCGGCGATGGCTGTCCGAGAACGGCCTCGACGGCTTCATGGTCCCCCGCGCCGACGAGCATCAGGGCGAATATGTCGCCGACCGCTCGGCGCGGCTGAAATGGCTGACCGGTTTTTCCGGTTCGGCCGGTGTCGCCATAATCCTGCGCGACCGCGCCTTCATCTTCGTCGACGGCCGCTACACGCTGCAGGTGCGCAAAGAGGTCGACCTTTCGATCTTCACCATCGAGAGCCTCATCGACAATCCGCCGGCCGCCTGGATCAAAGACAATCTCGGCAAGGGCGCGAGGCTCGGCTTCGACCCCTGGCTGCATACGATCGGCGAGATCAAGGCGCTGAAGGCATCAGCCGAGCAGTCCGGCGCTACTCTAGTGCCGCTCGACAAGAATCCCATCGACATCATCTGGAAGGACCAGCCGGAGCCGCCGCGCGCGCCTGTCGAGATCCATCCGCAAAACCTCGCCGGCGAGCTCGCCAAGGACAAGCTGGCTCGGCTGGCGGGTGCGATCGGAAAGGACGGCGCCACCCACGCAGTGCTGACCGATCCCTCTTCGATAGCCTGGGCCTTCAACATCCGTGGCAGCGACGTGCCGCATACGCCGCTGGCACTCGGCTTCGCCATCCTCGCCGCCGACGGCAAGCATCAGATCTTCATGGACCAGCGTAAATTCCCACGCCAGGTCGCGGCCTACCTCACGCAGTTGGCTGACCTGCACGATCCAGGCGAATTCGAAGCCGCGATCATCGAGCTCGCCAAGGCCGGCGCGAAAATCGCGCTCGATCCTGTGCTGGCGGCGGACAAGCTGAGGATGCTGGTCGAGGACAATGGCGGCACCGTCGTGTTGGCCGCCGACCCGGCGCGCATACCGCGCGCCACCAAGAACCAGGCCGAGATCGCCGGCAGCCGCGCCGCGCATCGCCGCGACGGCGCCGCGGTCGCCAAGCTGCTCTGCTGGCTGGATCGCCAGAAGCCCGGCTCGCTGGACGAAATCGCCGTCGTCACCAAGCTCGAGGAAGTGCGCCGCCAGACCGGCGAGGAAACGCAGATGCCGCTGCGCGACGTCTCCTTCGACACGATTTCCGGCGCCGGCCCGAACGGCGCGATCATGCATTACCGCGTCTCGCGCGCCACCAGCCGCAAGCTTGAAAGCGGCGAACTGTTCCTGCTCGATTCCGGCGGCCAGTATCAGGACGGCACCACCGACATCACCCGCACTGTGCCGATCGGCCAGCCGACCGAGGAAATGCGTGAACGCTTCACCCTCGTGCTGAAGGGCATGATCGGCATCTCGACGCTGCGTTTCCCTGCCGGCACGCGCGGCTCGGAGATCGACGCCGTCGCCCGCGTGGCGCTGTGGAAGCATGGCTGCGACTTCGCCCACGGCACCGGCCACGGCGTCGGCTCCTACCTTGCCGTGCATGAAGGGCCGCAGCGCATCGCCCGCACCGGCACCGAAAAACTGCTGGCCGGCATGATGCTGTCCAACGAGCCGGGCTATTACAAGGAAGGCGCCTACGGCATCCGCATCGAGAACCTGATCCTGGTCACGCCTGCGGAGCAGATCGAAGGCGGCGACATCGCCATGCACGGCTTCGAGACGCTGACCCTGGCGCCGATCGACAAGCGGCTCATCCGCAGCGACCTGCTGCATCGGGACGAGCTGCAATGGCTCGACCGGTATCACGCCTGGGTTCTGGCCGAGATCGGCCCGATGGTCGACGGCGAAACGCTGGCCTGGCTGGAAAAAGCCACCGCCCCGCTGCCGCACGACGCGAAGATTTGAGGCAAGCTTCTTTCTCCCGTTCACGGGGAGAAATGCCCGGTCCACCCTCCGTAGCTGCAGCGCAGCTGCTGCGGAGGACGGGCAGGCAGTGAGGGCAGCGCCAACCATTCAGGATGGAAAGCTAACCCATAAACTGGCGCGCGATAATCAACACCGCCGCGCCGGCCAAAAACATCGCCATCAGTCCGCCGCGCAGCGATACCAGCACGGTGACGATCAGCGCCGCCCATTCGGCCGGTCCGGCATGCAGCAGTTCCGGCGCGACGAGCGTCGTCAGCACCGCCGCCGGAACGGCGTTGAGCCCGGCCTCGACGCGCGGATGGATGGTCTCGAAGCGCGAGATGACGAGATGGCCGCCGACACGCGTGAGATAGGTGGCGACGGCGCCGGCGAGGATGATCCAGAAGGTCGTGCTCATGGCCGCTTGCCCACGCCGCTGTGGTGTGGCGGCAGGATCACCGCCAGGAGGACGCCGGCGACCGCGCCGATCGAGACATGCCAGGGCGAGCCGACGGTTCTGTAGGCGATGATCGAGGCGACGGCGCTGGCGGCGACGACGGGTGCCCACAGCGGCCGCTTGCGGAAGCCAAGCACCAGGCCGAGGAAATAGATCGGCAGCAGGAAATCGATGCCCAGCGCATGCGTATCCGGGATCATCTTGCCGAACACAGCACCCAAGCCGCTTTCGATCACCCAGAACACGTAGACCGGCAGGCCGAGACCCAGATACCAGACGAAACCGACAGGACGGCCGGACTCGGCCCTTGCCTCCGCGATGGCATATTGCGGGTCGGTCAGGATGAAGTAGCCGAGCGCCTGCTGCAGCACGGGCCAATGCGCGATACGCCTGCCGATGCCGGCCGAATAGAGCACATGGCGGAAATTCACCGCGAAGATCGACAGCACGATCAGCCATGGCGCGACATGCTGGCCGAACAATTCGATGCCGACCATCTGGCTGGCGCCGCCATAGATCATGGCGCTCATCAAAAAGGCTTCGAGCACGGAGAAACCATTGTCGACGGCGATCGCGCCGAACAGGATCGCGAACGGCGCCGAGGCGACGACGACCGGCATGCTCAATCGCACGCCGTCCCAGAAATCGCCGCCGGTCCTGCCTCCGGAGATTGCTTCCGCCGCCATCAGCCGCTCCCTAAGCATGTCGCCCAGAAGTGCGCAGCGGTTCTGGGACAACGACATGCATCAACCAAAGACTTAACGCGCGTCACCTGAATCCGCTCAACGAGACGCGCTTTAAGAGCGGCCTCATTTAGGGAGCGTCGCTTTCAATGTCACACCAATTCGCCTGACCCAATGATCAGCGGAACTGATCGCTTGCGTTGCAAAGCGTTGGAAGTTCTCCACGCCTCAGCTGCCGAAATAGCGCTGCCATTCGAAGTCCCTGATGTGCGACGCCTGCCAAGGGATTTTTTGTCCGCCCCTATTGTCGAACGATCGCGCCCTGGCGCAGAGATAGTATCGGGCCTTGCAGCAAAAACCGAGGGGAAATGAATGGTCGTCTTTGATTTCACCGGCAGGCATGCGGTCGTCACCGGAGCGGGCGGCGGCATGGGCGAAGCGATCGCGCTGGCGCTGCTCGATGCCGGCGCCTCCGTCACCGCCATCGATATCAAGCCACGCCCAGCCTCGCTTGCCGCCTATGACGACAGGTTGACCTTCGCGCAGGGTGATTTGACCGACGCCGCTTTCGTCGAACAGGTCATCGGCACCGCCGGCCGCGAGCGCAGAGGCATCGACTATCTCGCCAATGTCGCCGGCGTGCTGTGGTTCGGCCGCGACAAGTCTGCGCTCGATATGGACCTCGATGTCTGGGACCAGGTCTTCAACATCAATTTGAAATCCTTCGTGCACACCGCACGCGCCGTCGTTCCTTACATGCGTTCCGGCGGCCGCGGCGGCGCCATGGTGCATTTCTCCACCATCCAGTGGTATCGCGGCGACCCGAACCCGCAGGACGCCTATCAGGCCTCGAAGGCCGGCGTGTGCGCGCTGTCCAAGTCGCTCGCCATGCAGCTTGCCGGCGAACGCATCCGCTCGAACGCGATCTGCCCCGGCATGGCGCTGACGCCGCTGCAGGCGCGCTGGGACACCGAGGAGAAGCGCGCCGCCGTGGCGAGCTATGCGCCGCTCGGCCGCATCGGCACGCCGCAGGACATGGCGAACGCCGCGCTGTTCCTGTTCTCGGATGCCGCAAGCTACATCACGGGCATCGAACTCGCCGTCGACGGCGGCCTGCTGATGCGGATGTAAACCCTGGCGGCCGCCGGACGACGGCGTCAAGCCGCCACGGCCGTGCCCTGGATCGCCCTGCCCCAGTCGAGCAGCGGCCTGGCGCCAAGCGTGAAATCGACGAGATCGTCGACCAGCGCCGGCGAATGGATCGTCGACGGATCGATGTCGTGCCGGACGACGAAATGCCGGTTGCGCACCGCCTGGGCGAGATCCTCGTCGCCGACATCCTCGAAACCGCGCGGCGCGCGCTTCAGGCGGTCTTCCGGATCGAGTGCCAGGCCGGCCTTCTCGAGCGACGAGACCATGCCGCGGAACGCGGCCGGCTTGGTCACGATCGCCTTGCGCATCGCCTGCAGCAGTTCGGGCGCTGGCTGCCACCAGGCCACACCGGCAAAGCAGCGCTCCAGCCCGATATGCACATAGAAGACCCCTTGCGACATCTTGCTGCCGTCGGGCGAGAGGATCGCCGACAAGTGCCGGTTGTAGGGCCGCTTGTCCTTTGCGAAGCGCACGTCGCGATTGATGCGGAAGAGCGACTTTTTGCGGTCGCCGCGCAGACCGAGCTTGGCCGCCTCGAAACGCTCGGTGAGCGTCTCGACAAGATCACAGAACGGCCCGTGCAGCTCGCTGTCGAAGAGGTCGCGGTTTTCCTGGAACCACTCGCGGCTCTGGTGGAAGTCGAGCGCCTTGAAGAACTGAATGGCCTTCTGCCCAAAACCCTTGAACGCGCCAGTCATCAGCCGGCCCTGCCGATGCGCTGCAGCCAGGTATCCTCGTCGATCACCTCGATGCCGAGGTCGCTCGCAGTTTTCAGCTTCGAGCCGGCGCCCGGACCCGCCACCACCAGGTCGGTCTTGGCGGAAACCGAACCCGCGACCTTGGCGCCGAGCCGCTCCGCCATCGCCTTGGCTTCGGATCGCGTCATCTTTTCCAGCGAGCCGGTGAACACCACCGTCTTGCCGGAGACTTCGCTGCCGGCCGAGATTTCCATGACGTAGGGTTTCGGATGAACCTGCGCGAGCAAGGCATCCAACACATCGTCATTGCGCTCATTGCCGAAGAAGTCGCGCAACGCGTTGATCACCGTGTCGCCGATGCCGTTGATCGACGGGAAGACGGTGTGCGGATCCTCCGCCTTCGCCGTCTCCTTGCCGACGCGGATCAATTCCTCGATTGTCGAGAACTGGCGGGCAAGCACGGCCGCCGTTGTCTCGCCGATATGTCGGATGCCGAGCGCGAAGATGAAGCGGTCGAGCTCCGGCTCGCGGCGCGCGTCGATGGCCGAAAACAGCTTGTCGAGACCTTCATAGTTGCGCTCCTCGACGCTGCGCACATTCTTGCGCGTCTTGCCCGAAGCTTCCTCGCGCAGCCGAGCCTGCTCCTCGCGCCGCTCGGCCAGCGCCTTGGTGACGGCCGGGCGGCGATCCTTCAGCGTGAAGATGTCGGCGGCCGTCTTCACCAACCCCGAATTGAAGAAGAGGTCGATGTTTTCCGCGCCCAAGCCCTCGATATCGAGCGCGCCGCGCGACACGAAGTGGCGCAGCCTCTCCACGGCCTGCGCGGCGCAGATCAACTCGCCGGTGCAGCGCCGCCGCGAATCCTCCTTGCCCGTCTTCTCGTTGATCTCGCGCGTCGCCGGCGAGCCGCAGACCGGGCAGGTATGCGGGAATTCATAAGGCACCGCGCCGGCCGGCCGCTTGTCGACGACGACGCTGACGATCTGCGGGATGACGTCGCCTGCCCGCTGGATGACCACCGTGTCGCCGATGCGCACGTCGATGCCGTCCCGGATCGGCTGGCCGTTGCTGTCGAAACCCTTGATGTAGTCTTCGTTGTGCAGCGTGACGTTCTCTACCACCACGCCGCCGACTGTGACCGGCGCCAGCCGCGCCACCGGCGCCAGCGTGCCGGTACGGCCGACCTGGATGTCGATCTTCTCGACCGTCGTCATCGCCTGCTCGGCCGGGAATTTGTGGGCGACCGCCCAGCGCGGCTCGCCGGTGACGAAACCCCAGCGGCGTTGCAGCTCCAGCTGGTCGACCTTGTAGACGACGCCGTCGATGTCGTAGCCCAACGAGGAGCGCTGCTCCTCGATGCGATGGTAATGCGCGATGAGTTCGTCGATCGACTTCGCCCGCACCATCAGCGGGCTGACCTTGAACCCCCACTCGGCGAATTTCTGCACCGAATCGTACTGGGTGGGAGCCGGATCCGTCGTCGTGTAGCCCCAGGCATAGGCGAAGAATTTCAGATTGCGGCTGGCGGTGACCGACGGGTCCTTCTGGCGGAGCGATCCGGCAGCGGTGTTGCGCGGATTGACGTAATCCTGGCCGCCGACCGCTGCCGAGCGCTGCTTCAGAGCTTCGAATTCGGCATAGGTCATGTAGACTTCGCCACGTATTTCGATTGTCTCCGGCCAACCCGACCCCTTCAGCGTCTTCGGGATATCGGCAATCGTCTTCAGATTGGCGGTGATGTCCTCGCCGACGGCACCGTCGCCGCGCGTCGCGCCCTGCACGAACACGCCGTTCTCGTAACGCAGCGAAGCCGACAGCCCGTCGATCTTCGGCTCGGCGGTGAAGGCGATATCGAGGTCCTTGTCGCGGTCGAAGAAACGCCGGCCGCGCTCGATGAAATCGGCAACGTCCTGGTCGGTGTAGGCCTTGGCGAGGCTGAGCATCGGCACCGCGTGCCGCACCTTGGTAAAGCCCTCCGCGGGCGCGGCGCCAACCCGCAGCGACGGCGAATCCTCACGTATCAGGCCAGGAAAATGCTCTTCAAGAGCGAGGTTGCGCCGCCGCAGCGCGTCATATTCGGCATCGGTGATCGTCGGTGCATCCTCGGCATGATAGCGCCGGTCATGCTCGGCGATCTCCGCCGCCAGCCGCTTCAGCTCCTCCGCGGCCTCGCCTTCGGTCAGCGATTCGACTGGTTTTTCCGACATGAAACGCGGTCCTCGAATTGTGGCGGGCCACTATAAATCAGGATTCGCTGCGAGGGAGTCGGGTTGCGAAGAAATCATTGCTGAACAGCGGGATGCAGCCATCTGCTGACTCAGCCTGCCAGCGTCCAGAAATCTTAAGCCGCCGCGGTATTCTCGCGCAGCAACCGCTCCGCCGCCGCGCGGGCCTCGTCGGTGATGGTGGCGCCGGCCAGCATGCGCGCGATTTCTTCCTGGCGCGCGGCGCGGTCCATTTCGACAATACCGGTGGCCACACGCTCCTTGCCGCCGGATTTCGAGATCAGGAAATGCGTCGCGGCGCGTGCCGCGACCTGCGGAGCATGTGTGACCGAAAGCACCTGCACCCGCTTCGACAACCGCGCCAGCCGCTGGCCGATGGCGTCGGCCACCGCGCCGCCGACGCCGGTATCGATTTCGTCGAACACCAGGGTCGGCGCCGAGCCGCGATCGGCAAGCGCCACCTTCAGTGCCAGCAGGAAGCGCGAGAGCTCGCCGCCCGAGGCGACTTTCATCATCGGCCCCGGCCGTGTGCCTGGATTGGTCCGCACCCAGAATTCGACCTGGTCGATGCCTTCTTCCATGCGGCTTTCGGCATCGCTTCCCATCTCGACGATGAACTCGGCCCGCTCGAGCTTGAGCGCCGGCAGTTCCGCCATCACCGCCTTGGTCAGTCCCCCAGCCGCCGCATGGCGCAGCGACGAAAGCTGCGCCGCGGAAATATCGTAGGCCTCGCGCGCCGCGGCGGCCTGCTTGGCCAGCGCGTGCAGCCGTTCCTCGCCGGCATCGAGATCGGCAAGATCGGCCACCATCGTGTCGCGCAGTTGCGCCAGATCGTCGACCGCGACACTGTGCTTGCGAGAGGCGGCGCGCAGCGCAAACAGACGCTCTTCCGCCTTCTCCAGACGCTGCGGATCATATTCGGTGGCGCGAAGCGCTGCTTCCACGCCAGACTGCGCGGCGTCGAGCGAGATCATCGCTTCATCGAGCGATTTGACCACATCGTCGAGCAGGCCGGGCGCTTCGCTGGACTTGCGCTGCAGCCGCCGCAACAGGCTGGCGAGCTGCGGCAAGGGCGAGGACGGCCCCGACAGCACATCCTGCGCATCATGGATTTCGGTGGCGATCTTTTCGACGCGCATCATCGTCGCGCGCAATTCCGCAAGCTCCGTTTCCTCGCCTGGCTGCGGGTCCAGCTTTGCGAGCTCGGCGACGGAAGCGCGCAGATAATCGGCCTCGCGCGCCGCCGCCTCGACCTTGGCGCGATGCCGCGAAAGCTCCTGCTCGCAGTTTCGCCAGTACCGCCAGGCTTCGCCCGTGCCGCGCACGGCGCCCAGATGGCCGCCGAAACTGTCCAGCAATTCGCGATGCGCGCCGGGATCGACCAGCGCTCGCTCGTCATGCTGGCCGTGGATCTCGACCAGCGCGCGGCCGACATCGCGCATCAGGGTGACGCTGGAGGGCTGGTCATTGACGAAGACGCGGGTGCGGCCATCGGCCGTCTGCACGCGGCGCAGGATGATGTCGCCATCGTCCTCGATATCGTTCCCGGCGAGCAACGCGCGTGCTGGATGGTTGCGCGGCACGTCGAACACGGCGATGACCTGGCCTTGCGCGGCGCCATGGCGGACGAGCGAGGCATCGCCGCGCGAGCCAAGCGCCAGCGACAACGCATCGAGCAGGATGGATTTGCCGGCGCCGGTTTCGCCGGTCAGCACCGAAAGCCCAGGCAGGAAGTCGATGTCCAGCTTCTCGATCAGGACGATATCGCGGATCGACAGTCTGGACAGCATCGCAAGCTTCAGGCGCCGGTGATCAGCTTCCCGGCCTTGGAAATCCACGACCCGGCATTTTCGCGCGGTTCAAGCCCGTTGCTCTGCAGGAGCTTGTAGGAATCCTTGTACCACGAGCTGTCCGGATAGTTGTGGCCGAGCACCGCCGCGGCCGTCTGCGCTTCCGAGGTCAGGCCCATCGCATAGTAGGACTCGGTCAGGCGCGCGAGCGCCTCCTCGACATGGCGGGTGTTGGAATAGTTTTCGACCACGGTGCGGAACCGCTTCACTGCGGCGATGTATTCGCGGCGCTCGAGATAGTAGCGGCCGATCTGCATCTCCTTGCCGGCGAGCTGGTCGTTGGCGAAGCGGATCTTGTCCTTGGCGTCGCCGACATATTCCGAGTTCGGCCAGCGCGTCACCAGATCCTGCATGGTCTGGATGGTCTGGCGCGCTTCCTTCTGGTCCTGGGTGACGTCCTTGATCTGCCGATAGTAGCAGAGGCCGATGATGTACTGCGCGTAAGCCGCGTCGTCGGTCGAGGGATAGAGGGTCAGGTAGCGCTTGGCCGAACCGATCGCCTCGTCATAATTACCGGCGCGGTAGTCGGCGAAAGCGCCCATCACCATCGATTTGCGGGCGAATTCGGAATAGGGATGCTGGCGGTCGACCGCGTCGAACTTCTTGCTCGCCTCGTCGAGGCGGCCGGCATTCATGTTGGCCAGGCCCTGGTTGTAGAGAACGTCGGCCGGCTCGGTCTGGTCGACATAGGTCGCCAGGTTGACATCCTTCTCGGAGGACATGCAGGCCGACAGCACGAGCGCGGGAGCAATCACCGACAGCGCCAGCAAAACACGCCGACGCGGCGTTATCGATCGACCAACTCGCGAAAAAAACATGTTTGGATTCCGCCCCTTCGGCGTCGTTTCGGTCCGGGCCGAAGCCTTAAACCATTATCCCCTTGCCCGGCAACGCTATGTCCGGCCAATCGCACATTTTTGTGGCAAGCCCACGCTGTGGCCAAAGCCGCGCGTTTTGACACCCCTGTGATGCAGCCATGCAACACAAGCCTGACCACAAAGCCAGAAAACGGTTAAAAATCAGATCACCCAGGGTGCGTAGACCGGCCGGCTGACGGCGATCATCTCGGCGACGCGGCCGCGCTCGCGGCGCCTCGTTTCGACGATCTCGAAGGCCGTGTGGTCGGAAAGCAGCCGGCGTAGCGCCGAGGCGTTCATCCGGTGGCCGCCGCGATAGGAGCGGAAGCAGCCGATGAAGCGCGCGCCGGCCAGCGCCAGGTCGCCCATCGCATCGAGCGTCTTGTGGCGGGCGAATTCGTTGGGATAGCGCAGCCCGCCGACATTGATGACGCGGTTGTCGTCGCCGATGACCAGCGAGTTTTCCAGCGAGGAGCCAAGCGCGTAGCCGGCGGCCCAAAGCCGCTCGACGTCTTTCATGAAGCCGAAGGTTCGCGCCCGCGCGATGTCGCGGCGGAAGATGTCGGGATTGATGTCGGAAGCGAATTGCTGGCGGCCGATCGCCGGGCTCTCGAAATCGATCTCGATCTCGAATCGCGTGCCGTCATAGGGGCGGAACTCCGCCCAGGACGCACCGGCTTCCACCCGCACCGGCTTGACGACGCGGATGTAGCGACGCTTCACCGCCAGCGTCTCGATACCGGCCTGGTCGATGGCTTCGACGAAGGCCATGGCGCTGCCATCGAGGATAGGGACTTCCGAACCGTCGATTTCTATGATGAGGTTGTCGATGCCAAGACCGAACACGGTGGCCATCAGATGCTCGACGGTGCCGATATGCTCGCCGGTCGGATCGCCAAGCATGGTGCATAGATCCGTGGCGCCGACTTCGGCGACCAGGGCGCGGAATTCTCGGGCTTCGCCGCCGTTCGAAAGATGGAAGACGATGCCCGTGTCGGCGTCGGCCGGCAGGAAATGAACGGTGACGGTTTTGCCGCTATGAACGCCGATGCCAGCCAGCCTCGCGCGCGATTTCACTGTCGTCTGATAGTCGTGCAAGAGTAACCCCATACGCCCAAAATGCCTGCGTCCGCTCCATCGGCCTTGGGTATCTTGCAGCCAGTCGAATGGTCTGGCGCTCGCACAAAGGCGGCAAAATAGTCAAGAGCATGCGGCTCTGTGTGATCGGCAGGCAGGGCTACTCCCCGAATCCCGGCAAACCGACTTTAGTCCGTGGCGAAGATAATGGCCCGCTTTGGAGACTCCAAATCACGGTTTCTTTCCCCGTGTAACTGCGGGACTGTGTCAGAAGCAGCTCATAAGCCGCTGTTTTCAATGAATTTTATAAAAGCAACAGGCAGACGATACCTCGTCTGCCTGTTAACAACCGTTATATATCGTTAACGATCGGCGGCCCGTATCGACGATCGGCCGGTCCGCCGTATTGTTAGTTGGCCTGGCGGCGCAGGAAAGCCGGGATTTCCAGCTGGTCGTCTTCCTGGACAGTGCGGGCCTGCGGTGTCAGCCGGCCCTGATCGTCGAGCTGGCCGCGACGCGGCGCGTAGAGCTGCGGATCCTGGCTGGCGAGACGGCGCATCTCGGGCGCGGCCTGGCGCAGCTTCGGCTCGCGTGGCTGCGCCGGCTGGAGCCGGGCCGGCTCTTCCTCGCGGCGGGTCAGGCCGTTGGTCAGCCGCTTGATCAGCCCCATCGGACCGCTGTTCTCATGGTCCGCCGGACGGGCCTTGGCTTCGACTTCAGCCCTTACCACCGGCGGAAAGTCCTCCACGCGCGGCATGCGCTGCGGGGCAGCGGCCATCGGCTGCGGCATCTCGCGCTGCGGCGCGGGCTGCTGCATGATCTGCTGTGGCACCACCGGCTGCGGCTGCGGCTGGGCCGGCGGGGCCTGGAAGATCTTGCTCTGCGGCCGGAAGTCGTCGACCGGCACGGCGCGCGGCTGTGCCATGGCAGCAGCGTTCGCCTCGGCAAGCTGGATCGCCTCGGCGACCGGATCGGCCGCGCGCGGCTCGTAGGCTTGCGGCTGAACCGGCGCGGGGCGGATTTCGGCAACCGGAGCCGCCGCCGGGCGGGCGGCCGGCTTCTGCGGCGCGCGGATCGAGATCGGCGCAGCCGCGATTTCGGCCGCCGACTTGTCGATGCCGGTGGCGACGACCGACACGCGGATCACGCCTTCCAGCTCTTCGTCGAAGGTGGCGCCCAGGATGATGTTGGCGTCCTGGTCGACCTCCTCGCGAATGCGGGTCGCTGCCTCGTCGACTTCGAACAGGGTCAGGTCGCGGCCGCCGGTGATCGAGATCAGCAGGCCCTTGGCGCCCTTCATCGAGGTTTCGTCGAGCAGCGGGTTGGCGATCGCGGCTTCCGCCGCTGCCATCGCGCGGCCCTCGCCCGAAGCCTCGCCCGTGCCCATCATCGCCTTGCCCATCTCGCGCATCACCGAACGGACGTCGGCGAAGTCGAGATTGATCAGGCCTTCCTTGACCATCAGGTCGGTGATGCAGGCGACGCCCGAATAGAGCACTTGGTCGGCCATGGCGAAGGCATCGGCGAAGGTGGTCTTGTCATTGGCCAGCCGGAACAGGTTCTGGTTGGGGATGACGATCAGGGTGTCGACGCACTTCTGCAGCTCCTCGATACCCATGTCGGCCGTCTTCATGCGGCGCTGGCCTTCGAAATGGAACGGCTTGGTGACGACGCCGACGGTGAGGATGCCTTTCTCGCGCGCCGCGCGGGCAACGACCGGAGCAGCGCCCGTGCCGGTGCCGCCGCCCATGCCGGCGGTGACGAAGCACATATGGGTGTTGGAGAGATGATCGATGATCTCGTCGATGCACTCTTCCGCCGCCGCGCGGCCGACTTCCGGCTGCGAGCCGGCGCCGAGGCCTTCGGTGACATGCGCGCCGAGCTGGATCAGCCGCTCGGCCTTCGACATGGTCAACGCCTGTGCGTCGGTATTGGCCACCACGAACTCGACGCCGCGCAGGCCGGCTGTGATCATGTTGTTCACGGCATTGCCGCCGCCGCCGCCGACACCGAACACGGTGATACGGGGCTTAAGCTCGGTGATGTCCGGCTTCTGCAGATTGATGGTCATTGTCTCCGTCCTTTGCCTTTCCCGCCGCCTCGCCGCTGCGGCCGCCTATGGGGCTGTCCCCGTCAAATTAAAAACTGTCTCTCAACCACTGACTCATGCGATGCAGTTTTCCGCCCGTCCCGGTCATCCTGAAACCGGAAAGTCCTTTCGCCGAATGGCTCTCGAAGCTCGCCATCTGCGGATAGATCATCAGTCCGACCGGGGTCGAGAACGCCGGTCCCTTGGCCGCCTCAGGCAGGCCCGCGACGCCGAGCGGCCGGCCGATGCGCACATTGCGCCCGAGGATGCGGCGCGCCGCTTCCGGCAGGCCGGCGAGCTGGCTGGCGCCACCGGTGAGCACGACGCGCTTGCCGACGGCATTGCCGTAGCCGGACTTGTTCAGCCGGTCGCGCAAAAGCTCCAGTGTCTCGTCGATGCGGGCGCGGATGATGCGCGTCATCACCGAGCGCGGAATCTGCAGCGGCACATCGCCTTCCTCGCCGATTGGCTGGATCGAGACGAGGTCGCGGTCGTCGGCGCTGCCGGGCAGCGCCGAGCCATGCATGACCTTCAGCCGCTCCGCGGCATCAAGCGAGGTCGACAGGCCCTTGGCCATGTCGAGCGTCACATGGTTGCCACCGATGGCGATGGCGTCGCCGTGAACGAACTTGCCTTCCGAGAACACCGAGATTGTCGTCGTGCCGCCGCCCATATCGATGCAGGCGGCGCCCATTTCGAGCTCGTCGTCGACCAGCGAGGCAAGCCCGCTGGCATAGGGCGTCGCCACCATGCGCTCGACCGACAGATGCGAGCGGTTGATGCAAAGCTCGAGATTGCGCATCGGTGCGGCATCGCCAGTCAAGACATGCATGTCGACGCCAAGCGCATCGCCCACCATGCCGCGCGGGTCGCGTATGCCGCGCTCGCCATCGAGCGAGAAACCGACGGGCAGCGAATGGATCACCTCACGCTCGGCCCGCAGCGCCTGCTTGGCACCGGCGGCGAGCACCCGCTTGATGTCGACTTCCTCGACCTGATGACCACCGAGATTGATCGTCGCCGAAAAGGCTTCGCTCTTCAGCCGGCCGGCCGTCATGTTGACGATGAGGGAATCGACCGTGAGCCCGGCCATGCGCTCGGCCGCATCGACGGAGAGGCGAATCGCATGCTCGGCGCGATCGAGATCCACCACCACGCCGGACTTTACGCCTTGCGACTTCTGGTGGCCGATGCCGATCACCTGGATGCGATGCGAACGCCCACGCAGAAGCTTGCCGTCCTCGTTCGGCTTGAGCTTCGCCACGACACAGCAAACCTTGCTGGACCCGACATCGAGCACCGTGAGCGTGCCCGACCGGCGCGAAGAAGCGTCACCGCTGCCGCCAAGCCAGCTCATATCTTTCTCTCCACCTTGCGCTTGGCCAGGTTCTTCGGCTTTTCGCTGAGCGCGGCTTCGCGCTGCGTCGCCGCTTCCGGCGAAAGCTCCACGACCAGCCTGTCAGGGAGCCTCATGTCGACGGCGGCGATGTCGCGGGTCAGCAACCCGTTGTCATGGTCGAGCTTGACGAGCTCAGCGATCGCCTGGTCCTCGTCGTCCTCCGGCAGCTTGATCGTGATGCCGTTCTCAAGCCTCAGGTCCCAGCGGCGCTCGCCGACACGGATGTAACCTTTGACCCGCGCCGCCAGCGCGGGGTAGCGCTCGATCTTGGCGAGAAAGGCCGGCGCCATCGCCGGCGCGCCCGTGCCGATAATCAGCGGGAGCAGCGCCTGCTTGCCACCCGAGAACGGCGCGATCATCTCGCCCGACCGTTCGATGACAGAAACCGAGGTGCCCTGCTGCCAAAGCGCGAAGGGCTGGCGCTCCTCGATGCGCACTTCCAGCGTATGCGGGTAGATCTTGCGCACAGCGGCACCCTCGACCCATGGCAGCGTCGCGATACGCTCGCGCGCAGCCTCGGCATCGAAGCCGATCAGCGAGGTCCAGCCGTCGAGGCCGAGCCGGTCCAGCACATCGATCTCGGACGTCTGGCGATTGCCGACCACCTTGATCTGGTCGACGGCAAAACCGGTGCGGGCCGTGATGCCCTGCACGATGCTGTCGGTGTAGCCGCCAAGATAGGCGCCATAGGCGCTGCTGGATGCGATCAACGCGGCGGAAAGGATCGCCGCCGAAAAGCGCGGCGCCTCATACTCGCCGCCGCACAGGCGCGCCAGGACGCGCATCGGCCGGCGGAGCTGACGCGGCAATACGAAACGGTCGAATGACAGCGACATGCCGAACAGCGCGAAACCAGCCGCGCCACCGCCATTACCCTGTCCCCACCTCAACGCAGACACGAAGCGTCCTCCACCATCCAACTCAACAAATCGCCGAACGAGTGCCCCGCTTGCGCGGCGATTTCAGGCACCAGAGACGTCGGCGTCATGCCCGGCTGAGTGTTGACCTCGAGCCAGACAACCTCGCCGTTTTCGGAGTGACGGTCGTCGTAACGGAAGTCCGATCGGGAAACGCCCCGGCAACCAATGGCAAGATGAGCCTTGAGCGCCAGTGTCTGTATTTTTTGGTAAATATTCGGTGAAATTTTAGCAGGGATTTCGTGTTTTGATCCGCCGGGAACATATTTTGAATCGTAGTCGTAGAAGGAATGCCCGGTCGGAATGATCTCGCAGACGCCGAGCGCCACGTCGCCCATCACCGCGCAGGTCAATTCGCGCCCATGGATGTAGCGCTCGACCATGACGGTCTCGCCATATTGCCACTCGGTCGAACCGATCACCTGAGGCGGATGCGACTGCCCCTCATGCACGATGACCACGCCGAAGCTCGATCCCTCATTGACCGGCTTGACCACATAAGGCGGCCTCATCGGATGCTTGTTCTGGACGGCGAAGCGGTTGACCACCTTGGATTCCGCGACCGGAATGCCGGACGCCTTGGCAATCTTTTTGGCCAGTTCCTTGTTCATGGCCAGCGCCGAAGCGAGCACGCCCGAATGGGTGTAGGGAATTCCGAGATATTCGAGAATTCCCTGAATGGTGCCGTCCTCGCCGAACGGACCATGCAGCGCATTGAAGGCGACGTCGGGTTTGAGCTCGGCAAGCACAGACCCGACATCGCGCGAAACATCGACACGGGTGACCTGATAGCCTTCATTCTCGAGCGCATCCGCACACGCCTTCCCCGAGGACAGAGACACGGGCCGCTCCGAGGAGAATCCACCCAGGAGGACAGCCACATGCTTGTTCTTCATTCCCGTCATCCCCTCTCACGCCGGGTCTGCAACCGATATTCCCGCACCGTATTTCCAAACATTGAGTCCGAGTCTTCCGGCAGGTTGCCCCCCAGACGGAAAACGCGGATTCACGCGTCGAACGACTCAAATCAGGAAACGCTTTAGGGCAGAGAATCAGAGAGTTGATTCGCTGGCAAGTGCCTATGATTCCGAGAGATTCACTTTCCGCGAAAACAGCCGCAAAAAGTGAATTGTGAGTCTTTAAGGCAACGGTTTTACGGCCATTTCAGATTGCTGGAAGTTCAAGTATCACATGAACTTCAGCCCAAGCTAAAGGAGCTGCCCGAGGAACTCCTGCACCGCATGGCCGGGGCGGAAATTGCCGAGGCGCTTGATCTCCCAATGCAGCCGGATGCCGGAATTCTCAAGCACCCGCGCCCGCACCGTCTCGCCGAGATATTCGAGGTCGTAGCCGGTTGCCGTGCCGGTGTTGATCATGAAGTTGCAATGCATCGGCGACATCTGCGCGCCGCCGATCATCAGCCCGCGGCAGCCCGCCTTGTCGATTTCCTTCCAGGCCGAGGTGCCTTCCGGATTCTTGAAGGTCGAGCCGCCGGTTTTCTCGCGGATCGGCTGCACCGTCTCGCGGTGGTTCTGCACGGCATCCATCGCGGTCTTGATCGCGGCCTTGTCCTCCGGAAACCCTTCGAAAATAGCTGAGGTGAAGATCAGGCCGGAAGGCGCGGATGAGTGGCGATAGGCATAGCCCATATCGTCAGTGAGCAACGTATGGAGATTGCCTTTGCGGTCCAGCGCCCTCACCTCGACGACCCGCTCGCGGGTCTCGACGCCGTTGGCGCCGGCGTTCATCCTGAGCGCGCCGCCAATGGCGCCGGGGATGCCGTGGTAGAAATGGAAGCCGCCGATACCGGCCTCGTGGGCAACCGCTGCGAGGCGCTTGTCGGGCGTAGCAGCGCCCGCCTTGATGCCGATCGACGAAACAACCTCGGCCTCACCAAAACCCTTGGCCGAGAGCCTGATGACGAAGCCCGGAATGCCGCCGTCGCGCACCAGAAGGTTCGAGCCGACGCCGACCACCGTGACCGGCACCTCTTCCGGCACCGCGCGCAGGAAGGCCGCCAGGTCTTCCTCGTCGGCCGGCTGGAACAGCGCCTCGGCCAGGCCGCCGGCCCGGAACCAGGTGATCTTGTCCATCTCCGCGTTCGGCGTGATACGGCCGCGCAGGCCGGAAAGCTTGTCGCCGAGCTTGTCGATCAGGTCTTGGCCACGCATCATGAGGGCGTCCCACCCAGTTCCTTGGGCAGCGCATAGGCCCATTGCGTGATGTTGCCGGCGCCGAGGAAGACGACGAAATCGCCAGGCTTGGCAAGCTCGCGAATGACTGGCGCGATCGCCGCCGCGCCATCGATATAGCGCGCGTCGCGATGGCCGCCCGAGCGGATGCGCGACACCAGCGCGTCGGAGGTCACGCCTTCGATGGGCTCTTCGCCTGCCGCATAGACCGGCGCCACCATCACCGTGTCGGCGTCGTTGAAGCAGACCGAGAACTCCTCGAAGAGATCGTGCAGGCGGGTGAAGCGATGCGGCTGCGCGATGGCGATCACACGCCCCTTGGTCGCGCTGCGCGCGGCCTTCAGCACCGCCGCGATCTCGACCGGATGGTGACCGTAATCGTCGAACACCTCGACGCCGTTCCACGAACCGGTATGGGTGAAGCGCCGCTTGACGCCGGCGAAGGACGACAGGCCCTTCTTGATCGCCTCGGCCGAGAGGCCAAGCTCATGCGCGACGGCAATCGCCGCCGTCGCGTTGGAGACGTTGTGCCGGCCGGGCATCGGCAGGCGCAGATCATTTATCGAAGTCGTGCCCCGCCCCTTGCGATCGCGGATCACGACATCGAATTCGGAGATCGCACCTTGCATCCGGTGGTTGGTGAAGCGCACATCGGCCTGCGCGTTCTCGCCATAGGTGATGACGCGACGGTCCTCGATGCGGCCGACCAGCGCCTGCACTTCCGGGTGGTCGGTGCACATCACGCCGAAGCCGTAGAACGGGACGTTCTCGACGAACTGGCGGAAGGCCTCGCGCACCTTGTCGAAGCTGCCATAGTGGTCGAGATGCTCGGGATCGATGTTGGTGACGACGGCGATGTCGGCCGGCAGCTTCAGGAAGGTGCCGTCGCTCTCGTCGGCTTCGACCACCATCCACTCACCATCGCCCATGCGCGCATTGGTGCCGTAGGCGTTGATGATGCCGCCATTGATGACGGTCGGGTCGAGCCCGCCGGCCTCGAGCAGCGTCGCCACCATGGAGGTGGTCGTCGTCTTGCCATGCGTGCCGCCGATGGCAACGGCCTGACGGAAGCGCATCAGTTCGGCCAGCATCTCGGCTCGGCGGACGATCGGCAGCAACTTCTCGCGCGCGGCTTTCAGTTCCGGGTTGGATTTCTTGATAGCGGTCGAAACGACCACGACTTCGGCGTCGCCGAGATTCTCGGCCTTGTGGCCGACGAAGCATTCGATGCCCTTGTCGCGCAGCCGCTGCACATTGGCGCCGTCGGTCTGGTCGGACCCCTGCACCTTGTAGCCGAGATTGTGCAGCACCTCGGCGATGCCGCTCATGCCGATGCCGCCGATGCCGATGAAATGCACAAGGCCGATCGTCTGCGGCATCTTCATGCGCGCGTCCTCCTGTAGTCCGAAACCGTTTTGCCGGACGCAATAGCCTCTGTCAGATCGGCGAGCAACTGCGCCGCGTTCGGTTTCCCGGCCGAGCGGGCGGCGGCGGCCATGGTCGCCAGCCGGTTCGGAGCCTTCATCAGCCCACCGACCAACTCGGCGATCCGCTCCGCCGACAGCGTCGATTGCGGGTGGAGTTCGGCCCCGCCGGCGGCGGCAAGGGCCGCGGCATTCGCCGCCTGGTCGTGATCGAGCGCGTGCGGATAAGGCACCAGCAGCGCCGGCCGGCCGATGACGGCGATTTCCGAAACCGTCGAGGCGCCGGAGCGCGACATCACCAGATGCGCTGCCCCCATGCGCGCCGCCATGTCGGTGAAGAAGGGCGAAACCTGGACGTCGACGCCGAGTTCGGCATAGGCGGCCTTCACCCGCGCCACATCCTCGGCGCGCGCCTGCTGGGTGATCGCCAGCCGCTTGCGCTGGTCTTGCGGCAAAAGCGCGATCGCTGCCGGAACCGCATCGGAAAAGAACTGCGCGCCCTGGCTGCCGCCGAACACCAGGAAGCGGAACGGCTCGCCCTCGTTCGGTACCACGTAAGGCGTTTTCGCCGCCTCGAGGACCTGCGGCCTGACCGGATTGCCGGTGGTCACCGTCTTTGCGCCGTCAGCGCTCGCGCCCTCCGGCAGGAAGCCGCCGGCAATCGCATCGACGCGGCTGGCAAGCGCCTTGTTGGCGCGGCCCATGACGGCGTTCTGCTCATGGATCAGCGTCGGCACTCTTCGCCTTGTCGCCGCATAGAGCGGCGGCAGTGTCGGATAGCCGCCGAAGCCGACGACCGCCTCCGGCTTGATCCTGGCGATGATTCTTCCTGCTTCGCGCACGCCCTGCCAGATTTTCCAGAAGGCCGAGATCACCGCGACCGGATTCCTCGATCCCAGCGTCGCCGAGGCGATCGCGTGGATGTCGGCGGCGGGAAACTGGCCGGAATAACGCTCGGCGCGACGGTCGGTGGCGAGATGCACCTTCCAGCCGCGTTCGATCAGCTCATGCGCCAGCGCCTCGGCCGGAAACAGATGTCCGCCCGTTCCGCCGGCTGCAAGCAGGATGACACCCTTCGCCATTCTGCCTCATTCCGCCGGCATTGCGCGCTGCGAGAGGACGAAGCCCATCTGCTTGCGCTTTTCCGGACGCTTGCGCGTCAATGCGAGCACCATGCCCATCGAGACGGCGATGGCGATCTGCGAGGAGCCGCCATAGGAGATGAAGGGCAGCGTCATGCCCTTGGCAGGCATCAGTTGCAGGTTCACGCACATGTTGATGGCCGATTGCAGGCCGAAGACGGTGACGAGGCCGCCGACCGCATAGCGGGTGAAATCGTCCTGCTCCTTGAGCGCGATGCTCAAGCCGCGCAGCACGATGAAGGCGAAGATCGACATGATAAAGAAGCACATGATGAGGCCGAACTCCTCGCCCGCGACCGAGAAGACGAAGTCGGTATGAGCATCCGGAACAATGCGCTTGACGGTTCCTTCGCCCGGCCCAACGCCGAACCAACTGCCGTTGATGAGTGCCTCGCGGCCCATGTCGACCTGGAAGGTATCGCCTTCGCCGGTCAGAAACTTGTCAATGCGCAAGGCAACGTGCGGGAACACCGAATAGGCCGCGAACAGGCCGCTCGCCCCGATGACGCCGAGGGCCATGATCCACAGCCACGGCAGGCCGGCCATGAAGAACATGACACCCCATGTGCCGGTCACCAGCATGGTCTGGCCGAGGTCGGGCTGAGCGACCAGGAGAGAGACCACCAGCACAAGCAGCAGGAGGGCGAACAGGTTGCCGGGAATATCGGGCTGGCGCTTATGCTCGGCAAAGAGCCAGGCGCAGATGACGACGAAGGCCGGCTTCAGGAATTCGGATGGCTGAATGGAAAGCCCGGCGAGCGACACCCAGCGCCGCGCCCCCTTCACCTCGACGCCGACGTAGAGCACCGCCACCATCAGCACCAGCATGATGCAGAGCATCACCAGCGACATGCGCCTTATCTGCCGCGCCTCCAGGAAGGAGACCGCAAGCATGACGATCAGCGCCGGGATGGTGAAGATGACCTGTCTGGTGGCGAAGTGAAAGCTGTCGAGGCCGATACGCTCGGCCACCGCAGGGCTCGCCGCGAAGGACAAGATAATGCCAAGTCCCATCAGCGACAGGAACGCGGCCAGGAACCAGCGATCGATCGTCCACCACCAGGTTGCGACAGGACTTTTGTCGAGACGGCTTTGCATCAACGTGGCCCTCCGATGGGTTTCACACCATCTATAGCAGTCGCAGCTTGCCTGAAGGCTTCGCCGCGAACTTCGAAATTCTTGAACTGGTCGAAACTGGCGCAGGCCGGCGAAAGCAGCACCACGGCCTCGCCGCCGGTGTCCTTTGCCGCGGCGGCGGCGGCATGCTCGACCGCCGCCGCCAGCGTTCCGGATATCTCGTAAGGCACCGTCTCGCCGAGCGTCGCCGCAAAGGCGGGCGCCGCCTCGCCGATCAGATAGGCCTTGGCGATGCGCGGGAAGAAGCCGCGCAGCGGCTCGATGCCGCCTTCCTTGGGCAGGCCGCCGGCGATCCAGTAGATACGGTTGGCGAAGCTCGACAGCGCGGGCGCTGCAGCATCGGCATTGGTCGCCTTGGAATCGTTGACGAACAGCACATGGTCCTTGCGGCCGACCTGCTCCATGCGGTGCGCCAGCCCGGGGAAGCTTTCGAGCCCGGCCTGGATCTCGCCAAGCTCGAGCCCGACCTTCAGGCAGGCGACAACGGCGGCCAGCGCATTCTGCGCATTGTGCTGGCCGCGCAGCGAGCCGATGCCTTCGAGGAAGGCGACGCGGCTGTAGCGGCCATGCACGGCTTCCATCAGATTGGTGCCGTCGGCGAAATAGCCGTCGGTCAGTGGCAGGCGCTTGGAAATGCGGATGACCTGCCGGCCGGCGCGCTCCAGGCGGTCGGCGATCTGGGCGCACCAGGAATCGTCGACGCCGATGATCGCGGTGTCTGAGCCGGCGACCAGCCTTTCCTTGATCGAGGCGTAATGCGCCATCGTGCCATGCCGGTCGAGATGGTCCGGCGTCAGGTTGAGCAGGATGCCGGCGGTCGGATTGATCGAGGGCGCGAGATCGATCTGGTAGGACGAGCACTCGACCACATAATGCCGTGTCGGCTCGGGCGGATCGAGCGTCATGATGGCACGGCCGATATTGCCGCCCATCTGCGTGTCGCGGCCCGCCGATTTCAGGATATGCGCCGTCAGCGCCGTCGTCGTGGACTTGCCGTTGGTGCCGGTGATCGCGACGAAAGATGCTGCCGGCGCGCGGCTGATGCGCTCGCGGCAGAACAGCTCGATATCGCCGATGACCTCGACGCCGGCGCCGCGCGCGAGCTCCACCGTCCAGTGCGGCTTGGGGTGCGTCAGCGGTACCCCTGGCGACAAAACGAAGGCGGCGAAGTGCTGCCAGTCGGCGGCGTGCAGATCGCCGGTCGCAATCCCCGCGGCCGCCGCCTTGGCGACGCTGTCCGGATTGTCGTCCCACGCCAGCACCTCGGCGCCCCCCGCGATCAGCGCATGCGCGGTGGCGATCCCCGAGCCGCCAAGCCCGAAGAGCGAAACGCGTTTGCCTGAAAAGGAAAAGGCGGGGATCAAGCGGTGTCCTATCTCAGCTTGAGCGTGGAGAGGCCGACCAGCGCCAGGATGACGGCAATGATCCAGAAGCGGATCACCACCTGGCTTTCGGTCCAGCCGAGCTTTTCGAAATGGTGATGGATCGGCGCCATCAGGAAAACGCGCTTGCCGGTCATCTTGAAGTAGCCGACCTGGATGATGACCGACAGGATCTCGACCACGAACAGGCCGCCGACGATGACCAGCACGATCTCGTGCTTGGTGGCGACCGCGATGGTGCCGATCAGGCCGCCCATCGCCAGCGAGCCGGTGTCGCCCATGAAGATCGCGGCCGGCGGCGCGTTGAACCAGAGGAAGCCAAGGCCCGCGCCGATTACCGCGCCGAGCACGACGGCGAGCTCGCCGGTGCCGGGAACGAAGTGGATCTGCAGATATTCGGCGAAGACCGCGTTGCCCGAAAGATAGGCGATGACGCCGAAGGACGCCGCCGCGATCATGATCGGCACGATCGCCAGACCGTCGAGGCCGTCGGTCAGGTTCACCGCATTGCCGGCGCCGACGATGACGAAGCAGGAGAACGGGATGAAGAACCAGCCGAGGTTGATGAGGAATTCCTTGGCGAAGGGGAAAGTCAGCGACGACGAGAACGGCGCCTGGCCGTTGTGCATGATCACCCACGCGGCGATTGCCGCGACGATGAACTCGATCGCCAGCCTCGCTTTGCCGGAGAAGCCCAGATGCGACTGCTTGGTGACCTTGAGATAGTCGTCGTAAAAGCCGATCGAGCCGAAGCCGACGGTGACCAGCAGCACCACCCAGACATAGATGCTGGACAGGTTAGCCCATAAGAGCGACGAACCGATGATGCCGGACAGGATCATCAGCCCGCCCATGGTCGGCGTTCCGGCCTTCTTGAAATGGGTCTGCGGGCCATCGGCGCGGATCGGCTGGCCCTTGCCTTGCCGCAGGCGCAGCGAATTGATGATCGTCGGCCCGAAGATGAAGACGATCAGCGCCGACGTGATCAGCGCGCCGCCGGTGCGAAAAGTGATGTAGCGGAAGACGTTGAAGAACGAGATTTTGTCCGCGAAATCGACGAGCAATGTGAACATGGTTTTTTCCGTCCCCCGGAGCCCGACCTAGGTCGGCTTAATGTTTGTGGCTTCCGCCGGAAATTTGCCGAGCAATGCCTCGACCAGCTTTGAAAACCCGATGCCTTTCGACGATTTGACCATCACCACGTCGCCGGGCCTGAGCGCGGAGATCACGATCGGCTTCAGTTCTTCCGCTTCCGATCGATACTCGGTTGCGATGTCTGACGGCAGGACGTCGGCCAGCGCCTGCATTTCCGGTCCGCCGAGAAAGACGTTGCGCGTGCCCGTGCCGACGATCAGCGCGGCAAGCGCCGCGTGGAGCTTGGCCGAATGGCTGCCGAGCTCCAGCATGTCTCCGAGCACCGCGATGCGCCGGCCCTCGCCCGAGACAGGCGTAGCGTTGAGCAGCGCCATGGCCGCCGCCATCGACGCCGGATTGGCGTTGTAGCTCTCGTCGATCAGCGTGATCGGCCCGTTGGGATGATGCAGGACATGGCGCCGGCCCCGCCCGCGCTCGGCCGAAAGATCCGCAAGCGCGGCCGCGACCTTGTCGAGGTCTGCGCCGACCAGTTGCGCGGCGCCGAGCACCGCCAGCACGTTCTGCACGATATGGCGGCCGGGCGCCCCGACACGGGCGGTCAGGTCCTTCTTGCCGAGCTTGACGGCGATGTCGGAATGGTCGGCATGAAGCTCGCAGCCGACAAGGCGGAAGGTCGAACGGGGATTTTCGCCGAAGCCGAAGACATGCTCGACCCCCGCCTCTTTCGCCATTTTCCCGAGCAGCTTCCAGCGTGGATCGTCGCGGTTGAGCAGCGCGGCGCCGCCGGGCTCGATCCCCTCGAAAATCTCGCCCTTGGCCATGGCGATCTCGTCGAGATTCTTGAAGAAGCCGAGATGGGCGGCGGCGATGATCGTCACGATGGCGACATGCGGCCTGACCATCTTGACCAGCGGCTTGATCTCGTCCGGATGGTTCATGCCGATCTCGAAGACCGCGTAGTCGCAGCCCTGCGGCATGCGCGCCAGCGTCAGCGGCACGCCCCAATGGTTGTTGAATGACTGCGCCGAGGCGTGCACCTTGCCAACCGCCGACAGCACATGGCGCAGCGCTTCCTTGGTGGTCGTCTTGCCGGCCGAGCCGGTGACCGCGATGATCCTGGCCTTCGAGCGGGCGCGGGCGGCCACACCGAGCTTCTCGAGAGCCGCAAGCACGTCCTGCACGACGATCATCGGCGCCGTCAGCCGACCGAGCGAAGGCAACTTGCCCTCGGCGACGACCAGCACGGCCGCTCCGGCCTTGACCGCGGCTGTCGCGAAATCATGGCCGTCCATCGCCTCGCCCTTGATGGCGAAGAAGGCGTCTCCGGGCGCAAGGCTGCGGCTGTCGATCGAAATGCCGGTGATGCCTTCCGGCAGCGAGCCGATCGGCCTGCCGCCCATGGCTTCGACCAGCGCTTCCGACGTCCACAGCAAACTCATGCGACGCGCTCCTTGAGCGCCTCGCGCACTTCCTCATGGTCGGAGAAGTGGAAGGTTTCGGTGCCGACGGTCTGGCCCTCCTCATGCCCCTTGCCGGCGACGATGAGCGTATCGCCGGCGCGAAGCATCGCAACCGCCTCGTGGATTGCCTTGCGGCGATCGCCGATCTCGATGGCGCCCGGCGCCGCTGCGAGGATCGCCGCGCGGATCGTTTCGGGCACTTCCGTGCGTGGGTTGTCGTCGGTGACGATGACGACATCGGCGAGCCGCGTCGCGATCTCGCCCATGATCGGCCTTTTTCCCCGATCGCGGTCGCCGCCGCAGCCGAACACCACGACGACGCGACCCGTGGTGAAAGGCCGGACCGAGGTCAGCACATTCTCCAGCGCATCGGGCTTGTGCGCGTAGTCGACATAGACGGGGGCGCCGGCGGCGGTGGTGCCGACGAGGTCGAGCCGGCCCGGCGCGCCCTGCAATTTTTCCAACGCCGCCAGGGCTTTGCTTGCCGGCGTTCCGGTCGAGATGGCAAGGCCGGCCGAGACCAGCGCGTTGGCGATCTGGAAATCGCCGGCCAAAGGCAGGTCGACCTCGTGCAGCACGCCGTCCGCCACGACCTCGGCGCGCTGGCGATGGCGCTCATGCTCGACCCGCTTGAGTGTCAGGAAATCGCCATGGCGACCGACGGTCAGCACCTTCAGGCCCGCCGCCTTTGCGGCCCTGATCGTGGGCTCCGACCACGGGTCGTCGGCAAAGACGATCGCGGGGGCGGCCTTCGGCAGCAACGTGTCGAACAGGCGCAGCTTGGCGCGGTGATAATCCTCGACCGTCGGATGATAATCCATGTGGTCGCGGCCGAGATTGGTGAAAGCGCCGGCCGCCAGCTTCACGCCGTCGAGGCGGCGCTGGTCGAGACCGTGGCTCGAGGCTTCCATCGAGGCGTGGGTGACGCCTGCATCCGCCAGTTCCTTGAGCAGTCGGTGCAGCGCCACCGGATCGGGCGTCGTCAGTGAGCCATATTCGTTGCGGCCGGGCGCAACGACACCGGTCGTGCCGATCGAAGCGGCGGCAAAACCCGCCTGCTCCCAAATCTGGCGGGTGAAGGCCGCGACGGATGTCTTGCCGGCAGTGCCGGTGACGGCAACCATGGTCTGCGGCTGGCGCCCGAAGAAGCGCGCCGCGCTGAGCGCCAGCGCCAGGCGCGGATCATCGACGGCGAGAACCGGGACCGACAGGCCGGAGACGGTCGTGCCCCGGCCGGTGACGATCGCCGCGGCGCCTCGGGCCGCGGCATCAGCCGCATAGGTCGAGCCGTCGGCCTTGCTGCCGGCAAGGGCGAAGAAGACGACGCCGGTCTTGACCGAGCGGGAATCGGAGGAAAGTCCGGTCACCTCCAGATCGCGGGAAGCTGTTCCCTCGACAGGCAGGACACCGGCTAGATCTTTTAGATGCATTGAGTCCCGTTCACCGCAACAAAATAGCGCGCAGTTGCCGGCGCGCCCCAAGAATCACTGATAGGAAACCAGCGTTGCACCATTTTCATGGCTGAAATCTGGCTTCACGCCAAGCATGGCCGCTGAGCGCCTGATGATGTTGCCGGCCATAACCCCCGCATTGTTGGCGGCAACGTCCGTCATCCCGGGCTTTTCCGGATGCGGGGCGTCGGCGATCGTGAACACCAGAAATTGCGGATCGTCCATCGGGAAGGCGGCGACGAAGGTGTTGAAATTCAAGTCCTTGGAGTAGCGGCCGTTGATGACCTTCTCGGCCGTTCCGGTCTTGCCGCCAACGCGGTAGCCGGGGACCCTGGCATTTCTGGCCGAGCCCTTCTCGGCGTTGAGCGTATAGAGGTAGCGCATGCCTTCGACCGTCTTGTCGCTGACCACTTTCTTGGCCACCGCCATTGCATCCTGCTCGCTGCGCACCAGAAATGTCGGCTCGATCAGATAGCCCTGCATCAGCGCCGCGCAGCCGACGGCAGCCTGCAGAGGCGTCGTCGACACGCCATGGCCGAAGGCGATGGTGAACGAGTTGACCTGTTTCCAGACCTTGGGTTCGGTCGGGCGGGCGACTTCCGGCAGTTCGGTCTGCATCCTGTCCAGAATGCCGAGGCGGTGCAGGAATTCGCGGTGCCCCTCGATGCCGACGAGTTCGGCCTCCCTGGCCGACCCGATGTTGGACGAATAGAGGAACACTTCCGGCAGCGACAGCACCCGGTTCTTGCCATGGAAATCGTGGATGGCCTGATGGCCGACCCGGATCGGATGCGACGCGTCGAAGCGACTGTTCATCGTCGCCTTGCCGGAATCGAGCGTCATGGCCGAGGTGAAGCTCTTGAAGGTCGAGCCCATCTCGTAGAGACCGGCCGACATACGGTTCAGCCGGTCTTTTTCCTGGGCGTTGTAAGGATTGTTCGGGTCGAAGTCCGGCACCGAGGCCATGGCCATCACTTCGCCCGTCTTGATGTTCAGCACGACGGCGCCGGCGCCCAGTGCGCGATAGCGCTCCAGGCCGGCAGCGATCTCGTCGCGCACCACATGCTGGACGCGCAGATCGATCGACAGCTTGACCGGCTTGAGATCCTTGGCCACCGCGAGCCCCGACGCCTGCAGGTCGCTCAGCCCCTGCTCGTCGATATACTTCTCCATGCCGGAGATGCCCTGGTTGTCGATGTTGGTGAGGCCGACGATATAGGACGACGTCTCGCCGCTCGGATAGAAGCGGCGCTTTTCGGTGCGGAAGCCGAGGCCGGGGACACCCAGCGCCATGATGTCGGATTGCTGCTTCGGCGTCAGCTGCCGCTGCAGCCAGACGAAGCCGGCGCCGCTCTTGAGCTTGCGATAAGTCTGCTCGTAATCGATCTCCGGCAGCACCGTCGAGAGTTTCTCGATCGCCTCGTCGGCGTCGACGATGCGGCGAGGCTCGGCAAACAGCGACGCCGTCTTGATGTCGGTCGCCAGCACCTCGCCATTGCGATCCACGATATCCGGACGCGATGCCGTGACCCGGTTCTCCGGGCCGCCGGAAAGATCGGGATTCTGCATGCCGAGATAGACGAGCCTGCCGGCAATGGTCGAATAGATGGTGAAGAACACCGCCATCGTCATGACGATGCGCGTCCTTGCCTTGCCGCCAGTCGCCTTGCGCGCGGCGTCGACGACGATCGAGCCATCCTCAGCCTGCTTCTTCCGGCGCTTCAGCAGGTCGCCGATCCTTGGAAGCCCACCGATCATTGAACGGTGCTCCCGGTGACCACCGGATCCTTGTCTTCAGAGGGCTCCTTCCCGGAATTGTCGGCCATGCCGCCAAGCCGCTGCCAGGAGAGGTCCTCGATGGTCAGGGGTTTCACGGGGATGTCGTCGAGGCTGCCGATCTGGTGCGCGTTGACCGGTTCGAGCCCGAGCTGGCTCTTATAGACATCGGCAAGCTTCTGCAGCCGCGACGGCTGGGTGAGCAGGCTCCAGTCCGCCTTGAGGAGATCGATCGTCTCTTCCTCGTAGTGGATCTGCGCCTGGATCTTCTGCACAGCCGCCTGTTGTTCTTCGGCTTCGCGCTTCGTCTTGTAGGTCAGGGCGGCGGCCGAGACCATGACGGCGATCAGGACTATGTCGCTGGTACGAAACACGTGCTCACCTCTCTCCCGGCCGCTCGACGGCGGGAAGCTTTGGAAGGCCGAAAATCGAAAAGTCGCCGGCGCGCGCTGGGGCATCGGTGCGTATCGCCGCGCGCAGCCTGGCCGAGCGCGCGCGCGGATTGGCCTCCGTCTCGGCCTCTCCCGGCGTCACGCCGCCGCCGGCCTTGCGGAAGGTGGCAATGCGCACGGGCGCGTCGGGCATATGCCGCGAGCCGCTGGCTGCTTCGGAACGGTCGGCGATGAAGCGCTTGACGATGCGGTCTTCCAGCGAATGGAACGTCACCACGGCGAGCCGTCCGCCGGGTTTCAGCGCCCGCTCGGCGGCCAGCAGCGCTCTTGCCAACTCGCCAAGCTCGTCATTGACGAAGATGCGCAGCGCCTGGAAGACGCGCGTGGCCGGATGGATCTTGTCCTTCGGCCCTCTTCCGATATGCGTTTCGATGGCGTCGGCGAGATCGAGCGTGCGCTCGAAAGGCCTCTTCTCGCGCCGGCTTTCGATCATGCGCGCGATGCGGCCGGCATGGCGCTCCTCGCCGAGAAAGCCGAAGATACGCGCAAGGTCGCCCGCCTTGAAGGTGTTGACGACATCGGCGGCGGAGAGACCCGCCTGCGCCATGCGCATGTCGAGCGGCCCGTCGGCGCGAAACGAAAAGCCGCGCTCGGCTTGGTCGAGCTGCATGGAGGAAACGCCGATGTCGAGCACCACGCCATCGGCGCTCTCGACATGCTCGTCCAGCGTCGAGAACGGCGCCTGGACAAGCCTCAGTCGGCCGCCTGCCCGTTCTTCGAGCGCCCTGCCCGCCGCGATTGCGTCCGGGTCGCGGTCGATGGCAACGACGGAAGCGCCGCGATCGAGGATGGCGCTGGTGTAGCCGCCGGCGCCGAATGTCCCGTCGACGATCGTCTCGCCGGCCTTCGGTGCGAGCGCGTCGAGCACCTCGGCAAGGAGGACCGGAATGTGACGGGCCAGTCCGCCAACGGCGTGGGGGTCATCGCCGTGGCCAGCCATCATTCCGATCGCTCCCCGGGCTTCGTCCCCTGCCGAAGCTGCAAAAGCCTGGCCCGCGCCTGCGCCCCATAGGCGGCAAGCCGTCCCGGCTCCCAGACTTGAAAGAAATTGCCGCGGCCGACAAAGGCCACCTCGTTCGAGATGCCCGTGTGCTCGCGGATGAAATCGGTCATGGTGATGCGGCCGTCCTGGTCCAGCTTCAGAAACGTCCCGTCGCCATGGCAGAAGAACGACATGTCGTCCGCCGTCTGCAGGAACGGGTCCTCCAGCGCGATCCGCTGCTCGTAGCGATCGAGCAGGTCGAGCCCACCGACATCCATCGCCGACAGGTCCAGGCAGCGCAGCGCGTAGAGTTCCGAATAGCCGCGTTTCTGCACCACGGCGCGGAAATGCGCCGGAACGGACACCCGCCCCTTCGCATCGATCCTGCTCACGGTGTTCGACAGAAACCGGTCCAATAAACTCTACAGCCGCTGACGCCGCTGCACCCCTCATGTTGTTCTCCGCGCCCTCGCCGCGCTTGCGGCAAATCGCTTCATTCACCGGGGCGAAAACCGACAAACGCACAGCCGCCGCGGCTGCCCGATTGGCGTACGCTTCACCCTGACGCGGAACGAAAGCTTGATGATGCGAATGGGATATCATGGGGTACTATGGGCGTCAACGGGAATAGGTATCACAAACACGCGCACTACAACCAGAAAGCGCAGGCTGAAGGCACGTCTCGTCTTTATCGTCTATTAAGCCTAACGAAGCGTTTAGAGCCCTCTGGCCCAAAAAGACGCGGCTTGATGCGCACAGCCGGCGCGCATAGCGTCCGTTGAGGTTTTCTGCCCTAGCCAAGGATCCAACTGATGTCCGACACTGCGAAGTCACGCGCCGCGACACTTGCCCATCTGCGCAGCGCCGATTTCGCCAAGGGCGACCCCATCCCCTTGCCGCTGACCATGGCTTCGATCTTCCACGCGCCGGGCGACGCGACGGGCTTCGATCAATACGGCCGCTTCAGCAATCCGACCTGGCATGCGGTCGAGCATGCGCTTGGCCATCTGGAAGATGCGCAATGCGTCGCCTTCCCGTCGGGAATGGCCGCGATTTCCGCGGCTTTCTTCGCGCTCGTCAAATCGGGCGACCGCATCCTCTTGCCTTCGGATGGCTATCACACGACGCGGGCCTTGGCCGAGCGTTTCCTGAAACCGCTCGGCGTCGCCTATGACGAGAGGCCGACGGCAAGCATGCTCGATGGCGGCTTCGCCGGCTACCGGGCGGTCTTCGTCGAAAGTCCGTCGAACCCGCGACTGGACATTTGCGACATCACCGCCGTCGCCAAGGCCGTGCATGCGCAAGGAGGCACCTTGGTCGTCGACAACACGACCATGACGCCCTTCGGCCAGCGCCCGCTTGATCTTGGCGCCGACATCGTGGTCTCTGCCGACACCAAGGCGATCAATGGCCATTCCGACGTGCTCTTCGGCCATGTCGCCAGCCGCGATCCCGACATTGTCGCCAGGGTGAAGGATTGGCGCGAGACGGCCGGCGGCATCCCCGGTCCGTTCGAGGCCTGGCTCGTACATCGCGGCCTCGAAACGCTGGAAGTGCGTTTCGACCGCATGTGCTCGTCGGCCGAAACGATCGCACGCCGGCTGAAGGACCATCGCGCCGTCAGCGGCCTGCGCTTTCCGGGACTCGAAGGCGATGCCTCGCACAATCTGGCGCGCGCCCAGATGGAGCGCTTCGGCTTCCTGATTTCCTTTGAACTCGCCTCCGAAGAACAGGCCGAGGCGTTCATCGACGGCTGTCGGCTTATCGAAGCGGCAACGTCCTTCGGCGGCGTGCACACATCGGCGGAGCGGCGCTCGAAACGCGGCGATGCCGTGCCGCCCGGCTTCGTTCGCCTGGCGATCGGCTGCGAGCCGGTCGAGGAACTGTGGCAGGCGATCGAGGCGTCCCTGGACAAAGTCGCCAGCTGAGCAGATCTGTCACGGGTTCACATCATCCGCTTCGATCTTGCGTCGACCGTGTAATACGCGGACAATCTCGATCGCATCGTGATCGACCCGGTACAAGGTAAGGTATTCGCCAACCACCAGATGGCGGATACCGGGCGCGATATCGTCGCGTGGAGCACCTGAAAAAGGATGCGGGCCGAGCAAGCTCCACCTCCTCTCCATGGCGTCTACGAACCGGACCGCGGCATTGGGACTATGGCTGGCGATGTAGTCGCCGATGTCTTCGAGATCGACCGCCGCTTGAGGAAGCAGCCGATATCTCACTCTTCGAAGCCTTTCGCTTCAGCCATCTTGCGATATTTGGCACGCGCTCGTTCGATGACCGACGGACCGTCGAGGGCCGGCCCGCTGTCGATCCCCTCCTGCACCAGTTTCCGCAGCTCTTCGACGCTGTAGCCGAGCAGATCGCGCCGCTCCTTCCATTGCCTGAGCGCATCGCGGATCACTTCGCTGGCCGAGGCGTATTCGCCAGCCGCGACCACATCGTCAACCGCGGCTGCCAGCTCCGGCGAAAGTGTGATGCTGCGTTTGTCGACCTGGCCCATGATGCGCTCCTGTTCCTCCTTCAAGGTACGATTTAATCGCACCAGCTTCAAGGAACAGGTCATCGCGTTCAGGGCGATTGCGCCGCACGTTGAATCAAAAGGCCCGCCTTCCGGCGTAACCTTCTGATTTCCTAACGCTACCGCACTTTGGAAAAATGCCAGCTGGCCTGTAAGCCGGGTTCTGTATGGCCCTCACCTTGCGGCGAGAACGTGGCGGCCATTCATCTTGGGCGCATGTTGCCATGCGCCTCACGCAACCTACCCGGACGGTGGGCCGGAAACAGCCCTCGAAGGTTTCCCCTCGCACCGCCCCTATTCGGTTTTGCTCCCGGTGGGGTTTGCCCTGCCGCTTCTGTTGCCAGTCGCGCGGTGGGCTCTTACCCCACCCTTTCACCCTTGCCCCGGCAAATGCCGTGGCGGTTTGCTTTCTGTGGCACTTTCCCTGGGGTCGCCCCCGCCGGCCGTTAGCCGGCACCGTGTCTCCATGGAGCCCGGACTTTCCTCACCCGCAACCTTTCGGTTCTCGCGGGTGCGGCCGCCCGGCCAGCTGGCAAGCGCGTATAAAGGGATTCCCGCCCGAAAACGCAAACGAAAAAGCGCCCGGATGCGCAGCGGTTGGGACAACGACGTGCATGAAGCAGATACGCGTTGCCCAAATCCACTTCGGTGGGCCGGCTTAAGCCGGCGAACCCAGCGCCGCCATCTGCACCTTCACCTTGCTGCAATAGGCGGCCGAAACCGGATTCATCCGCCTGGCGCCGTGACCGGCATTGTATTTCAGGATTGTGCCGCAGGTAGTGCCGCCGCCGAGACCCTGCGCCATCGCAAGATACTTCATGCCGAATTTGATGTTGGTGTCGGGATCGAACAGTCCCTTGGTCGAACCGGAATAACCCATCATACGCGCTGTGGCCGGTTTGATCTGCATGAGGCCGATCTCGCCGGCGCTGCCGACCAGGCTCGGCCTGTAGTTGCTTTCGATCTTGATGACGGCTTTGGCCAGCGACACCGGCACGCCGTAGCTTGCGGCATAGCGGGCAACGATCGCCGAATATTGGCCCCCGCCGGCCGCGGCGGGCGCCGCCGGTGCGATCTTGCCGGTGTTGATAGAAGCGGTCGTGGTGAGATCGATCGCCTTTCTGCCGCGTTTGGCACGCTTAGCCGTCGATTTCCCCGCCCTGGTCGCGGCGGCTTTCTGCACCTTTGCCGGGGCTCTCTTGATCTTTGGCGTTTTGCTGCCCGGTACAGCCTTGCTCGTTATGGGGGCAGCGGCAAGGCCATTATCCGCCCGAAGGCTTAAAGGGGCGCTGCTTGCCGGATTGAAGGCAAAACTTATCACTCCGGCAGCAACAGCTGCCGCTACAACGGTCAATTTTTGCATGTAGTCCTGTTCTGTTAGAACCGCGCGAAGAATTTCGCGCAGCTGTGCCAATTCAACATCGGAACATCCGAGGAGATAGATGCCCGACGACTTGCGGGAGAGGCATTTGAAGGCGGAATTGGCGGCAATGAAGGCGACGCAATTCACTTTAAATGACAGATTGTAATTTAAGGAACTTATCGCGACCCCTTGGCGGGGGCTGCCTTTACGGAAGCGACGAGCCTTTCCAGCGTGCGGAGCGTCGAATTGTCCGCTGCACCATCCACCAGCCGCCGCCGGAAATGTCGCTGGAAGGCCGCTACCACGATTTCCGTCCGCTTGTCGTAGATACCCGACATCTCGACGCCATAGCCATAGAGCGCCAGCATCGACTGCAGCGCCTCGACATCGGCGCCGGTATCGCCGGCCTTGAGCGCGGCGCCGGGCTTTATCGGCGCCGCCGGCACGAGGTGGCCGACGCCCGCCACGAACAGCGCCTTCCACGGAAATTTTTCGCCAGGGTCGACCTTGCGGCCCGGGGACACGTCCGAATGCGCGAGCACCCTTGCCGCGGGGATCGAATAACGGCTCACGATGCCCGCGCACAACTCGACCACGGCATCGATCTGTCGCTTCGGAAAAGCCTTGTAGCCCAGCGAATGCCCGGGGTTGACGATCTCGATGCCGACCGAACAGGAGTTGATGTCGGTACGCCCGAGCCAGGAACTCTTGCCGGCATGCCACGCCCGGTCGCTCTCGCGTACCATCTGGACGATGCGGCCGTCCTCATGAACGAGATAATGCGAGGACACTTCGCTCGCCGGGTCGCATAGCCACGCCTCGGCGCCGGCGCCGCTTGCCATGCCGGTATAATGCAGCACGATCATGTCGGGTCGAAGCGTCTCGCGGCGCGGACCGAAATTCGGCGACACCCGGACCTCGGCGCCTGGCTGGTCGGGCAGGAACCCGCTCATACGTGTCTGAGGCCCCGCTCGATCATCTCATAGGCGGCGTTGATCGCCGCGACCCTGGTCGTGGCGATCTTGATGAATTCCTGCGGCAAGCCGCGTGCGATCAGCCTGTCGGGATGATTGTCCGAGATGAGCTTGCGGTAGCGTTTCCTGATCTCCTCGAACGGCTTGCCGCGCTCGATGCCCAGAATGACATAGGGGTCGGCGGCGCCGAGATCGACGTGCCGCGACAAGATCGCTTCGTAATGCGCCTCGTCGATCCGGAAGATCTCGGCGATGCGATGCAGGAACTGGCCCTCATGCTCATGAATGAGGCCATCCGCCTTGGCGATATGGAACAGGCCGTCGAGGATATCTTCCAGCATCATGCAGTTGGCATGGCCGGACCCGCAGAGCTGCGCCATGCGCTGGGCATAGATCTCGAAGCCGGCGACGTCCTGCTTGGCGATGTTGTAAAGCCGCGCCACGTTGCGTGTCTCGCTCGGCGGCACTTCGAAGATTTCCTGGAAGGCGCGCACCTCATCCTGCGTGACGATGCCGTCGGCCTTGGCCATCTTGGCCGAGAGCGCGATCATGGCCACGGAGAAGGCCACGCGCCGGCGCAGGTCCGGATCGCCCGAAAACACGGTGCGCACGGCTTCCACGACATCCGCGACGCCCGAGGACGCCGACGACGAAACACGAGCGATGAAGTCGCCAAGACGGTCCCAAATCGACATGCCGGCTTCATAGTGCGAACCGGGCGGTTCTATCAAGCCTGGACGATGCCGCAGGCGATCCGCTGCGCGGGATCGAGGGCGAAAAGGGAAGGCCGGCAAGGCCGGCCTTCCTCGATATTGTCTGTCAGGCTCTTACTGCGCAGGCGCGGCAGGAGCCGGATTTGTTGCCGGAGCCGGTTCAGCGGGCTTCGAAGCGTCGGGCGAAGCCGGCTTCATGGGCTGCTCGTTGGCCGGCGGATTGGTGCTTTGCGTGGTGGTATTGTCGGTGCCGGTGCCACTGTCGCTGCAAGCCGCGACCCCCAGCAGGGCGAGCGCCGAAACAGACGCCAGAATGAGCTTCTTCATGATATCTCTCCTTCAACAGACGCTCACATTTCGGTGAGCGGTCGCAAGGGAAATGCATCAGCAGGCCCGCCGGTTTCGTAACGTTGCATTTCCATGTGTAACATCAACTTGCGATTGCTGGCGCCGAAATCCCGAACTAACAGAACATACGCTCGAAGACATGATGGATAAGCAAAATGCCGGCAGCCACGGGGACTGGGAAATGGGACTTCTGGATCGACCGCGGTGGCACCTTCACCGACGTCATCGGCCGTGACCCGCAAGGCCGGCTGCATCCCCGAAAACTCCTGTCCGAAAATCCCGAGGCCTATGCGGACGCCGCCATCCAGGGCATCCGCGACCTGTTGGGGTTGAAAACCGGCGCCGCCATTTCCGCAGACGCGATCGGCGACGTCAAAATGGGCACGACCGTTGCCACCAATGCGCTGCTCGAGCGCAAGGGCGACCGCGTCCTGCTGCTCATCAGCAAGGGTTTTCGCGACGCCTTGCGCATCGCTTACCAGGCGCGGCCGGACATCTTCGCCAAGGAGATCATCCTGCCGGAGCAGCTTTACGAGCGCGTCATCGAGATCGACGAGCGCGTGCGCGCCGACGGCTGCGTCGAGCGCCTGCTCGACATCGCGGCCTGCCGCCCGGCGATCGAACAGGCCAAGGCGGACGGCATCGACGCGGTCGCCATCGTCTTCATGCATGCCTGGAAATATCCCGACCACGAAAAGGCCGTGGCCAAGGTTTGCCGCAAGATCGGCTTCAGCCAGATCTCGGTCTCTCATGAGGTCTCGCCGCTCATCAAGCTGGTCGGCCGCGGCGACACCACCGTGGTCGACGCCTATCTGTCGCCGATCCTGTCGCGCTATGTGCAACGGGTGGCCGGCGAACTTGGCGCCGGACCGCGCCTGATGTTCATGATGTCGTCGGGCGGTCTTACCGCCGCCGACCTGTTCCAGGGCAAGGACGCGCTGCTGTCCGGCCCGGCCGGCGGGGTCGTCGGCATGGTCGAGACGGCGAAGCTCGCCGGCTTCGAAAAGGTCATCGGCTTCGACATGGGCGGCACCTCGACCGACGTCGCACATTATGACGGCGAATACGAACGCGCCTTCGACACCGAGGTCGCCGGCGTGCGCATCCGCGCGCCGATGATGCGCATCCACACGGTCGCCGCCGGAGGCGGCTCGATCCTGCACTATGAAGCGGGCCGCTTCCGCGTCGGCCCGGATTCCGCCGGCGCCAATCCCGGCCCCGCCGCCTACCGGCGCGGCGGTCCGCTTGCCGTCACCGACGCCAACGTCATGCTCGGCAAATTGCAGCCCGATTTCTTCCCGGCGATCTTTGGCGCGGGCCAGGACCAGCCGCTCGATGTCGGCACGGTTGGCGAAAAATTCGCCGCACTTGCCGCCGAAATCGGCGACGGCCGGACGCCTGAGGCGGTGGCCGAAGGTTTCGTCACCATCGCCGTCGAGAACATGGCCAACGCCATCAAGAAGATCTCGGTGCAACGCGGCTACGACGTCACCGAGTATCTCCTCAACTGCTTCGGCGGCGCCGGCGGTCAGCATGCTTGCCTGGTTGCCGATGCGCTCGGCATGGAAGCCGTGCTCATCCACCCCTTCTCGGGGCTGCTTTCCGCTTATGGCATCGGCCTCTCGTCGGTCTTCGCCTCGCGCCAGCAGGCGCTGCTGGAGCCGCTCGCGGACGCATCCAGGCCGGCGATCGAAAATCTCATAGCCGCCCTGCGCGGGGTTGTGGTCGCCGAACTTGTGTCTCAGGGCATCGCCGAGAGCGGGATTACCGCCAGGCCAATCCTCCAGATCCGCTACGATGGCACCGACACGGCTCTGCCGGTGAATTTCGAGCACGGCTCGATCCTGCGGGCGAAGGACGATTTCGAGGCCGCGCACAAGGCGCAGTTCGGGTTCGTCTATGAAAACAAGCCGATGATTATCGAGGCTGTAGGGGTGGAGGGCAGCGATGCCGGCGGCGCGGGCCGCGCGGAAACCGAAGCGGAGTTGCAGGATCTTGCCGTTGTTCCTTCCGAGAAGCGGAAAATATTCGCCGAAGGCGAATGGCGCGACGCCGGCGTCTTCCGTCGCGAAGCCCTTAGGCAGGGCAACAAGGTTGCCGGCCCAGCCCTGATCATCGAACCCAACCAGACCGTTGTTGTCGAACCGGGCTGGCAGGCCGAGATCACCGCAAAGGACCATATTCTCCTGCGCCGAACGAGCAAGAAACGACGGCAGGCCGCACTCGGAACCGAGGCCGATCCGGTGATGCTTGAGGTCTTCAACAACCTCTTCATGTCGATCGCCGAGCAGATGGGCGTGACGCTGCAGAACACTGCCTATTCCGTCAACATCAAGGAACGGCTCGATTTTTCCTGCGCCGTGTTCGACCGCCATGGCGCACTGGTCGCCAATGCGCCGCACATGCCGGTGCATCTGGGCTCCATGGACCGCTCGGTCGAAACAGTCATCCGCCTGAATTCGGCCGACATCCATCCCGGCGACGTCTTCGCCCTCAACGCGCCCTATAATGGCGGAACGCATTTGCCCGACATCACCGTGGTGACGCCTGTCTTCGACGATGCGCGCAAGGAGATCCTGTTCTGGGCTGCCTCGCGCGGCCATCACGCCGATGTCGGCGGCACCGCGCCCGGCTCGATGACGCCGCTTGCGACTACGGTCGATGAGGAAGGCGTGCTGTTCGACAATTTCCGCATCGTCGACCGCGGCCGCTTCCGCGAGACGGAGCTGGAGACGCTGCTGACCGACCACCCCTACCCCGCGCGCAATCCGGCCCAGAACATCGCCGACCTGAAGGCACAGATCGCCGCCAACGAAAAAGGCGTGGCGGAGCTGCGCAAGATGGTCGCGCATTTCGGGCTCGACGTCGTCGAGGCCTATATGGGCCATGTCCAGGACAATGCCGCCGAGAGCGTGCGCCGCGTGATCGAGCGGCTCCCCGACAGCGCGGCATACGAATACCCCACCGACACCGGCCAGGTGATCAGGGTGAAGATCACCGTCGACCGGCAAAAACGCGAGGCGACCGTCGATTTCACCGGCACGTCGCCGGTGATGAAGAACAACTTCAACGCGCCGGAGCCCGTCGCCCGCGCCGCCGTGCTCTACGCCTTCCGCGTCATGGTCGAGGACATGATCCCGATGAATGCCGGGTGCCTGAGGCCGATCAACATCGTCATCCCCGAAGGCTCGATGCTGAAGCCCGCCTACCCGGCCGCCGTTGTCGCCGGCAATGTCGAGACCTCGCAGCACGTCACCAATGCGCTGTTCGGCGCGATGGGTGCGATTGCCAACGCGCAAGGCACGATGAACAACCTCACCTTCGGCAACAAGAAATACCAGTATTACGAGACGATCTGCTCCGGCTCGCCGGCCGGCCGGATGAATTCGGGACGCGGCTTTGCCGGCACGTCCGGTGTCCATACCCACATGACCAATTCGCGCCTCACCGACCCCGAGGTGCTGGAACTGCGCTTCCCCGTCGTATTGGAGGACTTCCACATCCGCGAAGGCTCAGGCGGCAAGGGCAAGTGGAACGCCGGCGACGGCACCAGGCGCACCATCCGCTTCCTCGAAAAGATGGAATGCGCGATCCTGTCCTCCCACCGCAACCGGCCGCCCCAGGGCCTCGACGGCGGCGGCGATGGCGAGGCGGGCTCGACCAAGGTCAGGCGCAATGACGGATCGGTCGACGTCTTGAAGGCCTGCGACCAAACCACGCTCGATGCCGGCGAGACCGTCATCGTCACCACGCCGACGCCGGGAGCATTCGGAAAAGCGTGAAATCAACGTCAGCTTGCCGTCAACAGGCTGTCACCTGCCTGTCATGCCGCTGCGCTACCCGCTTGCGCCAACGCAAATGGGGAATCACCTTTCCATGTCGGACGTATCCGGAGAACTCGTTTATCGTCGAGGCAAGGAAGTCGGAAAGGCGGTCTACCAGAACCGGCCATTGTCGAAGGACGGCATTTCCGAGCGGTTGTTCGCCTTTCTGTTCTCCGGCCTCGTCTATCCGCAGATCTGGGAAGACCCGGATGTCGACATGGAGGCCATGCAGCTCGGCGCGGGCCACCGCATCGTCACAATCGCCTCGGGCGGCTGCAACATCCTGGCCTACCTGACCCGCTCGCCGGCCAGGATCGATGCCGTCGATCTCAATGCCGCGCACATCGCGCTGAACCGCATGAAGCTGGAAGCGGTGCGCCACCTGCCGTCGCAGGGCGATCTCTTCCGCTTCTTCGGCGCCGCCGGCACCAGCCACAATTCCGACGCCTATGATCGCTTCATCGCGCCGCATCTCGATGCGGTCAGCCGCCACTACTGGGAGCGCCGCAGCTGGCGCGGTCGCCGCCGCATCTCGGTCTTCGACCGCAACTTCTACCAGACCGGCCTGCTCGGCCTCTTCATCGCCATGGGCCATCGCGTCGGAAAGCTGTTCGGTGTCGACCCGGCCGGCATCATGAAGGCCGAGAACATCGGCGAGCAGCGCCGTTTCTTCAACGAGGAGCTAGCGCCTGTTTTCGACAAGAAGCTGTTGCGCTGGGCGACGTCGCGCAAAGCTTCGCTGTTCGGCCTCGGCATCCCGCCGGCCCAGTACGATTCGCTGATCACCTCCGGCGACGGTTCGATGGCGAGCGTGCTCAAGGCGCGCCTGGAAAAGCTCGCCTGCGACTTCCCGCTCAAGAACAACTATTTTGCCTGGCAGGCCTTTGCCCGACGTTATCCGCAACCCGGCGAGGCGGCGCTGCCTGCCTATCTGGAACAGAGCAACTACAAGACGATCCGCGACAACATCGACCGCGTCGCCATCCACCACGCCAACCTGATCAAGTTCCTGGGTGCCAAGGACGCCGGCAGCGTCGACCGCTTCGTGCTGCTCGACGCGCAGGACTGGATGACCGACGACCTGCTCAACGCACTGTGGACCGAGATCACCCGCACGGCTTCGGCCGGCGCCCGCGTCATCTTCCGCACCGCGGCCGAGCCCAGCCTGCTGCCCGGCCGCGTCTCCAGTTCGCTTCTCGACCAGTGGACCTACGAGGGCGATGCCTCGCGCGAATTCTCCGCAAAGGACCGCTCGGCGATCTATGGCGGCTTCCACCTCTACGTGAAGCGCGCCGCATGAGCACGACGGAGCTGCCTGCCAGCCATGCCGAACTGATGGACGGCGTCTACCGCTGGCAGCGCCACATCTACGACCTGACCCGCAAATACTACCTGCTCGGCCGCGACCGGCTGATCGACGGGCTGGACGTGCCGCATGGCGGCACCGTGCTGGAGCTCGGCTGCGGCACCGGCCGCAACATCGTGCTCGCCGCCCGCCGCTACCCGGACGCCCGCTTCTTCGGTTTGGATATCTCGACCGAGATGCTGGAGACGGCGAACACGACCGTCGCTCGCGAAGGTCTCACGGACAAGGTCAACCTCGCACGCGGCGACGCCACCGATTTCGACGCCAAGGCTCTTTTCGGCATCGAGCATTTCGACCGGGTCTTCGTCTCCTATTCGCTGTCGATGATCCCCCGCTGGGAGAATACCGTATCGGCTGCCCTCGCCGCGCTCGCGCCCGGCGGCTCGCTCCACATCGTCGATTTCGGCCAGCAGGAAGGCCTGCCACGCTGGTTCAGGGCGTTGCTGCGCGGCTGGCTGCGGAAATTCCATGTCACGCCGCGCGCCTCGCTGCGCGACGTGCTTGAATCGGAATCGCAGCGCACCGGCGCAACCTTCCGTTTCAGAACGCTTTATCGCGGCTATGCATATCTCAGCGCGATCGGACTTTCGAAATAGCAAGCGCTACTAGGCGGTGGTGACGATTTAACTATTTGAGCCAGATGGCGATAGCGGCGAGTTTGACGAAGCCCATGAAGTTGGCGAGCAGTTTGTCGTATCGGGTTGCGACGCGCCTGAACTGCTTGAGCTTGCTGAAGAAGCGTTCGATTCGATTTCGCTCCTTGTAGAGATCACGGTCGTAGGGTCGCTG
>NZ_VFTM01000008.1:0-182052 GCF_006439555.1 Mesorhizobium sp. B3-1-6 | reverse complement strand
CGCGGGCCTTCGAGGTCCACCTCCATGATCTCAAGCGGCTTTCCGGCGGCAACGGCAACGGCGGCACGCGTTTTCATTTCTTCCCTCCCAAATTTGCTTGCCGACGCGAACGCCCGGCCTGTTATTGAAACTTACGCCGCGGCCCTGGCTGGCCCGGCCGGGAACACGCCCGACATGACGATAAAACCCTTGATGCGCTTCACGCGATCGCACCAGCGGCGGATCGCCGGATAATCCTGACGCGGAATACCGCCCTCTTCCGACAGCATGATGTAGGGGAAGCAGGCGATGTCGGCGATCGTCGGATGCGCGGCCGAGCATATCCACAGGCGACCCTCCTGCTCGCCGAACCAGAGATGTTCGTCGAGGATACGGAACAGCCGGTGCGCGCCGGCGCGCGCGGCATCGACGTCGAAATCGTAAAACAGCGCATCGTGGAGGCGCGCGGCCGATGCAGTCCCGGTGATGCCGTCGGCAAAGGCCAGCCATTGGCTGATCTCGCCGACCAACGCCGGATTGTCCCTCGGGTACCACGTGCCGGACGGATCGTATTTCGACGCCAGATACACCAGGATCGCCTGAGCATCGCGCAGGATCAGGCCATCATCGTCGATGACCGGCAGTTGTCCGAGCGGGTTGAGCTTCAGGAACCATTCCGACTTGTGCTCGCGCCCGGGGTAGAAGTCGACGGGCACCGTCTTATGGGTCATGCCGAGGAAGCTCATCAAGAGCCGCAATTTGTAGCAATTGCCCGACAGCTCGTAGTCGTAAAGCGTGATCATAATTAGCCCCTAGATGTCGAGCACGAGGCGGGCCGACTTGGCACGCGAGACGCAGGTCATGATCTTCGTTCCGGCTTTGCGCTCGGCGTCGTTCAAATAGACGTCCTGATGGTCGGGCTCGCCTTCGATCACCGTCGCCACGCAGGTGCCGCAGGCGCCCTGCTCGCAAGAGGAGGGCACGTCGATGCCGCTCTCGCGCATGACCTGCAGGATCGTCTTGCCGGCTGGCACCTGCAGCGTGACGCAGGAGCGTGCGAGCGCCACTTCGAAGCTCGAACTGTTGTCGATCTTGTTGGTGTTCTTGAAATACTCGAAATGCACGGCGCTGTCGGGCCAGCCCTGTTCGGCCGCGATTCGGCGCGCCGCCTCTAGCATCGGCCCGGGACCGCAGATGTAGAGGTGCATGCCGTTCCGATAGCCTGTGAGCACGCGGCGAAGCTCGGCGCCGGTCGCATCCGGCGACAGGCCAAGATGCGGCCTCAGTGACTCGCCGAGCAGCTTCAGGCGATCGGCGAAAGCGAGGTGCTCCTCGCCTTGCGCGAAATAGTGCAGCTCATGCGTCAGCTCCTGGTTCTTGAGCGCCTGCGCCATGGCGAGCAGCGGTGTGATGCCGATGCCGCCGGCGACAAAGATCGTCTTGATGGCATCGCGGCGCAGCGGGAAATTGTTGCGCGGCTCGGAGATCGCCAGGATATCGCCTTCACGCACCGTCTCGTGCATGCATTTCGAGCCGCCCTTCGAATCCCGCTCCAGCTTGACGCCGATGGTGAAACTGTCGGTTTCGCCGGGTCCGTTGGTGATCGAATACTGGCGGATCTCGCCATTGGGCATATGGATGTCGATATGCGCGCCCGGTTGGAAGGTCGGCAGGATGCCCTTGATCGGCCGCAGCTCGAAACCGGCAATGCCGTCGGCCGTCTGCCACTTCCTAGCCACCGTGACCCGCAGCGCTGCCTTGCGGCCATGCACGGTCAGTTCCGGCATTTCGGCGAGTTCGGCCGACACCCGCTCATAGACCGGCTCGATCGGCGCCGGCGCCGGTGTATTCGCCACCTCGCGCTCGACCTCGTCGCGCAGTTTTGAAAGCCGTTCATTGTGATGCCGCAGCACGGCGATGCGCGCGGCCCCTTTAGCGTCCCGGTCGAGAACGCCGCGAATGACGGAACGGTTGGAATCGACCGGCTGGACGAAGAAGACGCCAAGCGTCTCGGTGCCGCCGTCGCGCGAACGAAGCGCCACGGCAAAATCCTGGCTGGCCTCGACGGTAGTTTCGGCGCCATCGCCATCGATCGCCCCACTGGGCTGGAAGCGATAGGCCTTCAGCGCTTGCGCGATCTTGCCGGCCGGCGCATTGACCGGAATGCCACGCAACGCGAGCAGCTTGCCCTCGGCGAGGCCCGCGACATCCGGCACCTCGCCCAGCGCCTCTTCCGACGACCAGATCAGCCCGTAGCGTTCGACCGCCGGATAGGTGCGGTTGGTGATGGTGCGGGCCGGCGCATCGGCAGGGTGCGCAGGGATGTAGGTGCAGCCGGCGGTACGGTTGGAATAGCGCCACCCATGATACTGGCACTTCAGCTCGCGACCGTCATTGATGCCGATCGACAGCCTGACGCCGCGATGCAGGCAACGGTTCTCCCAGATGTTGACATAGCCGTCATCGGCCCGCCAGACCGCGAACTCGCGACCGAGCAACTGGCCGTGGAACACATGGCGGAACGGCAGGTCATGGGCAGCGGCGATCGGATGCCACTGGCTTTTGGCTACTTCCAGCATTCGTCGTCTCCAAAAATGTGCTAGTCAGGCCGCCGCGGGTATGACCCCGTAGGTCACTCCCTTCTGGCTGAGCCAGCGCCGGTAGGCGATGGCCGACTTGTCGGCGCGGATCGGGGTTTCGGCGCGCGGATCGAGCGGCAGACGCTTCGGCACCTGGTTTTCCAGGATCGGCTTGTCCTGGCCGAAGATCGTCTGCTGGAAGCGCTTGATCACCTTGTCTTCGCTGTTCTCGTCCAGCACGCAAAGCAGCATGTGGGCGCGTACATGCTCCTGGTCGACTGGCTGCAGGAAGATGGCGATCACATCGCGCCGGCTCTCGTCGACCGAGCTCGATTTATAGAGCACCGAGCAATAGGGATGCGGCACGCGGTAGACATAGTCGACATCGGCGCCGCCGTCCGAGGCGGTCGAGGCCATCGGCTGGAAGAAGCGGCAGCGGGTCGCCAGAATCTCGTCGCGGTCGACCGAAATCTCGACATCGTATTCCTTGACTTCGGTATGCGGTTCGGCGCCGAGGATATCGGTGTGGACATATGGAAAATGGCCCATGTCGAGAAAGTTCTCGATGGCGCGCGGCGCCGAGACGTTGACGCCGAAGGTCGCGGCGTTGAGCCGGCGCCGGTCGGGCTCGGCATATTCGGGAATCGGGAAGAGGTCGGCCGAAGGCTCACCCAGCGAGGTCCAGACATAGCCATAGGCGCTTTTCGCCGGCAGCCTATCGGGCGCCGCTACGTGGTCGGCCCGGCGCAGGTCTGGCCGCGAGCGCCAGACCACCGGCTCACCACTCACGTCGACCGAAAAGCTGAGGCGCTCCTCGAGCAGTACCGTCTGCTGGACGGAGCCGGGGACAGCCTCGGCGATCGCACCAATCGGATGCCAGAGATTGAGCACCACAGGGTCCGTGCATTTCGTCATAATGTCTTTCCTTTGCATGCAGCGGACATCGTGATCAGGCTCGCGCCGGTATGGCGCCGTAAGTGACGGAGCGATCGCGCAGCCACCGCCGGTAGGAGACCGAGACGGCATCGGCGCGGATCGGTGTCTCGGCGCGCGGATCGAGCGGCAGGCGCCTGGGAACCTGGTTCTCGAGGATCGGCTTGTCCTGCGCGAAAATCAATTGCATGAAGCTACGCACGGTCGCCGCCTCCATGCCTTCCTTGAGATAGCAAAGATATGGATGCGCGATGCAGTTCTCTTCGTCCACCGGCTGCACGAAGAGCGTGATGACGTCGAGCCGGTGCTTCTGGATCGGGTTGCTCTTGTAGAGCGCCACCGTATAGGGCCGGATTACCTTGTAGATGTAATCGACGACGAAACCTTCCTTGGCGGTGGGCGAAGCAATGGGCTGATAGAATTTGCACTCGGTCGCCAGAACCTCGTCCTGCGCGGTGATCTCGACATTGTAAGGCGCCACTTCGGTGTGCGGCTCCTCGCCCAGCCATCCGGTGTGAACGAAAGGGAAGTGGCCCATGTCGAGGAAGTTCTCGACGGCGCGCAGGCCGGACACCTTGACCGCGATCGACCCGCCGCTGACGAGGTGACGATCCGCTTCATTGGCCTCGGGAATGTAGACGATCTCGCGCCAGGGCTTGTCGAGGCAAGCCCAGATGAAGCCATAACGTTCGGCTGAGTTGACGACGGCGCCATTATCGGCACGGACGACCTCGGCCTTGTCCACGCGCTTACGGACGACCAGGTCGACGCCGAGCAGCCTTGTCGGAAATGGCATATCCGCGGAGAGCGATTCCTGGTCGGCAACGATATGCCAGTCGTTCAGAAGCTCCCGGTCGACGCAGTGGGTAGCCATCGGCATCCCTTCCAACTCGGCTAGCCCTTCACCATGAACCTAGCCCGGCGTTTCGACATAACGAAAACACAAGATTGGATATCAATCAACGATTTTTTGTCAGCCAAAGCGTATTTTTGTGTTGACAGATTTCAGCGATTGACTTCCGATGTATGGAATTCTGAATTTGAGATATGTCGCATCGCGACGGGGCATGTCTTCACTACGGAAAGCCTGCTGATCATGTCCTCGAACTCGCGGAGAACCGCGCCTTGAGCAGCCGTTCCCAGACGATAGCGGATATCCTGACGCGCGCCATCATCGACCATCGGCTGGTACCCGGCTGCAAGCTCGGCGAGCGCGAGCTTTCCGAAATTTTCGACGTCAGCCGCATCGTCGTGCGCCAGGCCCTGATCCGGCTCGCCGATGACGGGCTGGCGCAGATCGAGCGCAATCGCGGCGCCTTCGTCGCCAAGCCGAGCATGCAGGAAGCGATGGAGATCTACGACGCGCTGACGCTTGTCGAACAGGGCGTCGCCGCCCAGCTCAGCGATCGCCTCGGCCCCGCTGGATGGGCTGAGCTGCGTCAGCATGTCGAACGCCAGCGCCAGGCTGTCACCGCCGGCAACGATGCGTTGGCCGACGTGCTCGGCCAGGAATTCCATTCGGTCTTCGTGCGCCTGAGCCGCAACAAAGTGATGCAGGAAATCCATGCCCAGCTCGTGCGCCGTACGACGCTGCTACGCTCCTTGATCACGGCCGATTTCGACTATTGCAATCTGCTCGACGACCACTCACGCGTCGTCGACCTTCTCGAAAAGGGCCGGCTGAAGCAGGCCATGGACCTGATCGACACCCATCACCGCGCGGTGGTGCGCGGCTACATCATGGATCGCGAAGTCTATGCGGAAATGACGCCGGCCGAGGCGCTAGCGCCCTATCTCGACGGCAGGGTCGACGGCGCGGCTCCGATCGCGCCGCGAGCGCCGACACACCAATCCGGCAATGGCGACGGCACGGCGCACGTGCATGTCCATCTCCCCAAGCAAGATCCGGCACCGAAAAGCCGGGCGTCAACCAAAAAAGCCAACAGAGGGTTACAATCATGAACGAGCTGACCAGACGTGGATTCCTGAAATACAGTGGCGCGCTGGGTGCGGCACTTGGCACCGGAGGACTGAGCACCATCGCCAGGGCCGATGACGTGCTCAAGATCGGCGTCGTCTATGTCTCGCCGATCGCCGAGATCGGCTGGACCAAGCAGCACAGCCTCGGCGTCGAGGCGATCAAGTCCGAATTCGGCGACAAGGCGAAACTCACCGTCATCGACAATATCTTCATGCCGCAGGATGCGGAGCGCGTCTTCCGCGAGCTTGCCAGCGCCGGCAATCAGTTGATCTTCGGCACCAGTTTCTCGCATGGCACGCCGATGCAGAAGGTGGCACCGCGCTTCCCCAAGATCGCTTTCGAGCATTGCTCGGGCATCGTCCATCTCGCCAATCTCGGCACCTTCGAAGCCAAGTATTATGAAGGCACCTTCGTCGCCGGCGCGGCGGGCGGCTACATGTCGAAGTCGGGCAAGATCGGCTTCATCGGCGGTTTCCCGATCCCCGACATCGTCGGCCCGGCCAACGCGCTGTTGCTCGGCGCCCAGAGCGTCAACCCGAACGCCACCTGCAACGCCATCTTCCTCAATTCCTGGTTCGATCCGGGCAAGGAGAAGGAAGCCGCCAAGACACTGCTTTCCCAGGGCTGCGACGTCATCTGCTCGATGACCGACACGGCGACCGGCGTGCAGGTCGCCGGCGAAGGCGGCGCGTGGTCGATCGGCTACGCCAGCGACATGTCGAAATTCGCTTCCGGCAAGCAGCTCACCTCCTTCGTGCTCGACTGGACCAGCGACTATGTCGGCGCCGCCAAGGCTGTAGCGGCGGGCAGCTGGAAACCGGAAGTGCGCTGGGACGGACTGGCAGCGGGCGTGGTCAAGATGGCGCCCTACAATGAAGGCATACCGGCCGACACCAAGACCAAGCTGAAGCAGCTCGAAGCCGATATCGGCAGCGGCAAGGTGCATCCTTATGGCGGCGAGCTGAAGGATCAGGACGGCGCCGTCAAGGTCGCGGCCGGATCGGTGCTCGACGACGACAGCATCCGTGGCATGAACTGGTTCGTCAAGGGAATGATCGGCAAATTGAGCTGATCGCATTCGAAGAAAAGGGGGGCGTCGAACGGCAATTTCCGGCGTCCCCCGTCTGGTTCCCGTCCAACCCCGCTGCAAGCCCGGCAGGACCCGCCATGCATCCGCGACTAGAATTGCGCAACATCTCAAAGCGCTATCCCGGCGTCGTCGCCAATGACGACGTCTCGCTGTCGATTCAACCCGGCGAGATCCATGCGGTGCTCGGCGAAAACGGCGCCGGCAAATCGACGCTGATGAAGATAATCTACGGAGCGGCGCAAGCCGATTCCGGCGACATCTATTGCGACGGCAAGCTTATCGCGGCGCATAATCCGGCGACGTCGCGCGCGCTCGGCATCGAGATGGTCTATCAGCATTTCGCATTGTTCGAGTCGGTCTCGGTGGTCGAGAACATCGCGCTGTCGGCGAGCAGCGCCTTCCACTTGCCTTCGCTTGCCGAAAAGATCCGCGAGCTTTCGCTGCGCTACGGCATGCCCATCGACCCGTATCGCCAGGTGCATGACCTGTCGGTCGGCGAGCGGCAGCGCGTCGAGATCGTGCGCTGCCTCTTACAGGCGCCAAAACTCCTGATCCTCGACGAGCCGACCTCGGTGCTGACGCCGCAGGCCGTGGTCAAGCTGTTCGACACGCTACGGCAGCTCTCGGCCGAAGGCTGTTCGATCGTCTATATCAGCCACAAGCTCGACGAGGTGCAGGAACTCTGCGACACCGCGACCGTGCTGCGCAACGGCAAGGTCACCGGCACCGCGCGGCCGAAGGAAACGACCTCGCTGGAGCTTGCCCGCATGATGGTGGGTTCCAGGCTGCCGGAAATGCATGTCAGCCCCGCCATTCCCAGCGACAGGCCGGTGCTCGAGGTCAGAAATCTTTCAGCCGACGCACGCGACCATTTCGGCGTCGACCTTAAGGATGTCTCCTTCAACGTGCATGGCGGCGAGATCGTCGGCCTGGCGGGAGTCTCCGGCAACGGCCAGGCCGAGTTGATCGCGCTGCTCAGCGGCGAGCGCCGGCATGGCCAAGGCGACGCGATCAAAATCAACGGAGCGCCGGCCGCCACCTTGCGGCCCGACGAGCGCCGCAAGCTCGGCCTCGCCTTCATTCCCGAGGAACGGCTCGGGCGCGGCGCCGTGCCGTCGCATACGTTGTGGGAAAACGCCGTGCTGACCGCCCATCGCTTCGGCACGGTCCGCAAGGGTCTCGTCGACCGCCGCAAGGCCGCCGCCTTCGCCGCCGGCATCATCGACAGGTTCAAGGTCAAGGCCAATGGCCCCGGCTCGACGGCGCAGAGCCTGTCCGGTGGCAATCTACAGAAATTCATTGTCGGCCGCGAGATCGCGCTGGCGCCAAAATTGCTGCTCGTCTCGCAGCCGACCTGGGGGGTCGATGTCGGGGCAAGCGCCTTCATCCGCCAGACCATCGTCGACCTGAGCCGCGCCGGCGCCGCGGTGTTCGTCGTTTCGGAAGAACTCGATGAACTGTTCGAGATCTGCGACCGGCTGTTCGTCATCTGCCAGGGTCGCGTATCGCCGCCGCTGGCGCGCACCAGCACCGACCGCGAGGAGATCGGGCTGTTGATGACCGGCCGGCCCATGGGCCAGAACAAGACTGGGAGCAGCAGCGTTGCGCATCAGGATTGAACAGAGGCCGGAGCCTTCCGCCACGATGCGCATCGCCGCGCCGGTTCTGGCGTCCGTCCTGACGCTGATCGTCGGCTCGGTCTTCTTCGCCTCGCTCGGGCATGATCCGCTGCCGACGCTCTATGCCTTCTTCATCGAGCCGCTGAGCTCGATGAATGGCCTCTCGGAATGGTTGCTGAAAGCCTCACCGCTGATCCTGATTGCCTGTGGACTGGCGATCGGCTTTCGCGCCAATGTTTGGAACATCGGCGCCGAGGGGCAATTCACGATGGGCGCGATTGCCGCGAGCGGCGTCGGCCTGTTCTGGCCGAACCCGGACAGCGCCCTGCTCTTGCCGCTGATGTTCCTGGCCGGGATGGCCGCCGGGATGGCCTGGGCGGCGATCCCCGCCTTCCTGCGCTCGCGCATGAACACCAACGAGATCCTGGTCACGCTGATGATGACCTATATCGCGACGCTGTTCCTGTCCTATCTGGTGCATGGACCATGGCGCGATCCCGCCGGCTTCAACTATCCGCAGACGGCGCTTCTGCCGGCGGCCGCGATGTTTCAGTCCTTCGATCCGGCCTACCGGGTGAACTCCTCGATCTTCATCACTGTCGTCGCCGTGCTTTTGATGTGGCTGTTCGCCGACCGCAGCTTCCTCGGCTACAAGATGTCGGTCAGCGGCGCGGCCCCGCTCGCCGCTCGCTATGCCGGCTTTCGCGAGTCGGCTGCGGTGTGGATCGGATTGCTGGCTGGCGGCGCCGCGGCAGGCATTGCCGGCATGGCGGAAGCTGCCGGACCGCTCGGACAGCTTTCGCCGCAGATTTCGCCCGGCTACGGCTTTGCCGCCATCATCGTCGCCTTCATCGGACGTCTGAATGCCTTCGGCATCGTGCTCGGCGGGCTGTTGATGTCGCTGCTTTTCCTCGGCGGCGAAGGCGTGCAGATGACGCTTGCCCTGCCCTCGGCCCTGACGCGCATCTTCCAGGGCATCCTGCTGTTATTCCTGCTCGCAGCCGACTTCTTCATTTTCTATCGCATTCGCCTGGTGCGGCCAGTCCCTGATGCGCATGCGCCCGAGACGGCGCGATAGCGGGAGACATCGGATGGAACTCTTCATCGCCATCTTCACCGGCACCATCATCGCCGCCACGCCGCTGATCTTCGCCGCACTCGGCGAGCTCGTGGTCGAGAAATCCGGCGTGCTCAATCTCGGCATCGAAGGCATGATGCTGATGGGTGCGGCGCTTGCTTTCTGGGCGGTCACGGCCGGCTATCCGATGCCCGTTGCAATCCTCGCCGGCGCGCTGGCCGGCGCTGCCGCCTCACTGCTCTTCGGCGTGCTGGCGCTAACTTTTCTCACCAACCAGTATGCCGCCGGCTTGGCGCTGGCGATCTTCGGTTCCGGCGTGTCGGCATTTATCGGCCGCGGCTTCGGCAGCGATCCGATCGAAGCGCTGCATGGCGTCAGCATTCCCATCCTCTCCGAACTGCCGGTGCTCGGCCCGCTGCTCTTCCGCTTCGATCCGCTTGTATACCTGGCACTCTTGATGTTCGTGGCGATCAGTTGGTTCCTTTATCGCACCAAGGCAGGCCTCATCCTGCGCACGATCGGGGAATCGCCGCAGACCTCCCACGCCATCGGCTATCCAGTGATCCGGATCCGCTACATGGCGGTGCTGTTCGGCGGGCTGATGGCAGGCCTCGCCGGCGCCTATCTGTCGGTCGCCTACACGCCGCTCTGGGTCGAGAACATGACCGCGGGCAAAGGCTGGATCGCCTTGGCGCTGGTGGTCTTCGCGACATGGCGGCCGCTGCGCGTTCTGCTCGGCGCCTGGCTATTCGGCGGCATGACGATCCTGCAACTCCAAGGACAGGCTCTAGGTCTTCAGGTCCCATCCGAACTGCTGTCGGCCCTGCCTTATCTGGCGACGATCGTGGTGCTGGTGCTGATCTCGCGTAACCGCCAGATATTGGCGCTGCATTTTCCAGCCTCGCTGGCAAAACCGTTTCGACCGGCCGGTTGAGGCCCGCCCTTCGCACGTTGTTGCCAGCGATTGCCGCACGGATCGTCGGTGAGCCTTTTCGATATCCGGGGGCCGCGCGCTATGTTCAGCAGGTCACATCAGCAAGATCGAGAAAATTGACCAACGGGACCCAAATCATTTCATCCAAATCTCGCCATTGACGCCAAGAGCGGGTCAGCAAGATGTCGCCATGCGGAAGCTGCGCACGAAGCTGTCCACCACATTGTCGAGGTCGGCCATCGACAGGCAGAGCGGCGGGCACATTCTGATGACGTTGCGGTACGGACCCGAGCGGCTGGCGATGAGGCCCTGACGCCGGGTTTCCTCGAAGACCTGCAAGGTTGCTTCGGGCGCCGGCTCCTTCGTTGCGCGGTCCTTCACCAGCTCGATGGCGAGCATCAGGCCTTGTCCCCTGACGTCGCCGATCAGCGGGAAATCTTTCTTTAGCTCCTGAAGCCTTTCCTTCAGCGCGCCGCCGACCTTGGCGGCATTCTCCTGCAGCCGCTCGTCGTGCATCACCTTGAGCACCGCGCGGCCTGCCGCGCAGGCGACGGGATTGGCGCCGTAGGTGTGGAACAGGAACTTGTCGGCCATGGACTCCGCGACGGCGCGCCTGGCAATGACGGCGCCGAGCGGAATGCCGTTACCGACACCCTTGGCGACGACGACGATGTCGGGAACGACGCCGTGCGATTCGAACGCCCAGAAGGCATCGCCAGTGCGTCCGACGCCGGACTGCACCTCATCGATGATGCAGACGCCGCCCGCCGCCCGCACGCGTTCGAAAGCGCCGGCGATGTAGCCGGCAGGCATCGGCACGATGCCGCCATAACCCTGCACCGGCTCGATGATCATGCCGGCCAACCGGCCGCTGGTCGAGCTGGATATGGCGCGCTCCACCTCGTTCAGATATGGCTGCACGCCTTCGCCGTGGACGCCGCGATACTGATTGGGCTCGGCTACGAACGTCACCCCGCCGAGTTGCGGCACCTGATGACGAAAACCGGCTATGCCTGTTACCGACTGGGCGCCGAATGTGGCGCCGTGATAACTTGAGCCGAGCGCCAGCATGTCGATGCTGCCGGTGTGCGAGCGCGCCATCAGCAAGGCAAGGTCGATCGCTTCGGCGCCGCTGTTGGTGAAATGCACGACCCAATCGTGACCGGCCGGCATCGTCGCCACCAGTTCCTCGGCGTATTGGGCGGGAACCGGATGGTAGAACATCGTCGTGCAATGCGTCAGCTCGCTCACCTGCTCGGTGGCGGCCTTGACCACCTGCGGATGGGCGTGGCCGACCGAGATGCACAGGTTCATGCCGAGCAGGTCGATGTATTTGCGGTCCTTCTCGTCCCAGACATATTGGCCCCTGCCGCGCTTGAGGATCAGCGGTTCCTTATAGGGAACGAATTTGCGCTGTGAGGCCGAATAGAAGCGGTTCCGCCGATCGACAATCGCCTCGGTCGACCAGTCGATGTCCAGACTTGAATGGACGTGCGGAGCGTTCATGCCGTATCTCCAGTGTTGCGAATTCCGGAGATTGAAAACACGGAATGCGTGGCGCGCACACCGGCAAAGCTCGTCATCAGGATAACTGATGAAGCTGATTAGTCGCTCCTCGAGGGGCGGTCGAGCGTGTAGCAGTCGGCCGGAAGGCCGGGCAGGCGCGTGCTGATCGCCTGGGTCAGCACTTCCGCGGTGCGGTCGGCGAAAGCCTCGGGGATATTTCCGAGTTCGCGCTCACGCGCCACCAGCAGAATGTTGCGTGACAGGCTGGTGAAGGGCAGAGGATGGACGTCGATCTCCATGCCTTCCGCTAGGCCATCGATGAGCAAGGTCGGCGTCAGGATGGCGAAGCCCATGCCAGCGGCCACCGGCGCCATCACCACGCTGGAACGATCGCCTTCCATGGCGCGCGCAATCTCGATGCGCAGCCGGCTGAGATGCTGATCGACGCGCAGGCCGACAGGCGTCTCGCGCGAGAAGCGCACGAAGGCAAGCTTCTTGGACAGCTTGACGATGTCGCCGACATCGCCGGCAAAGCCTTTCGGCGTCACCAGCAGGAATTTCTCGGTCATCACCGGATAGCGCGTCAGCCCCTCGATCTCGAACAACTCTCCCGACGTAACCGCAAGGTCGGCGCGGCGAGCGCGCAGCAAGGCGACGTGGTCGGTAGCGAGCCCCGCGAACAGGCTGAGCTCGGGAATGCCGAAGTTCTTGCGGGCCAGCACCGAAAGCGCCGGCGCCAGGGTGGTCGCGATCGACGCCAGAAGCGCGATGCGCAAAAGCGGCAGCGGCGCCGCGTTGACGCGCCGCGCATCCGTGCGCAAGCCCTCGACCTCGCTCAGTATGGCGACCGCGCGGCGATGCAAGGCGATGCCGGCCTTGGTGAGCTCGATCGGTCGCAGATTGCGGTCGATCAGACTGACGCCGAGCGCGCTTTCCAGATTCTTCAGATGCTGGGAAGCGGCCGATTGCGTCATGCCCAGCATCTGCGCCGCCTGCGTTACATGCCTGGTCTCTACGATGGCGACGAACACCTCGATCGACCGGAACAGATTGAAATCGAAACTGCCGCTCTTCACCCGCAACTCCGCCCTCAAGGCTCCATAAGTTTTCCTAATGTTGCGAAATTTAGGTTGAGCGCAAGAGGCTTGGCGGAAAAGATCGCCCGGTTCGATCCAGCAAAGGTAGCTACAAGGTGAATGACAGCGCACGCATCGTGATCATTGGCGGCGGAGTCATTGGCCTCGGCATAGCCTATCACCTGGCTGAATTGGGTGTGAGCGATGTCGTCCTCCTGGAACGCCACCAGCTGACCAGCGGCACTTCCTGGCATGCAGCCGGAATCGTCGGTCCGTTGCGCGCCAGCCTCAACCTGACAAGGCTGGCGCAATATGCGACCGAGCTGTTTCCACGCCTCGAGGAGCTGACCGGCCAGGCGTCCGGCTACAGGCGCACCGGCGGCCTCTGGCTGGCGCGGCGTCCGGAGCGCATGGACGAGTTGAAGCGCATCGCGCATATGGGCGATGTCTGCGGCCTGACGGTGGGGATCGTCGATCAGGCCGGCGTGGCGGAACGCGTGCGCGGCATCGTTGCCGACGGGGTTGAAGGCGCGCTCTGGGTCGAGGAAGACGGTCAGGCCAATCCGGTCGACATCTGTGCCGCCTACGCTAAACGTGCGCGCGCCGCCGGGATTCGTATCCTGGAAGGGGCGTCTTGTTCAGGCATAGTGACCCGTAATGGCCGGGTCGCCGGCGTCACTTTGGCTACGGGCGTCACCATCGATTGCGAGATCGTCGTCAACTGCGCGGGCGCCTGGGCACGCGATATCGGCGCGCTGGCGGGCGTTCCGGTGCCGCTGCAGGCGGTCGAGCACATGTATGTGGTGACCGAGCCGATCACCGGCCTGCAGGATCCGTTCCCGATCCTGCGCGACCTCGACGAAGGCATCTACATCAAGGGCGATTCCGGCAAGCTGGTGCTGGGCGGGTTCGAGCCGAATGCCAAGATCTTCGACGTCCGCGGACCGGCGGGTGACAGGCCTTTCCTCGAACTGCCGGAGGATTGGGAGCAGTTCGAACCGTTCATGTCTGCCGGGCTGAAGCTTCTGCCGGCGCTTTCGCAAACCGGCATACGGCATTTCATGAACGGGCCGGAGAGCTTTACGCCGGATACACGTCCGCTGATGGGCGAGTCGCCCTATCTGCGCGGCTTCTATGTCGCCGCCGGCTTCAACTCGACCGGCATGATGTCGTCGGCCGGTGCTGGCAAGGCGATGGCCGAGTGGATCGTCGACGGCGAGCCCGGGCTTGATCTCTGGGCGCTCGATATCGCCCGTTTCGACCGCTCGGCTGCGGCGCGTTCCTTTGTCGGCGCCAGGATGGAAGAATCAGTTGCCGATCTCTTCCGCATGCATTGGCCCTACAAGCAGGCAACCGCCGGTCGCGATGTGAGGCGTTCCGTCTTTCATAGGACCTTCGCAGAAGCCGGCGCCGTGTTCGGCGCACCGACCGGCTGGGAGCGTCCGCTGTGGTTCGGCGGAGAGGAGACGCGCGGCTACTCCGTGGGAACCCAGAAATGGTGGGGCGCGGCCAAGGCCGAAGCCGAGCGGATGGCGCAAGGCGTCGGATTGTTCGAGCTTTCGCCCTTCACCAAGATCGACGTGCGCGGACGCGACGCGGCCAAGCTGATTCAGAGGCTGTGCACGGCCGATGTCGACCGGCCCGAAGGCCGCGCCGTGTATACACAGATGCTCAATGCGCGCGGCGGCATCGAGGCCGACGTGACGATCGCGCGGGTCGGAGCGGATGCTTTCCGTGTGATCTCGGGTGCAGCGACAAGGCAGAAAGACCTCGCTTGGATTAGCCGCCATGCCGAAGATCTTGGCCTCAATGTTTCGGTCTTCGACGCCACATCCGCTGAGGCCGTTCTCGGCATCATGGGGCCGCGCTCGCGCGACCTGCTGCAAGACCTGACCGACGCCGATCTTTCCGATGCGGCATTTCCATTTTCCACCTCACAACGCATAGATATCGGCACCGCCAACGTCCGCGCCATCCGAGTCAGTTTTGTCGGCGAGCTCGGCTTCGAACTTTACGTGCCGGTAGAGCATGCCGAAAGCGTGTTTGCCACGATCATCTCGGCTGGCAGCGGCTATGGCTTGGCGCTTTGCGGGCACTACGCACTCGATGGCTGCCGGTTGGAAAAAGGCTACCGCCATTGGGGACACGATATCGGTCCGAAGGACACGCCATTGGAGGCGGGCCTCTCTTTTGCGGTATCCTGGAAGAAGAGCGATTTCATCGGCCGCGAGGCGCTGCTTAGGCAGAAGGCCGAGGGCGTACAGCGCCGGCTGATGCATTTCGCCGTTGAAGGAGCTAACCCCCTTCTGCTGCATGACGAGCCGATCTATCGAAACGGCAAGCTGGCCGGATTGACGACCTCGGGCGGGCTCGGCGCGCGCACGGGCCTCAGCCTTTGCCTTGGCTACGTCGCCAGCGATCCGGGCGAGCCGAAAACGCAGCTCTTTCAGTCTGACTACGAAATCGCGGTCGCCGGCACACGCTACAAAATGCGTACGCTCGACAAACCGCCTTACGACCCAACCGGAATGCGCATGCGCGGACATGCGGAGGAGACGCTATGAGACAACATGCCCGCGTGGTCATTATCGGCGGTGGCGCCATGGGCGTGTCGCTGCTCTATCACCTTGCCAAGCGAGGCTGGAGCGATGTCATGCTTGTCGAGAGACAGGAGCTGACGGCAGGCTCAACCTGGCATGCGGCGGGGCTCTGCACGCATTTCGCCCACAATGCAACGATCATGGAGATGCGCGCCCATTCGGTGCGGCTCTATCGCGAGATACTGACCGCCGAGACCGGACTGCCAACCGGCTTTCATGCCAGCGGCGCGCTGCGCATCACCCGCTCGAAAGCCCGCATGGATGAGTTCCGCCATGTGCAAGGGCTCGGCCGGTTCGTCGGTCATGACTTCCACATCCTCAGTCCAGCCGAGCTCAAGGATATCTATCCGCTCTGCCACACGGACGAGGTCATCGGCGCAATCTACGAGCCTAATGACGGCCATGTCGATCCGACACTGGCCACCAATGCCATGGCCGCTGGCGCGCGCTCGCGTGGCGCCGAGATCGTGCGGCATAATCCGGTACTGGGGATCGAGCGCAAGCCGTCCGGCGAATGGCTGGTGCGCACGGAGCAGGGCGACATCGTTGCCGAGCATATCGTCAACGCCGCCGGCACATGGTGCCGAGAGATCGGCGCAATGATGGGCATCGACCTGCCTGTCGTGCCGATGCTGCACCAATATGTCGTGACCGACACCGTTCCGGAAATCGCCGAGCGCATCGCCGCCGGCGCCAAGGAACTGCCGATCATCCGCGATCCGGAAGAAAGCTGGTACCTGCGCCAGGAGCGCGACGGCTACATCGTCGGCCCTTATGAGAAGTCGGCCCATCCGTGGGCGATCGACGGGGTGCCGCCGGAGTTCGGCATGGAATTGCTGCCGCCCGATCTCGACCGCGTCGAGCACATCATCGCGCTGGCCATGGACCGGGTGCCAGCGCTCGCCAATGCCGGCATCAAGACAGTGGTCAACGGCCCGATCACTTTCACGCCCGACGCCAACCCGCTGATCGGCCCTGCCTTTGGCCTCGGCAATGCATGGCTGCTCACCGGCTCCAGCATGGGCGTGATGGAAGGCGGCGGCGCCGGCCGTTTCCTTGCCGACTGGATCATCGACGGGGCGCCGCGCAGCGATGCGCTCGCCATCGATCCGCGCCGCTTCGGCAACTATGCCGACCGCGACTATCGCATCGACAAGGCGGTCGAAGGGTTCGGCCTGCAATTCGGGATCCACTATCCCAACGAAGAACGCGACGCCGGCCGGCCGCGTCGCACGACGCCGGCGCTGGACCTTCAAAAAAGCCAGGGCGCCGTGCTGGGCGTCGCCTATGGCTGGGAGCGGCCAAACTGGTTCGCCGTCAAAGGCGCCGACCGCGATCCGCCGCTGACCTTCCGCAAGCCCGGCTGGTTCGACGCCGTGCGTGGCGAGTGCCTTGCCGTGCAGGACAGCGTCGGCGCCATCGACCTCTCCGCCTTTTCCAAATTCGAGATCGGCGGGCCCGGCGCCAGCGCGTTCATGGCGTCGCTCGGCGCCAACCGGCCACCCGAACGCCTCGGCCGCATCGGCCTCATTCACGTGCTGACGGCGAATGGCGGCGTGGCGTCGGAATTTACCGTGACGCGCTTCGGCGATGACGGGTTCTATCTCACCAGCGCCGCCCTCGCGGAAAGGCATGACGAGGATCTGCTGCGCTCGCGCGCCGCGGAATTTCCTGGCGTGACGATCGACAACGTCACGGAAAGACGGGGGGTGCTGGGGGTGATGGGGCCGCGCGCCCGCGACCTGCTGGCAAAGATCTGCGAAGCGGATCTGTCGAATACGGCATTTCCCTGGCTTTCCGCGCAGATCATCCGGGTGGCGGGCATCAAGGCGGCTGCACTTCGGGTCTCCTATGCAGGTGAGCTCGGGTGGGAATTGCATGTGCAGCTCGCGCAATTCGGTAAGCTTTACGAAGCGGTCGCCAAGGCCGGCGCGCAGTTCGACCTACGTCCGTTTGGCATCTATGCACTGAACGCGATGCGGCTGGAAAAAAGCTATCGCGGCTGGGGCGCGGACCTGACCACCGAGCGGACGCCGCTGGAGGCTGGATTGAGCGCTTTGGTCAAAACCGAGGGGCGGACATTCGTCGGCCGCGAGGCGATGCTGGCACGCGTCGGCGACAGCTCCTGGACAATGGCGTTGCTCGAGATCGACGATGACGGTGAACGTCTGCCTTTCTACGCCCACGCGGTGATGCAGGCAGGCCGCCCCGTCGGGATCGTCACCTCCGGCGCGCGTGGTTTCCGGACCCGCAAGACGCTTGCCCTCGCCTATCTGCGGCCCGGTATCTCGCCGCAGCAATTGACGGTTTCCATCCTCGGCCGGGAGTTCTCCACGCGTGAGCTTCGCGAGGCGCCTTACGACCCAGCCAATATGCGGCTTCGCGGACTTCAGCCCGCCGAGCAGTCTGCCTTAACGCCCGCTTGATATCGGAGCAGACCATGGACAAGGAAGCGACGATCACCACCGAAACGCATGCTCCGAGAACCGGCGGCCGCGCAGGAAGGCTCGGCCAGCGCAGCGCGCGGCAGGCGCCGCGGCGCCCCTATATCCGCCGCAGGATCGGCACCTTCAACATCCTCGATGAGGAGGGGCTGAGCCTGATCGAAGCCAATGCCGACCAGTTGCTCAAGGAAGTCGGCATGGAATTCCATGACGATCCCGAGATCCTCGATATCTTCCGCAACGCCGGCGCTGACGTGCAGGGGACGAGGGTACGCTTCGAGCCCGGCATGTGCCGCAAGATCATCCGCGCCACCGCGCCTTCGCAATTCAAGCAGCATGCGCGAAATCCCGAGAACACGGTGATGATCGGCGGCGACAATACGGTGCTCTGCCCATCCTGGGGACCGCCCTTCGTGCATGACCTCGATCGCGGCCGCCGCTATGCGACGATCGCGGATTTTCGCGATCTGGTGAAGATGCACCAGATGATCCCGCATCTGCATCATTCGGGCGGCGTCGTCTGCGAGCCGGTCGACCTGCCGGCCAACAAGCGCCATCTCGACATGCTCTATACCCACATCCGTCATTCGGACCGCGCCTTCATGGGCGCGTTCATCGGCTCGAAGCGGGCGCAGGACGCGGTCGACATGGCCAAGATCGTCTTCGGCGAAGAATTCGTCGCCAACAACGCCGTGCTTTATAACGTCTCCAACACCAATGCGCCGCTGGTGCTCGACGCCAACATGTCGGGCTCGCTGAAGGTCTATGCGCGCAACAACCAGCCGGTCGCCTGCACGCCCTGGACACTGGCTGGCGCGATGAGTCCTTGCACCGTCGCCGGCACGCTGGCGCAAGTGCTGGCCGAAGCGCTTGCCTGCCTCAGCCTCGTGCAGTTGATCAATCCCGGCGCGCCCTGCCTGATGGGGAGCTTCGCCAGCACCATCTCGATGCAGAGCGGCGCGCCGACCTTCGGCACGCCGGAGGCCGGCAAGATGGTGCTTGCCTGTGGGCAATTGGCGCGGCGCGTCGGCGTGCCGTTCCACACCGTCGGTTCGCTGTCGGCTTCCAAGCTTCCCGATGCCCAGGCCGAGCAGGAGGCGACCTGGGGTATATTGATGTCGATGTTTGCCGGCGCCAATGTCATCAACCACGCCACCGGCTGGCTCGAGGGTGGGCTAGTGACCGGCTTCGAGAAGACGGTCATCGACGCCGACCTCTGCGGCAAGCTCGCCAGCCTGTTCGAGGGCATCGATCTTTCCGTCAACGCGCAAGCGATGGAGGCCATCGAGGCAGTCGGGCCGGGCTCGCATTTCCTCGGCAGCGAGCATACGCAAGCCAACTTCCTTTCCGCCTTCTACCGATCCTCCATCAGCGACAACAATTCCTTCGAGCAGTGGAACGAGGAAGGACGGCTGGATGCCGCGCAGCGCGCCAACCGGCAATGGAAGGGGCTGCTCGAGGACTACCACGACCCCGGCCTCGATCCGGCGATCGACGAGGCGCTGCAGGCCTTCATTGCCAACCGGAAGGCCAGTGAGCCCGATCAAGCCTATTTCTAGAGCGACCTTGCTCAGAGCACGTTGCGGAACGCCAGCGACCTTATGCACTCCATCGATTTTCCTTATGTGATGAAATTTGGGATGGATTGCCTGCATGTTCCGCTAACCTGATGGGTAGACTGAATGAAATCAGCGCAACCAAGTTGGGGAACACCATGAAAGACTACCTGCTCAAGACCGCACTCGGCGTCCTTCTGCTGACGCCCGCGGCTTCTTCTTATGCTGCCGACGTGACGATGCCAGACCCGAATTACGCCACCGCGACGGCGGTCATGAACGTCATCAAGAACGCGGCCGAGCAGGAACTGGGGCTGGATGTTTCGACGGTGACGACCACCGCCGTTCCGGTGATCTGGGAAGCGATGAATCGCGGCAAGGGCGAGGTCGATATCTGGCCGGACGTCTGGTTGCCCAACCAGCAAGGCCTTGTCGACAAGTACGTCAAGGGCGCTGGCACCGTGAAGCTCGCCCAAAACGGCTACGAAGCCAAGCAGGGGTATTGCGTCACCCAGGTCACGGTCGACAAATATCACATCAAGGATGTCTCCGATCTCGCCAACCCGGACAACGCCAAGCTGTTCGACACCAATGGCGACGGCAAAGGCGAGATGTGGATCGGCGCGTCTGGCTGGCAGTCGACCAACATCGAGAAGGTCAGGGCGCGTGACTACGGTTTTGCCGATTTCTTCGACCTGCAGGTCACCGACGAAGCGGTGGCGGCGGCCTCGCTCGACCGCGCGGCGAAAGCCGACAAGCCATGGGTCGGCTATTGCTACAGCCCACACCAGAATTTCGCCCGCTACAAGCTCGCCTTCCTGACCGAGCCGAAGAACGACCCGGCGAAATTCGTCGTCGTGCAGCCCAACGACGATCCGCAATGGTTCGAAAAATCGAAGGTGTCGTCGGCCTATGCTGACACCACCGTGCATGTTGCCTATGCTGCCACGCTGGCGCAGCGCCAGCCGGACCTGACGGCGGCGCTGGAGCGTATGAGCTTCAACCCGGACGACATCTCGAAATGGGCATACGCTATCATCGTCGACAAGAAGCCGGCCGACGAAGTGGCCAAGGAGTGGATCAAGGCCCATCCGGGCGACGTGGCAAAGTGGTTCGGCCACTGAGCGGAGTGGCGCACGGCGACCATGGCCGGGAAGCGTAGGCGTGGACGCCGTGTCGGCCAACCTGAACCCTAAGCGGAGCGGCTCGGCCGCTCCGCCCGCTATCGTCATGAACGGCGTCTGGAAGGTGTTCGGTCCGCGCGCGCCCGAGGCCATGGCATCCATCCTGCGCGACAGGCTGGACAAGCAGGACGTGGTCAAGCGGTTCGGCTGCGTCGTCGGCGTGGCCGATGTCAGTATCTCGGTCGCACCCGGCGAAATCTTCTGCGTGATGGGTCTGTCGGGCAGCGGCAAATCGACCTTGATCCGCCATATCAACCGACTGCTCGAACCCTCCGCCGGCGAGATTTTCGTCGACGGCGAGAACATCATGACGAAGACGCCTGCCGAGTTGAGGACGATCAGGTCGCGCAAGGTCAGCATGGTGTTTCAGAGCTTCGGGCTGCTGCCGCACCGCACAGTGCGCGACAACGTCGCGCTGCCGCTGGAAATCCAGGCGGCGAGCAAGCAGAAACGCTTCGACGTCGCCGAGGCAGCGCTCGCCAAGGTCAATCTCTCGGGATGGGGCGACCGCTACTGCCACGAGCTTTCGGGCGGCATGCAGCAGCGCGTCGGCTTGGCCCGCGCGCTGGCGGCGGATTCGGCTATCCTTCTGATGGACGAGCCGTTCAGTGCACTCGACCCGCTGATCCGGCGTCAGCTTCAGGATGAATTCCTGGAACTCTCGCGGTCGATGGGCAAGACAGTGGTGTTCATCACCCACGACCTGGATGAAGCGATCCGTATCGGCGACCGCATCGCCATCATGAAGGACGGGGTCATCATCCAGATCGACACGCCCGAAGACATCGTGACGGCTCCCAGGCACGACTATGTGGCTAAATTCGTCGCCGACATTTCGCGGCTGAAGGTGATCACCGCCGGTCGCATCATGGAGCCCGTCAGCGGTTTCAGCGCAAAGAACCCGCAGTCGGACGTGAGATCTTTGCGTCGGGTGGTTGCGCAACAGCCGCTCGGGGAACTGGTGGAACTCGCGGCCCAGGATGAGGCGCCGCTGGCCGTGACGGACGCAGAGGGAACAATTGTCGGCGTCGTCGACAGGCAGCTTCTCCTGGATGGATTGCGAAAGGGCGGACAATCGTGAGCGCCCATGATCCGCACGCCACTGGGCGGCTCGAACCGCCGACTGAAGGCCGCCTGGTCGAAGAGTTCGCCGTTCAGAACCCGCATTATTATGTCGACGCCTTTTCCCGTATCCGGCGGGCGCAAAATTCTGTCTGGCCCTTCAACGTCGCAGCCGCGGTGCTCGGTCCGGTCTGGGCGGCGGCGCGTGGCATCGCGGTGCTGTTCTGGATCGTCTTCTTTCTCGAAATGCTCGCGGTCGTTCAGGTCGGCATCGGCGCGGTCGGCAATCTCGGCGCGGCCGAGCAGGCGCGCGCCGAGCGGCTGACCAAGCAAGCTACGGCGCGGGCCGAACAGGCACAGGCGGCGCAAGCTTCAGGCGCGGACAATGCCGAGGGTTTGAAATCGTCGGCCGCGGCGTTGCAGAGAGCCGCGGACAAGGCAAGCGAACAAGCACAGGCGGCCGGGCAGAAAGCGCCCTTGCTGATCGGAACGGGCCTTTTGACGCTGCTTTTCGCGCGGATCATAAGCGGGTTCCTTGCCAACCGGCTGCTCGAGCGCCGCTTCGCCCGCTGGCGATCGAACCAGGCTTTGGGGCATGGGCTCAACTATCCGCTTGCGCTGTGCGCGTTTATCTTCTGCATCTTGGCCTATGGCCTCTCAATTTACCGTTTCGCCTGGGCAAGCCCGGCCGGCTGGATCATGGCGGCGCCTTCCAATCGCGATTGGCAGGTTGGCCTGTCGTCGGGGCTGGACGGGCTAATGGAAGAGATATCGCATGCGGGCGAAGGCTTCTTCGGCGCAGTCACCGGCGGCATATCGCTGGTACTCGACGGTCTGTCCTACGCGCTGACCGGCATGCCATGGCCGGTGACGATGGCGGTCATCCTGATCCTCGCCTGGCAGTTGGCCGGGTCGCGGGTCACCGTCTTCACCGCCGCTGCGCTCGCTTATCTCGCCCTGCTCGGCTTCTGGGAAAAAAGTCTCGAAACGGTGGCGCTGCTTGGAACCTCGGCGGTGCTTTGCCTGGTGATCGGAATCCCACTTGGCATCTGGTGTGGCCGCAGGCCGCGCGTCTACACCGCCTTGCGGCCGGTGCTGGACTTTATGCAGACCATGCCGGCCTTCGTCTATCTCATCCCGGTGATCGCGCTGTTCGGCATCGGCAAGCCGCCTGGTGTGATCGCCACGCTGATCTTCGGCACGCCGCCCGTCGTGCGGTTGACGGCGCTTGGCCTGCAAGGCGTTCCGCCGGCAATCCGCGAAGCCGCACAAGCCTATGGCGCCACGCGATGGTTCCTGCTGACGCGGGTCGACCTTCCTCTCGCCATGCCGTCGATCATGGCCGGCATCAACCAGACCATCCTGATGTGTCTTTCGATGGTGGTCATCGCGTCGCTGATTGGCGCCAAGGGGCTCGGAGAAGACGTACTCAACGCCCTGCAATACGCCGCTGTCGGCCAAGGTTTGCTCGCGGGCTTCGCCATTCTGCTCTGTGCCATGGTGATCGACCGCATCGTGCAGGGACGAGCCAGGTAAAGTCCACCATCAACGGTGCCGCGTAGCTATTCGACTGGATTCTGTCTTCTGCCTTCCCAGGAAGGCTAAAGCGCGTCGCGCTGAAGCGGATTCAGGCGACGCGCTTTAAGCCTGTGTTTTCATGCATGTCGTTATCGCAAAACCGCTGCACACTTTTACGCGACATGCATTAGTGCTTCAATATCTGGCTGAGAAACAGCTTCGTCCGGTCATGACGCGGGCGGCCGAAAAATGCGCCTGGCGTGCCCTCCTCGATGATCTGTCCGGCATCCATGAAGAGGACGCGGTCGGCCACTGCCCGGACAAAGCCCATCTCATGCGTCACGCACACCATGGTCATGCCGTCGCGGGCCAGTCCGGTCATCGTCTCCAGCACCTCCGAGACCATTTCGGGGTCGTATCGCCTGCTCGCGCTTATGCCGGCGGAACGTATCGAAAGCTATGGCAAGGCCGCGGCCGTCGGGGTCGCAGGCGAGATCGAGCACGCCTCGGCCATGATCCACACGCTGCGCTTCGGCAACGTGTTCCGCGACGCCGTCGGCGGCACGACCTATCTCGAGTTCTGCAACACCCGCAACGCGCCAGGCGCGCTGCTGTCGCTGCCGATGATGCACAAGAGCGAGAACGGCCGGCGCTCGCATTTCATCACCGCCAACTTTCAGGTCGCCGACGGCCCGGCCGCGGACGAGATCGTCGTGGCCATCGGCGCGGCGGACGGTGGCCGGCTCCATCCGCGGATTGCGGACCGCTTTCAGGACATGAAAGAGATGGAGCAGGAGGCCGCTGGATAGCGCTTGTGCGCAACACGCTGGCGTTGTTGTCGATAGTCCGCTTCAGGAACGAGCAAGGCCCGCTTAAACGGCCGAGACGAGGGCAAGGCAGACACGCCTTTACGCAGGCAATTCTACGCTACAGCGCTCGCACCATTCGAAAGCACTTTACGGGATGCGGGCCCAGATCGGCCTGCCATCTCGAAGATTGAGATCCCCAGTCGAGTAAGAGTGAGACATGAAGGCAATTCATAGGGCAGCGAAAACCGCCGCCGAAACTAGGCTATCGCCGCCGTTTGTATCCGTCACTCCCACTCGATTGTGCCGGGCGGCTTCGAGGTCACGTCGTAGACGACGCGGTTGATACCCTTGACCTCGTTGATGATGCGGGTGGCGGCCGCACCCAGGAAGTTCATGTCGTAGTGGTAGAAGTCGGCTGTCATGCCGTCGACGGAGGTCACGGCACGCAAAGCGCAGACGAATTCGTAGGTGCGGGCGTCGCCCATGACCCCGACCGTCTGCACCGGAAGCAGCACCGCGAAGGCCTGCCAGATCGCGTCGTAGAGTCCGGCCTTGCGTATCTCGTCGAGATAGATGGCGTCGGCCTCGCGCAGGATCTCCAGCTTCTCGCGCGTGATGCCGCCAGGGCAGCGTATGGCGAGGCCGGGACCGGGGAACGGATGGCGGCCGATGAAGCTTTCGGGCAGGCCGAGCTCCTTGCCGAGCGCCCTCACCTCGTCCTTGAACAGTTCGCGCAGCGGCTCGACCAGCTTCATGTTCATGCGCTCGGGCAGACCGCCGACATTATGGTGCGACTTGATCGTCACCGACGGGCCGCCGGAGAAGGAGACGCTTTCGATGACATCGGGATAAAGCGTGCCCTGCGCCAGGAAATCGGCGCCGCCGAGCTTCTTCGCCTCGTCCTCGAACACTTCGATGAACAGGCGGCCGATGGTCTTGCGCTTCTTTTCGGGATCGGCCTCGCCTTCCAGCGCCGAGATGAAGCGGTCGGAGGCGTCGACCAGGATCAGCGGCAGGTTGTAGTGCTGGCGGAACATCTCCACCACGCTTGCCGCCTCGTCCTTGCGCATCAAGCCATGGTCGACGAGGATGCAGGTCAGTTGGTCGCCGACCGCTTCGTGGATCAGAAGTGCGGCGACCGAAGAGTCTACGCCGCCCGAGAGCGCGCAGATGACCTTGCCCTTGCCGACCTGCTTGCGGATCGTTTCGACCGCGTGCTCGCGATAGGCGCGCATCGTCCAGTCGCCCTCGATGCCGGCGATGTTGTGGACGAAGTTCCGGAGCAGCCTGGCGCCGTCCGGCGTGTGCACCACTTCCGGATGGAACATGATGCCGTACATCTTGCGCTCGATATCGCCGAAGATGGCGAAGGGCGAGCTTTCCGACTTGCCGAGCACCTTGAAGCCCGGCGGCAGTTCGATGACGCGGTCGCCATGGCTCATCCACACCTGGTGGCGCTGGCCGGGCGCCCACAGGCCTTCGAACAGCGGGCTCTCCTTCTCGATCTCGACGAAGGCGCGGCCGAACTCGCGGTGGTTGGAGCTTTCGGCGACGCCGCCCATCTGCACGCAGAGCGCCATCTGGCCGTAGCATATGCCGAGCACCGGCACGCCGGCGTCGAAGACGACCTGCGGCGCGCGCGGGCTGCCGATGTCGGTGGTCGAGGCCGGACCGCCCGACAGGATCACCGCTTTCGGCTTGATGCGCTTGAAGGCCGCTTCGGCTGATTGGAACGGCACGATCTCGGAAAAGACGCCGGCCTCGCGGATGCGGCGGGCGATAAGCTGGGTGAACTGGCTGCCGAAATCGACAATCAGTACGGTGTCGGTGTGATTGGCTGTCGTCGTCATGGCGAGCCTTTAGAGAAAGAAACGAGTCGGCGCAATGGGCTCAGCGCTGCGGCTTTCCGTCCTTTTTGGCCTATCCCAGCCGGATCGCGCCGGAGACGACCGCCTGCTCCAGCAAGTCGATGGCAGCGGCCAGCTTCTCGTCGATCACGTGCAGATATTCCGTCCAGTCGTTGACGTGCCTGAGATCGGCCGCGCCGTCGGAAATGCCGCGCAGGCCGACCAGCGGCACGCCGAAGAGCTGGCAGGCGCGCAAGCAGGCGAAGGTCTCCATGTCGACCATGTCGGCATCGATGACGTCATAGGCGGCGCCGGAAATGATCGCGCCGCCGGTCGATAGCGAGGCGGCCTTGACACCCGGGATGACGAAAGGCAGCGGCACCGTCACCGGCAGGTTGAGGAAAGGCGTCGCGCCCTTCTCGAAGCCGAGCGGCGAAGCGTCCATGTCGCGATAGCTCACCGACACGACCTGGTAGATCTCGGCCTGTTCCAGCTTGCGGCTGCCGGCCGAGCCCAGCGAAACAACCAGGTCCGGGAGCGCTCCCTCGGCTTTCAACGCCGCAAGCTCGGCGCCCAGCCTGACACCGGCCTCGACCGGGCCGACGCCGGTCATCAGCGGCGTGAACAGGTTTTTCAGGTGCGGGCCGTATTCGGCCTCGACCGCCATGACGAAGAGAACCGCCTTGCCGGCAATCTGAACTGCACCCGCCATGGATCAGCCTTCTATTCCGTCGCGGCCGACCACCGTCATCATGGTGCCGGTCATGGTGGCGATCAGCTTGGCCTCGCCGTCGGCGGCGAAGGCATAGGCCTGGCCGTCGGCGACGATGATGGTGCGGCCGGGTTTGGTTACGGAACCGCGGAACAGGAACCGCTCGCCCCTGCCCGGAGCGAGGAGATTCACCTTGAACTCGATGGTCAGCACGCTGGAATTCTGCGGCATCAGCGAAAAGGCCGCGTAACCGCAGGCGGAGTCCAAAGCGGTCGAAATGACGCCGGCATGCAGGAAGCCATGCTGCTGGGTAAGTGAGGCGGAATAAGGCATCTCGATCTCGATGATGCCGGGCGTCACCAGCGTCAGCTCGGCGCCGATCGTGGCCATTGCCTCCTGCCGGGCAAAGGACGCCCTGACGCGTTCCTCGAAGTCGGGAGCGGGTACGATCTTGGCTGCTGCCATGGCGCTTTGCCTCATATTGCTGGCGAAGTTTATTGCAGAGCCCGGCAAAACAGGCAATCTTTTATGCTGCAGCGCAGCAAAAGCCGGTTGTCTTCAAGCAGCCCGGCGCAGGGCGTGGAAATAGAACCCGTCGGTGCCGCTCAACGCCGGTGACAGCGAGATGCCGCCGCCTTCGCCGATACGCGCGGCCCCTTCATGACCAAGGAAGCGGCCATCCCAGAGCTGACGATGATCGACCGGCGCAAAGCCTTCATGGCGCTCGCGGAAGGCCGCGACCTGCTCGCCGTTCTCGGCATCGAACACCGAACAGGTGATGTAGACCAGCAAGCCGCCCGGCTTGACGAAGGCCTGCGCGGTGTCGAGGATCGCCTGCTGCTCTCCCTTGCGGGCATCGAGCTGCCTCTCGGTCAGCCGCCATTTGGCGTCGGGACGCCGCCGCCAGGTGCCGCTGCCGGTGCAGGGCGCGTCGATCAGCACGATATCCATGTGGTTGGCGAGCGGCGCAAGCTCCGCGGGCTTGCTGACGACCTGGACGTTGCGGTTGTGCGAACGGCGGATGCGCTCGAAGATCGGCGCCAGCCGCACCTTCTCCGCATCATGGGCGAAGAGCTGGCCCCGATTGTCCATCTCGGCCGACAGCGCCAGCGTCTTGCCGCCGGCGCCGGCGCAATAGTCGAGCACCTGCATGCCGGGCGCGGCGCCGGCAAGTGCCGCGGCAAGCTGCGAACCCTCGTCCTGCACTTCGAACCAGCCTTTCTGGAAGGCCGGCTCGGCCTGCACGTTGGGGTGCCGGCCGTCGCCGTCGATCGGCGGGATGCGGATGCCGTGCGGCGCGATCGCCGCCGGCGCGGCACCCGTGCCCTGGAGCTCGGCCAGCACCTTGGCACGATCGGCCTGAAGCGTGTTGACCCTCAGATCCAGCGGCGGGCGCTGCGCCAGGGCGGCGCCTTCCTCGACCCAGGCCTCGCCATAGGCTCGCTCGAGCAGCGGCGCGCACCAGTCCGGGATATCGGCCCGCACCACGTCGGGCGCGTCGGCCAGCCTGCGGCCGGCGGCTGCCTTCAGCTCGCCGGCGTCGAGCAGCGGCGGCGCGAATTTGTCGCCATCGAGCGCGTCGTTGAGCGACTGCGCCGTCTGGCCCCATTCCAACAGAAGCGCGCCAAAGCCGATGGCGCGCGGCGTGTCCTCGCCGAACAGCCAGCCGGCCGAGCGTTTGCGGCGCAACGCGTCATAGACGATGTTGCCGATCGCCGCGCGATCGCCGCCACCGGCGAAGCGATGCGACAGGCCCCAGTCGCGCAGGGCGTCGGCCACCGGCCGGTGACGCCGGCCGATGTCTTCCAGAATCTCTATCGCCGCCGCCAGCCTTCCGCCCAGTCGCATCCTGTTTTCCGTAGCTGTTTACAAATCGGGTCCAGCCCGCTCTTAAAGCCTTTCAGGCCAGGATTGAAACAGTTCCATTCGGTTTGCCGATGAAATGACGTTTCAAGACCGGAGGATTTGGCCGAACGGTTTTTCCATGGCGAGAGGTGCGGCCGGGAAACAAGAACAATCGATCAGAACATGAAAGACTTCTAATGTTTTGATTGACGCCTGCAAGAAAGCCGACCTGCTTAACCTCCCAGCTTTGCAAGTGTTGTCCACAGGAATACTCTTCCACCAGTGATTCGCGGCGCGGGAAACGCGGTTTGGCGGGTCCGACAAGGAGAGGGCAATGAAGACTTATCTGGCAGAAGTTCTCGGCACATTTTTGTTGGTGTTCATCGGCACCGCCTCCGTGGTCACGGGCGGTTTCGGCGGCGCGCTGCCGCTCGGACAGGAAGGCATCGGCCTGGCGTTCGGCATCGGTCTGATCGCCGCGGCCTATGCGATCGGCCCGATCTCGGGCGCGCATCTCAATCCGGCGGTGACGCTGGGCGTGTTCCTGGCGGGGCGGATGCCGGCCAAGGATGTCGTCCCCTACTGGATCGCGCAGGTCATCGGCGCCATCATCGCCTCGCTGGCGCTGTGGATCATCGTATCGGGCCAGGCTGGCGGCCACACCGGCGGCTTCGGCGCCAATGGCTGGGACGAGACGAAATGGGGCATGAGCTCGGCCTTCCTGTGGGAGCTGATCGGCACCTTCACCTTCGTCACGGTGATCCTTGGCGTCACCAACGCCAAGCACACCACCGCCTTTGCCGGCCTGGTCATCGGCCTGACGCTGGCGGGGATCCACTTCGCCATGATCCCGGTGACCGGCACCTCGGTCAATCCGGCGCGCTCGATCGGCCCGGCGCTGTTTTCGGGCGGTGCTGCGCTCAGCCAGCTCTGGCTGTTCATCGTCGCGCCGCTGATCGGTGGAGCGATTGCCGGCGTGGTCGCCAAGGCCGGCATCTTCGAGAAAGACTGATAGCTCTGGATAAATGCAAAAAAGGCGCGGGCATGACCCGCGCCTTTTTCGTTGGGAGGATGCGATCTTACTTCGCGGCGATGTCGAAGCGGTCGGCGTTCATCACCTTGGTCCAGGCCTTGACGAAATCCTTGACGAACTTCGCCTTGGCGTCGGCCGAGCCGTAGACCTCGGAGAGCGCGCGCAACTGCGCGTGCGAGCCGAAGATCAGGTCGGCGCGGGTGCCGGTCCACTTCACTTGCTTGGTCTTGCGGTCGCGCGCTTCGTAGACCTCGTCCGAGCCCGACTCTGAGCCGGCCGCCGGATCCCACACGGTCGCCATCGAGAGCAGATTGACGAAGAAGTCATTGGTCAGCGTGCCCGGCCTGTCGGTGAAGACGCCATGCTTGGAGCCGCCGGCATTGGCGCCGAGCACGCGCAGGCCGCCGACCAGTACGGTCAGTTCGGGCGCCGTCAGCGTGAGGAGCTGGGCGCGGTCGACCAGCATCGCTTCGACCGACATCGGCAACCGACCGCGAGCATAATTGCGGAAGCCATCGACCTTCGGCTCCAGGGCAGCGAAGGAGGCGACATCCGTCTGCTCCTGCGAAGCGTCCATGCGGCCCGGCGTGAAGGGCACCGTCACCTCGGTGCCACCGTCCTTCGCCGCCTTCTCGATCGCAGCGACGCCGCCGAGCACGATGAGGTCGGCGAGCGAGACCTTCTTGCCGCCGGCCTGCGCGGCGTTGAACTCCTTCTGGAGAGCTTCCAGCTTGCTGAGCACCTTTGCGAGCTGGGCCGGCTGGTTGACCTCCCAGTCCTTCTGGGGCTCAAGCCGGATACGGCCGCCATTGGCGCCGCCGCGCTTGTCCGAGCCGCGGAAGGTCGAGGCCGAAGCCCAGGCCGTCGAGACCAGCTCCGAGACCGAGAGGCCGGAGGCCAGGATCTTGGCCTTGAGCGAAGCGATGTCGGCCTCGCTCACCAGCTCATGGTCGATCGCCGGGATCGGATCCTGCCAGATCAGCTCTTCCTTCGGCACGAGCGGACCCAGATAGCGCACGACCGGGCCCATGTCGCGGTGGGTGAGCTTGAACCAGGCGCGGGCGAAGGCATCGGCAAACTGTTCCGGATGCTGGTGGAAGCGGCGCGAGATCTTCTCGTAGGCCGGGTCGAAACGCAGCGCGAGGTCGGTGGTGAGCATCGCCGGCGCGTGACGCTTGGAGGGGTTGTGTGCGTCCGGAACGGTACCGGCGCCGGCGCCGGCCTTCGGCGTCCATTGATGGGCGCCGGCCGGGCTCTTCGTCAGCTCCCATTCGTAATTGAACAGGTTGTCGAAGAAGTTGTTGCTCCATTTGGTCGGCGTCGTCGTCCAGATGACCTCGAGGCCCGAGGTGATGGCGTCGCCGGCGATGCCGGAGGCGTATTTGCTCGACCAGCCGAGGCCTTGCGCCTCGATGCCCGCGCCTTCGGGCTCGGCACCCACCAGCGAGGCGTCACCGGCGCCATGGGTCTTGCCGAAGGTATGGCCGCCGGCGATCAGCGCCACGGTCTCCTCGTCGTTCATCGCCATGCGGCCGAACGTCTCGCGGATGTCGCGCGCCGCGGCGATCGGATCCGGCTTGCCGTTCGGGCCTTCCGGGTTGACGTAGATGAGGCCCATCTGCACGGCGCCGAGATGGCCGCTAAGCTCACGGTCGCCCGAATAGCGCTCATCGCCGAGCCACTTGGTTTCGGAGCCCCAGTCCACATCCTGCTCCGGCTCCCACACATCGGCGCGGCCGCCGGCGAAGCCGAAGGTCTTGAAGCCCATCGATTCCAGCGCGACGTTGCCGGTGAGGATCAGAAGGTCGGCCCAGGAAATCTTGCGGCCGTATTTCTGCTTGACCGGCCACAGCAGCCGGCGCGCCTTGTCGAGATTGGCGTTGTCCGGCCAGCTGTTCAGCGGCGCGAAGCGCTGTTGGCCGGCACCGGCGCCGCCGCGGCCATCGCCGATGCGATAGGTGCCGGCGCTGTGCCAGGCCATGCGGATGAAGAGCGGCCCGTAATGGCCGAAGTCGGCCGGCCACCAATCCTGCGAATCCGTCATGACCTTGGTGAGGTCCTTGACCACCGCATCGAGATCGAGGCTCGCGAACTCCTTGGCGTAGTCGAAATCTTCGCCCATCGGGTCCGACAGGTTCGACTGCTGATGCAGGACGGCAAGGTCGAGCTGGTTCGGCCACCAGTCACGGTTGGTCCGGCCGGCGGATCCATGCGTCACTGGGCATTTGCCAGCGCTGTTATCATCGGTTTTGGCGTCCATCTTAGTCTCCGATTCTGCAGAGGTTTTTGCCGAGGTTGAATTTTGCCGAGGTTGATTTTTCCCGAAATTCTCGGGGGCGGCCGCTGGCCGCGCCAACCTGGAATGATTCCAGACTAGGCCGGCCAGCCGATAAAGACAAATTGCCTTTCCTGTTTCATTTGATAGGATTTTCTTATGATTGGCCTCACCGTCCGACAGATGCAGTATTTCGACGCGCTGGCGCAGACGCTGCATTTCGGCCGCGCAGCGAAGCTTGCCGGCGTCAGCCAGCCGGCCCTTTCCGCGCAGATCGCCGAGATGGAAGAGCGGCTGAACTGCCTGTTGTTCGAGCGCGGCGGCAAGACGGTGCGCATGACCGACGAGGCGCTTGCCCTGCAGCCGCGTATCGAGCGCATTCTGGCCGAAATACGTGACGTCGAGACGACTGCCCGGCGCGGCCGCCCTACCATGGAGGGACGCTTCCGGCTGGGCATCATCCCGACGGTCGCGCCCTACCTCCTGCCGCATGTGCTGCCAGAGTTGAGAAGGCACTACCCTTCCCTCCAGCTCGAACTGCGCGAAGCGGTGACCGCGTCGCTGGTCGAGGACGCGACGTCCGGCCGGCTCGACGCCTTCATCGCGGCCTTGCCGCTCGATCAGCCGAAAATCGTCACCGAAGAACTGTTTCCCGACCGCTTCTTCCTCGCCGTTCCCGCCGGCGATCCGGCCTTCGCCTCGCCGCCGGTGCCGCCCGAGAGCCCGGCGCTTGAGCGGCTGATGCTTCTGGAGGAAGGCCACTGCCTGCGCGAGCAGGCCCTGGCCGTCTGCGGCAATGTGCGGCCGGTGGCGATGGCAAGCTACGGCGCGACCAGCCTGACGACGCTCTTGCAGATGGTGGCGCATGGGCTCGGCGTCACGCTGGTGCCGGAAATGGCGGCAAGTGCCGCCGGAGTCATGCCGGATCTGAGGATAGTGCCGTTCCAGGAGCCGATGCCGCAGCGCATGATCTGCATGGCCTGGCGCAAGAACAAGGTGCGCCAGGACGAGTGCGCGGAACTGGCGCGGATCATACGCGGGCTGGATCGGGCGGTGCTGAGGATGTGAGGCGCCTTTCGAGGCGCTTTCTATCCCTGCGCCTGATGGCAGGCTGCAACCATTTCACGGCACAAAGATCAGGAACACATAGGTGAAAAACACCACGACGTGCACCATGCCGGTCAGGAACGTCGTTCTTTCGGTGCTGAAGCTTACGCTGCATATGAAAAGCGCCAGCACCAGAAGCACGGCATCGGACGCCGGGAGCCCCAAGGTCAGGCCCCTGCCCGTCAGCAGGCTGGCCGCCGCGACCGCCGGTATCGTCAAGCCGATCGTGGCGCAGGCCGAGCCCATCGCGACGTTCAGGCTGCGCTGCAGCTCATTCTTGAAGGCGGCGCGGATCGCCGAGATCGCCTCCGGCATCAAAACCAGTGCCGCGATCATTGCTCCCACGATGCTGTCGGCCTGGGTCACCTTATAGGCCGCGAGCGCATCCTCCACGCTCGCGGCGACCTGCTCTGCGAGCAGGACAATGCCGATGAGCCCGCTCAGCAGCAGCAGGGCGCTGACGAAAATGCTGTCGTGGGAGGCGGTTCGCATCGGAACGTCGTGCGCCTGTCCCTGGACGAAGTCCTCCCGGTGCCGGACGGTCTGGGCAAACACGAAGCTCGCATAGAGCAACACCGAAAGGACGCTGACGAAACCAAGCTGAGCCGCCGAAAACGTGCCGGGATCCGTAGCCTGGGTGTAGGTCGGAAGAATAAGCGTCATCACGGTCAACGCGATCAGAACCGACAGGTATGCGTTGGTACCTTGCCGGAGGATCGCCTGCTTGCGATAGCGCCAGCCGCCAAGCGTGAGACAGATGCCGACAACGCCAGTGGAGGTGATCATCACCGTCGAGAAAACGGATTCGCGCGCCAGCGTGGGGTTGTTTGCTCCATGCAGCATCATCGAGACGATGATCGACACTTCGATTGCCGTAACCGCAAAAGTCAGCACCAGGGTTCCGTAGGGCTCCCCTATGCGCCGGGCGAGCGCCTCGGCGTGGTCGAGCACCACGAAAATGGTGGTGAACATGATGGCGCTCGACAGCGCTCCAACCAGTATCCTGGCGTTCAGCGACCCTTCGTCGACCGAAAGGCCGCCGGCCTTGACCGCGAGAGCCATCGCCAGCGCGGCCAACGGCATCGTGTAGGAAGTCACCGACCGCCCGTAACCAGTCATTCAAGCCCCCCGAACGCCACGCGTTTGCGCCAACTTAGCGGAAAAGCGCGTAGGGAGCACCTCTCACGGGCATCTTTGCCCGCCAAGCGCACCGTTCAAAACACGATTGAGGATCGGGCATCATTTCTGGCGTCGAATGCCTCGATGGACTTGCGAACCGCCCCACAGAATCTTTCCAGAAGTTCCGACTCGTTCCCCATTCGACGGCGCAGCGAGAAGGGCACTTCCAGCTGTGCGCCTTTGCCCGTCAGTCCTCGGTTGACGATGTTCGAATCCTGGATACCCGGAAACGGATGGTTATCCTTTTTTGTCTGGAAGCCGGCCTCCCGCAGACGCCAGGCTATCTCTGAAACCAACGCGGCGTCCTTGCCGCCCATGTAGACTGTCGCGAGATCATCCCGATCCTGGCGACCGTGGATAGCAACGACAGTGGACTTCGTCCGCAACAGTTTCAGCGCGGTTGCCTCGTCAAAGTTCCTGGATGTTATGTGCAGCTCCCGGTTGCTTTCCGGCATGAGCCCTTCAAAGCAATACATATCGAGATCGCCCCCCGCTATCGTCTCGGCGATCAGGGAGGTACGGGGCTCGATCTTGCCGCCATGCGGGGCGATGACGATGGCACTGCCAGTTCGCGCGCCGCGCCGGACGACTATGCGATAATCTATGTTTTCGATTTTGGCGGCTTTCAGCGCCGCAAAATTTGGAAACTCGTTGTCCATAAATGCCGTTTCACGCCGTCTTCTGCACCACCAATCCCAATTCCTCCACCATCGCCTCGCGCATCAGGAATTTCTGTGGCTTGCCGGTCACCGTCATCGGCAGCTCGGTGCGGAAGCGGATGTAGCGCGGCACCTTGTAATGCGCGATCTGGCCGGCGCAGAAAGCCTTGATCTCCTCGGCGGTGGCGATCTGGCCGGGCTTCAGCACGATCCAGGCGCAGAGCTCCTCGCCATATTTGTCGTCGGGAATGCCGAAGACCTGAACTTCCTTGATCTTGGGATGGCGATAGAGGAATTCCTCGACCTCGCGCGGATAGACGTTCTCGCCGCCGCGGATGACCATGTCCTTCACCCGGCCGACGATGTTGCAGTAGCCCTCGGCGTCGATCGTGGCGAGGTCGCCCGTGTGCATCCAGCCGTCGGCGTCGATCGCCTCGCGGGTCTTGTCGGCGTCGTCCCAATAGCCCTTCATCACCGAATAGCCGCGCGTGCAGAGCTCGCCAGGCTCGCCGACCGCGACGGTGGCGCCGTCGGCGCCGATCGCCTTGACCTCGACATGCGGATGGATGCGACCGACGGTGGAGACGCGCTTTTCCAGCGGATCGTCGACGCTGCTCTGGAAGGAGACGGGACTGGTCTCCGTCATGCCATAGGCGATGGTCACTTGCGCCATGTGCATGAGCGACACAACCTTCTTCATCACCTCGATCGGGCATGGCGAACCGGCCATGATGCCGGTGCGCAGGCTGGAGAGATCGAAGCTGGAAAAATCGACATGGTCGAGCATGGTGACGAACATGGTCGGCACGCCATAGAGCCCGGTGCAGCGCTCCTGCGCGACCGCTTTCAGCGTCGCGCCGGCATCGAAGCCCTCGCCCGGGAAAACCATGGTGGCGCCCTTGGAGACGCAGCCCATCGTGCCCATCGACATGCCGAAGCAATGGTAAAGCGGCACCGGGATGCAGAGCCGATCGTCGACGGTGAGCCTGATCGCCGAAGTGACGAAATTGCCGTTGTTGACGATGTTGGAATGCGTCAGCGCCGCGCCCTTCGGCGCACCCGTCGTGCCGCTGGTGAACTGGATGTTGATGGCGTCGCCGGGCTTCAGGCCTTCGGAGATGCGGTCGAGGCTGTCATGTTCGTCACGCCCGGCCATGGCCAGCACATCGCCGAAATTGAACATGCCGGGCGAATTGTCGTCGCCCATCCGGATGACGATCTTCAGCGCCGGCAGTTTCTTGGCCTTGAGCTTGCCGGGCTCGGCGGCGGCGAGCTCGGGCGCAAGCGTTCCGATCATGCCGAGATAGTCGGATGTCTTGAATTGGGCGGCGGTGACGAGCGCCTTGCACCCAACCTTGTTGAGGGCATATTCGAGCTCGGTCAGCCGGTAGGCCGGGTTGATGTTGACGAGGATCAGGCCGATGCGCGCGGTGGCGAACTGCGTCACCAGCCATTCCCAACGGTTCGGCGACCAGATGCCGACGCGGTCGCCTTTTTCCAGACCCAGCGCCAGGAAGCCGGCGGCCAAGGCGTCGACCGCGTCCGAGAGCTCGCTCCAGGTGAAGCGCTTGTCCTGGCCAACGAAAACGGCGGCGTCGAGCGTGGCGTATTTGCTCACCGTTTCGGAAAACAGTTCGGGAATGGTCTTGTCGAGCAGGGGCACCAAGCGATCGCCCGATACATGCGCCTTGCCGCCCAGCGGGGCAATGAAGGTGCCGCTGGCGCCGCGCCCGCGCAGATTGGTGGCGTTCATGAGCTCGTCGAGTTTGATCGCCATCGCCGTCTCCTCCCGGGATGATCGAGCCTATCAGCCCGCAAAGGCGGTGGAAACCCGCCGAAGGTAGAGGTGGCTAAAGCTCTTTGACGCAATTCCGGACGGAAAACCGCTTCACACTTTTCCTGAAATTGCTCTAGGCAACCAGCGCGCCCATTTTTGCGGCAATGTCGCGCAACTGCGCCTCGTCGGCTGCATCTCGAGACTTTTTCGACGCCACCAGACAAGCTTGCGACTTCAGGATCGTTCCGTCGCCCAGCACCTTGAGGTGGTTGGCGCGCAGCGTCGAGCCGGTGGTGGTGATGTCGACGATGACGTCGGCCAGTCCCGCCGCCGGCGCGCCTTCGGTGGCGCCGAGGCTTTCGACGATGCGGTAGACCTGGATGCCGTGCTTGAGTGAAAAGAACTGCTGCGTCAGCCGCCAGTACTTTGTAGCTATCCGCAAGCGCCGGCCGTGGCGCTGGCGGAAATCGGCGGCGACATCGTCGAGGTCGGCCATGGTATCGACGTCGAGCCAGATGTCGGGCACGGCGACCACGACATCGGCATGGCCGAAGCCGAGGCGGGCGACGATCTCGGCGCGCGCTTCCCAATCGGCGAGGTTCTCGCGCAAAAGGTCCTCGCCGGTGATGCCGAGATCGACCGCGCCCTGGCCGATCTCGCCGGCGATCTCGGACGCGGACAGGAAGGCCACCTCGACATCGTCGAGGCCGTCGATGCGGGCACGGTATTTGCGGTCGTCCTCGGGCAAGGTGACGGCCAGGCCGGCCTTGGCCAGCACTTCGAGCGACTGTTCCTTGAGACGGCCCTTCGAGGGGATCGCCAGCGTGATCATTTCGCGCTCTCCCGCAAGGCTTCGATACGGTCGAGCCAGACTGAAAAGCCGACGCCGGGGATCGGCTTCTTGGCGCCGAGCAGCGTCAGCAGCCGATCGTAGCGGCCGCCGCCGGCCAGCGGGCGGTCGCCGTCACCGGCGGCAATCTCGAAGACCAGGCCGGTATAGTAATCGAGCGGACGGCCGAAGGCGGCGTCGTAGCGGATTTGTGCCGAGGACAGGCCATGCGCCTCGATCGCCTCGGCGCGGGCGGCGAAATTCTCCAGCGCCGGTCCCAGCGACAGGCCGGCATCGGCGGCGAATTTCTCAAGCGCCGCGGTCGCGCCGCTGAGCGCGACGTCGATCTCGAGAAAACCTTTCAGCGCCGAAAACGCCTCGTCGGACAGCCGCACGCTGCGCAGTTGCGCTTTCTCGATCAGGCGCCGCGCGATATCAGCAGGCGCGCGGCCGGACGATGCCGACAGCCCGGCCTCCTCGATGCCGGCAGAGATATGCGCGGCGAGGCCTTCCGCATCGCCGTCGAGCACAAGCAAGGCGACCGGACCGGAGAGCTGGCTATTGCGCGGCGGATTGGCGAGATCGGCGAGCGCTGCTTCCAGCATCGGCGCCGAGCCGAAGGCGCGCGCAAGGCGCATGCGCCAGCCGCGCGGCAAGCCGAGCGCGGCGAGCACCGCTTCGAACAAAGTCTGGTCGCCGAGCGTGACGGCAAGTGTCTGGCCGGGCAGCACCAGCGAAAGCAGCGCATGCGCATCGGCCAGCGAGCGGGCATCGGCGGCGGCCGTGTCGCGATCGCCGAGGTCCTCGATGCCGGCCTGGAAGAATTCATTGCCGCCCTCACGGCGCTGGCGGAAGACTTCGCCCAGATAGGAGTAGCGGCGCGGCGTTCCGGCCTGGCTCGCGATGTGGTCGAGGCAGACCGGAATGGTGAATTCGGGCCGCAGGCACAGCGTCTTGCCGGTCTCGCTTTCGGTGAGGAAAATGCGGCGGCGCAAATCCTCGCCGGCCATATCGAGGAACGGATCGGCCGGCTGCAGGACAGCGACTTCCACGGCGTGGGTGTCGCGGGTGGCGAAGAGTTGGACGATGTCTGCGGCGATGGCGGGACGGGTGGTCATGGATAGGTAGGGCGCGAGGCACCCCCCTCTGGCCTGCCGGCCATCTCCCCCGCAAGGGGGGAGATCAGCAGTTTTGGGCTCGGCTCCCATTCTCCAACGCTGGAGATTGGCGAAAGCATACGCGACATCCAATCTCCCCCCTTGCGGGGGAGATGTCCGGCAGGACAGAGGGGGGTGTTCAAGCGCCACCCTTCGCGCGATCAGCAGCCTGCGCCGCAAGTATCTTCTTCACCTCGCCAACCAGCTCCCCCTCCGCCACCGTCACCTGCGCCGGCCGTGCCGCCCGCCATTCGGCATTGTCGGTGATCTCGGCCGACATGCGGGCGCCTTCGATCAGGTCCTTGATCTGCAGCTCGCCCTTGGCGCGCTCGTCGCCGCCCTGGATGATGGCGACCGGGCTGCCGCGGCGGTCGGCGTATTTCAGCTGCGCCTTCATGCCGGCGCCGCCGAGATACATTTCGGAGCGGATGCCGGCGGCGCGGAGGTCCGCGACCATCTTCTGGTAGCGGCCGAGGCTTTCGGTGTCCTTGTCCATGACCAGCACCACGACCGGCGCGACAACATCGGCGGTATCGAGCTTGCCGAGGTTCTTCAGCGCCGTCATCAGCCGGGAGACGCCGATGGAGAAACCCGTCGCCGGCACCGGCTCGCCGCGGAAGCGCGAGACCAGCCCATCATAGCGGCCGCCGCCGCCGACCGAGCCGAAGCGCACGATCTGGCCATCCTCGTTCGGGATTTCCGCCAGAAGCTCCGCCTCGAAGACCGGGCCGGTGTAGTATTCGAGGCCGCGCACGACGGAGCGATCCATCACGATGCGGTCTTCGCCATAGCCAGCGGCCCTGACCAAAGCTTCGATAGTCGACAATTCAGCCAGACCGTCATTGAAGAATTGGCTCGCTCGAATAGCCGAATCTTGGTGGCCCTCGCTGGCTCGATCAGGCTTTGCGGTAGCGAAAAGGACGGCCTCAACTTGGACATCGTCAAGGCCGGCTCCCTTGGTGAAATCACCTTCGCCTTCCTTGCCGCCATCCCAACGACCCTTTCCCAGCAAGAGTTTCACCCCCTGTGGTCCAAACTTGTCTAGCTTGTCGATGGCTCGCAGCACTTGCAGTCGGCGCCCAATGTTCTCGTCGCCGCCAAGGCCAATCGCTTCCAGCACGCCGTCCAACACCTTGCGGTTGTTGACGCGAATGACGTAGTCGCCGCGCTTGATGCCGAGCGCTTCCATCACGTCAGCCATCATCATCGCCATCTCGGCATCGGCGGCGACACCCGGCGTGCCGATCGTATCGGCGTCGAACTGCATGAACTGGCGGAAGCGGCCGGGACCAGGCTTCTCGTTGCGGAACACCCAGCCGGAGCGGTAGCTGCGATAGGGTTTTGGCAACCTGTCGTAATTCTCGGCGACGAAACGCGCCGTCGGCGCGGTCAGATCGTAACGCAGCGACAGCCACTGGTCGTCATCGTCCTGGAAGGAGAACACGCCTTCATTCGGCCGGTCCTGGTCGGGCAGGAATTTTCCGAGAGCATCGGTGTATTCGATCAGCGGCTGGTCGGCCGGCTCGAAGCCGTAGAGCTCATAGACCGAGCGGATGGTCGCCATCATCTTCTCGACGGCGCGGATGTCTTCGGCGCTGCGGTCGGCAAAACCGCGCGGCAGCCGCGCTTTCGTCTTTTCCGATTTGTCGGCCATGGAGGTTTCCAGTCAGTGGTGACTTACTTCGAGCGCGCGTTTCCTAAACGATGCGGCTTGGAGCGGCAAGGGTTAGCGCCTTCCCTTCTCCCCTTGCGGGAGAAGGGAGAACTGAAACAAATCCCACCAAAAACGAAACAATTCCGCCACCGGCGCGGCATGCTGCCGACACAATCGACGACCATAAAGCGCGTCGAAACAAGGGGTTCGGGGCCATGACGACGGCTGAAGACATGATCGAGAGCGGCAGATCGGCCAGGCTGCGGCCCGCCGGCAGCACGCTGAAGCCGGCACAGCACCCGGCCGGGCCGTTCGAGGCTGCGGCGGCCAAGCCGAGCGCCCGCGACGCGCTGGTGACTGGCCTGCTGGTGATCTATCCGGCCTTCGCGGCCGTGGCGGCGATCATCGCCGGGCTGTTCCTGGCCGGCGCCGGCAGCGTCTGACTTTCATTCAACGATCGGGGGATCATCATGCAGTTGCGATTTGCAGGCGCGCTTGCAGGCGCGCTTTTCTGTGGCATACCCGTTGCCGCCAACGCGTGCCAGCCGGGCGATGCCCGTCTTGCCGGCCATTATTACCTGAACGGCGTCATGGAAGTCGGTTCCGAGCTGCTTTTGAAGAAAGACGGCAGCTTCGAATTCGCGCTCGCCTATGGCGCCAACGACCAGTACGGCAAGGGCTGCTGGGTGAGGAAGGGCTCGACCGTCGAGGTCATCCCGGCCGGCCGCAGCTCCGCCTCCACGCATCACACGCCCGACGACAGCGGCTTCAGCGGACTGGTGCTGACGGTGTCCGGCTCGAGCCTTGTCTGGGACATCAACGGCAGCGGCCATAAGGGCAGGTTCGAGAAGTGAGCCTTCTCCTTCTACCCTTGTGGGAAAAGGCAAAAGCGCCCTACTTCGGCCTCTTGAGCCTCTTGCGCTCTTTCTCCACCTCCGCCCGGCAGTAGCAGCCTTCGAGATGGTCATTGACCAGGCCCATGGCCTGCATGAAGGCGTAGACGGTGGTGGGACCGACAAAGCTCCAGCCGCGCTTCTTCAACTCCTTCGATATCCTGACCGACACCGCCGTCGTCGGATTGGCGCGCAGATGCGCGAGGTCGACGATTTCGGGCCGCTCCTGCGAGCTCGGCTCGAACTTCCAGAACCACGCGGCCAGGGAGCCGAACTCGTCCACCATCTCGCGGGCGCGTTTTGCGTTGTTGATGGTCGAGACGATCTTGCCGCGATGGCGGATGATGCCGGCATTACCGAGCAGGCGTTCGACATCCGTGTCGGTGAACGCCGCCACCTTGTCGAAGTCGAAACCGGCGAAGGCCTCGCGGAAATTCTCGCGCTTGCGCAGGATTGTCAGCCACGACAGGCCCGACTGGAAGCCTTCCAGGCAGATCTTTTCGAACAGCCGGCGATCATCCGTTACCGGCCGGCCCCATTCGTGGTCGTGATAGTGGAGATAGTCCGGCAGATTGCCGTGCCAGAAGCAGCGCGCCTTGCCGTCGGGGCCGTCGAGAATACCGGCATGTTCAGTCGCCATCGCTACCAAATCCGTTCGTTAACGCGCCTCGGCGCCAAGTTTACGGCGGCTTTACCAGATTCCTGAACCGGCCGGTAACCACACCAAAAGGTTTACTGACAAAGCGGCATTTTACGCATTCCGATTCATGCTTTGCTTGCCGCTGCGCGCCAAGGATCGCGAAGCCGAGGCCCCCCGCCCGGACGAGTTCGACGATCAAGGTGCGTTCCGATGAAGACAGCGTTTTGTTCCCTGCTTGGCGCGGTGGCCATTCTTGCCGCCGGCGCCACGACCTCCCTTGCCAATGACCGCTATGCCGACATGCCGCCGGTCATGGTGAGCCCCGACCTTTCGGCGCCCTGGGTGCTGCAGCTTGGCCGTGCGCCGGGCATCGTGCGCCCGGCCCGGCAGGCAACGCAGCAGCCGCAGCGCCGCCTGTTCGAGGCACAGCCCGACCGGCAGCGCACGGCGGCAGTGCAGCAGCCGGCCAAACGCATGCTGATGCGGCCACAGATCAACCCGATCTACCTGCCGCAGGAAGTCGCCTATGACGGGCCGGCGAAGCCGGGCACCATCATCATCGATACGCATCAGAACTTCCTTTTCCTGGTCGAGAAGAACGGCAAGGCGCGGCGCTACGGCGTCGGCACCGGCAAACCGGGCTTCGAATGGTCGGGCACGCACAAGATCACCGACAAGAAAGTGTGGCCGGACTGGCGCCCGCCGGCGGAGATGATCAAGCGCGAGGCGGCCAAGGGCCGCTACCTGCCGACTTACCTGGCCGGCGGCATCGAGAACCCGCTCGGCGCGCGCGCGCTCTATCTCGGCACCACCGAATACCGCATCCATGGCACCAACCAGCCCTGGACGATCGGCGGCGCGGTGTCTTCCGGCTGTATCCGCATGCGCAACGAGGACGTCGTCGACCTTTACGAGCGCGTCAATGTCGGAACCACGGTCGAGGTGATATAGTCGCAGCGAATCAGCCGGTTAGACGGCGCAGCGCTTTTAGTCTCCTGCTGTTGCCGCCAAGTCATAGTACGATCCCGCGGGATGTGCTTAAACCGATGACAGAGTTTACGGGGGACGGGCCGTGTGGGGATACGGCCGGTCGCGAAGGGGCAGCGCGGGCAATCGCGCTGCCCTTTTCATTTTTTGAGTTTTTCTTCTGATGCAGGGCGCGGTAAGTCGCCCCGAAAGCAGGCGGTTTCGCTTTCGGGGCTGATTTCCCGGCGCTCCTCTGCTATTGCAGCGCACAAAATCTTAGTTGTTACGCAATTCCAGACAGAAAGCCGCTCCCGCGCCTGTCCCCTGAATTGCTCAGAGAAGGCAAAAGGTGCCAGCCATGACCCGGACCGACGACAGCCGCTACCTGAAAGGCGGCCCGGTCGCCCAGCGCATCATCGCTTCCGTTCGCGAGGACGCGGCGATCGCCACGGCCGAAGGTTTTCTGCCTAAGCTGGTTTCGATCACCGTCGGCGATATCGCGGCGGTCGATGTCTATGTGCGCAACCAGCGCGCCAAGGCAGCCCTTGCCGGCATCGGCTTCGAGGAGCGGCGCTTCGCCGCCGACATCACCGCCGGCGAGCTGGAGGCCGCGATCCATGGCCTCAACGCCGATCCGCGCGTCACCGGCATCATCATCCAGCGGCCGGTGCCGGCGCATATCCCGATCAAGACGCTGCAGGCGGCGGTGCATCCACTGAAGGACGTCGAGGGCATGCATCCGGCCTCGATCGGCAACATCGTCTACAACCAGCTCGACCTGGCGCCCTGCACCGCGGCGGCCTCGGTCGAACTGCTGAAGGAGACCGGCCCCGAGCTCAAGGGGCTCGAAGTGGTCGTCGTCGGCCATTCCGAGATCGTCGGCAAGCCGATCGCCTTTCTGTTGATGAGCGAGGGCGCGACGGTGACGGTGTGCCACCACATGACGCGCTCGCTGGCGGCCCATGCGCGCCGCGCCGATGCGCTGTTCGTCGCCGTCGGCAAGCCCAGGCTGATCAAGGCCGACATGGTGAAGCCGGGCGCTGCCGTCATCGACATCGGCATCAACTCCGAGGTCGGACCTGATGGCGAAACCCGTATCGTCGGCGACGTCGATACCGACAGCGTCAAGGAAGTGGCCTCCTGGATCACGCCGGTGCCGGGCGGCGTCGGCCCGCTCACGGTCGCGATTCTCTTGCGCAACACCATGGTGGCGCTCAACCGCCAGCGCGCGCTCTACCGCGCGACCTACGGCGTGCCGGATCAACTCGCGGCGGAATAGTTATTCCGCGGCGATCAAACCGCTGTCGGAAACGCCTTCCGGCTTCGGACCGCCATAAGCCCAGTCGAGCAATTTGACCGTGTGCACCACCGGCAGCTTCGCGGCGGAGGCGATCTGCGTGATGCAGCCTATATTGCCGGTGGCGACGATTTCCGCGCCCGTCGCCTCGATGTTTTTCACCTTGCGGTCGCGCAGTTTGGCGGAAATCTCGGGCTGCAGGATGTTGTAGGTGCCGGCCGAGCCGCAGCATAGATGCCCCTCGCGCGGCTCGCGCACGACGAAGCCCGCCTTGGTGAGAAGCTCCTTCGGCTGGCGCGTGATCTTCTGTCCATGCTGCATCGAGCAGGCAGAGTGATAGGCGACGACCGTGCCCGGCTTGCGCAGCGGCTCCGGCAGGTCAAGCGCGGCAAGATATTCGGTGACGTCTTTTGCGAGAGCCGAGACGCGCGCGGCCTTTTCGGCATAGGCGGGATCGAGGCGCAGCATGAAGCCATAGTCCTTGATGGTGGTGCCGCAGCCCGACGCGGTGATGATGATGGCGTCGAGCCCGCCCTGCTCGATGGCGCGCGTCCAGGCGTCGACATTCTGTCTGGCCGAGGCAAGGGCCTGATGCTCGCGGCCCATGTGATGGACGAGCGCGCCGCAGCAGCCCTCGCCCTCCGGCACCACGACCTCAACGCCCAATCTTGTCAGCAGGGAGATGGTCGTATCGTTGATCGCCGGATCGAGCACGGATTGCGCGCAGCCGGTGAGAATCGCTACACGACCACGTCTTGCGCCTTTCCCGGCATGCGTGCCGGGCGAAGCCAGCGGCGATGCCGGCGGGATCGACGCGGGTGCAAGCTTCAGCATCGCCGCGACCGGTTTCAGCGCCGGCAGCTTTTCGAACAAGCCGATGAACGGCCGGCCGAGCCCGGCAAGCTTCAACGCGGCGCGGAAGCGGGTCGGGCAAGGCAGCACGAAAGCCAGCATGGCGCGCGTCAGCCGGTCGAGCAGCGGCCGCTTATAGGTCTCCTGGATATGGGCGCGGGCATGGTCGACCAGATGCATGTAGTTCACGCCAGAAGGGCAGGTGGTCATGCAGGCAAGACAGGACAGGCAACGGTCGATATGGGTGACGATCTCCTTGTCCGCCGGCCGGCCGTTCTCCAGCATATCCTTGATGAGGTAGATGCGGCCGCGCGGTGAATCCAGCTCGTTGCCGAGCGTCACATAGGTCGGACAAGTGGCGGTGCAGAAGCCGCAATGCACGCATTTACGCAGGATCTTTTCCGATTCCGCGACATGCGGGTCGGCCAGCTGCGCTGCTGAGAAATTGGTCTGCATGTCGCGGTCCTAACCCATGCGGCCGGGGTTGAGAATCTGCTTGGGATCGAACTCGGCCTTCAGTCGCGCCGACAATGCCGCAAGATGCGGCGGTTGCGGCTCGAACACCGGTAAGGCCGCACGATGCGGGGCGGACGCCCGCACCAGTGTCGCATGGCCGCCGCCATGCTTGCGGATCAGTCCGCGCAGCAGCTCAGCCTCCGGATCGTCTTCGCGCATCGACAGCCACACCAGGCCACCCTGCCAGTCGTAGAAGGCATCGACCGCCGCCTGCATGCGCAGAGCCATCACCATGTGATGCGCCTGCGACGGCGCCATCGACACGCGCCAGACCGGCCGCGCGCCGCCATCGGCGAAGGGTGCGCAGTCGCGGATATCGCGCCAGATCGTCTTCGACGCCTCGCCCGCGATCTCTTCGAGCGGACCCGCCTTGCCGAGCAACTGCTTCAACGCCTCGATGCGATAGACGACCGAAGGCCCAAACCCCTCGACCCGCAGCAGCGTGGCGGCATCGCTGCCGTGCTTGCCGCCTGCGACCTTCGCGGCGATGCGCTCCGGCAGATGCGCGGCGCTCGACACTTCGGCGCTGGAGCCGAGCGCCAGCGCCATGGCCGCGACGGCCGCATCGTCGAGCAGACCGCGGATGGCCAAGGTCACTTCTGTTTCGGCCGCCGGCAGGACCTTGAAAGTCAGGTCGGTCAGCACGGCGAGCGTGCCCCAGCTTCCCGCCATCAGTTTTGAGAGGTCGTAGCCGGTGACGTTCTTGACCACGCGGCCGCCCGATTTGAATGCCTCGCCGCGCCCCGAAACAGCGGCAACGCCAAGGATATGGTCGCGCCCCGCGCCCGACTTGAGACGTCGCGGGCCGGACAGGTTCGAAGCCAGCACGCCGCCGATGGTGCCGTTCTTGCCCCCTTGGCCCGGCTCGCCGCCGAGCAACGGGCCGTAGTCCATCGGCTCAAACGCAAATTGCTGGCCGTTTTCGGTAAGCAGTTTTTCGAGTTCGGCGAGCGACGTGCCGGCGCGGGCCGACAGCACCAGTTCGGCCGGCTCGTAGAGGGTGACGCCGGTGAGTTTCGACAGGTCGAGTGTATGCTCGATCTGCAGCGGACGGCCGATGCCGCGCTTCGAGCCGTGCCCGAGGATTTCCAGCGGCGTCTCTTCCGCCGCTGCCCATTGGACCGTGGAGAGGATTTCGGCGGATGTAGTGGGGGTGAAGGTGGTCATGCCAACGCGGCCACCCCAAATGAGGATATGTCGAGTTCCTTCACACCCCCCTCTGTCCCGCCGGACATCTCCCCCGCAAGGGGGGAGATTAGCAGCTTCAGCGCCGCGCCTCCCCGCCAACGTTGCTGATTGGCGAAAGCCTCCGCGACATCCAATCTCCCCCCTTGCGGGGGAGATGTCCGGCAGGACAGAGAGGGGGGTTCAAGCGCCAACGTATCCACTCAAAACCTCGGAATATCCGGAAACGCCACCTGGCCGCGGTGCACATGCATCCTTCCCAGCTCCGCACACCGGCGCAGTTGCGGAAAAACCTTGCCGGGGTTGAGCAGATGATTGGGATCGAAAGCGCATTTCACCCGCATCTGCTGGTCGAGGTCGACCTGGTTGAACATTTCCGGCATCAGGTCGCGCTTCTCGACGCCGACGCCGTGTTCGCCGGTCAGCACGCCTCCGACCTCGACGCAAAGCCGCAATATGTCGGCGCCAAAGCTCTCGGCCTTGTCGAGTTCGCCCGGCACATTGGCGTCGTAGAGGATCAGCGGGTGCAGATTGCCGTCGCCGGCGTGGAAGACGTTGGCGACGCCTAACCCGTACTTCTCGGAAAGGTCGCGCATGCCGGCAAGCACCCTCGGCAGTTCCTTGCGCGGGATGGTGCCATCCATGCAGTAATAGTCGGGCGAGATGCGGCCGACCGCCGGAAAGGCCGCCTTGCGGCCGGCCCAGAAGCTCAGCCGCTCCTGTTCCGACTGCGAGATGCGGCAGGTGGTCGAGCCATTGCGATAGGCGATCGCCTCGACCAGTCCGATCAGGTGATCGACCTCGACACTCGGGCCATCGAGCTCGACGATCAGCAGCGCCTCGACATCGAGCGGATAGCCGGCATGGACGAAATCTTCCGCCGCGTGGATCGCCGGGCGGTCCATCATCTCCATGCCGCCCGGGATGATGCCGGCGCCGATGATGTCGGCGACGCACTGGCCGCCCTCTTCACTGGTCGGAAAGCCGATCAGCAGCGCGCGCGCCGTCTCCGGCTTCTTCAGGATGCGCACCGTCACCTCGGTGACGACGCCGAGCAGGCCTTCGGAGCCGGTCATGACGCCGAGCAAGTCATAGCCTTCCTGGTCGAGATGGCTGCCGCCGAGGCGCACCACCTCGCCATTCATCAGCACCATCTCGATGCCCAGAACATTGTTGGCGGTGAGCCCGTATTTCAGGCAGTGCACGCCGCCGGAATTTTCCGCGACGTTGCCGCCGATCGAGCAGGCGATCTGGGAGGATGGATCGGGGGCATAGTAAAAGCCCTCCTGCTCGACGGCGGTGGTGATACCGAGATTGGTGACGCCGGGCTGGGCGACCACGACGCGATTCGGATAGTCGATCGCCAGGATGCGGTTGAAGCGGCTCATCACCAGCAGCACGGCATCTTCGAGCGGCAGCGCGCCGCCCGATAGCGAGGTGCCGGAGCCGCGCGGCACGACGCGAATGTTGCGCTCGTTGCAGTATTTGAGGACGCGGGAGACCTGCGCCACCGTCTCCGGCAGCACCACGACCAGCGGCAGTTGCCGATAGGCAGTGAGGCCGTCGCTTTCGAAGGCGCGCATTTCATTGGCTGCGTCGACAACCCCCTCGCCCGGCACGATGATGCGCATGTCGTCGACGATCTCGGCGCGACGGCGCAGCGTTTCGGCATCTGGCTTGGGCATGGCTAGGCCGGACATCGGGCAGCCTCATCTGGCTTTGACTGGTCAAAATCTTTTACCAGCCTGACGCACCCGTTGCAAACGCTGCTTTGGTCGCGCTCCACGCCAAGCTTAACCGCAAGCTTCCGCAGCGGCAATCTGCCGCTGCGGCCTGGGTCGCGCTAGATGAAGCTTGGCCGCTTATTCGCCCGGATGCTTCGCCGGCTCCGAATGCATCTTGCGTACGCGGCGCACGCCCCACCATACAAGCAGGATGGCGACCGGCACGGAGGCGGCAGTGACGACTTCGGGCGCGAAAGCGTGCCCGAAGATCGAGGCGCCCTTGGCGACATAGCCGATGAGCCCGACGACATAGTAGGACACGGCGGCGACCGAGAGGCCCTCGACCGTCTGCTGCAGGCGCAATTGCAGCCGGGCGCGGTTGTTCATCGAGGCGAGCAGGTCGCGGTTCTGCTTCTCCACTTCGACGTCGACCCAGGTGCGCAGCAGCGTGGTGGCGCGGGTGAGTTTCCGCGACAGGTTCGCCTGGCGCTCCTCGACCGAGCGGCAGGTGCGCATGGCCGGCGCCATGCGCCGCAAGAGGAAGCCCGCCCAGGTGTCGTAGCCTTGCACCGGCTCTTCATCCAGCGCTTTGAGCCTTTCGGTGACGATGCCGTCATAGGCGCGGCTGGCGCCGAAGCGATAGAGGCTGGATGCGGCGTCGGCCTCGAGCTCCGCGGCAAGTTCGGTAAGATCGGCGAGCAGCGTCTGGCTATCGCGGGTTTCGACCGCCTTCATTTCCAGCGTGGTCTGCGCCAGGCGGTCCTCGATGCGACGGGCGCGGCCGGACAGCGTCAACGCCATCGGCAGGCCAAGCATGGCCAGCGTGCGATAGGTCTCGATGTCGATCAGCCGCTGCGACAAGGCGCCGGTGCTGGCCGGCGTCAGGCCGCGATCGAGCACCAGCATGCGCGTCAGGCCGTCGCCGTCCTGGCGGAAATCGGTGATGATGGCGGCGGCGCCCCGCTCGACCAGCGAATAGCACAGGCTGGTCGGGTCGAAGCCGGCAACCAGTCTTTCGCTCGCCTGCGTCCATTTGCGGATTTCGAGGCGGATGCCGGAAATCACGGTGCCCGGCGGCGAGAAGCCGTTGCCGAAGGGCGAATCCTCCTGCGTCCGGCCGTTTTCGGCCAGCGGCCCTTCCCAAAGATAGGTCGAGAATTCCGTATGCCGCTCCCAGCGCAGCGTGCCCTTGCCCCATTTCATGGCATGGTGGCGCGCATTGCGCTCGGGCGCGGCGATACCCAGCCGCCGCGACAGTTCCGAAAGCACGGCATGGTCGACAGCGGCGCCGCCCTCGGTCATGAAGGAAAGCTGGATCAGCACGCGCGGTTTTTCGATCAGCGGGTGCGGACGCGCATGGACTTCGCCCAGCGCGCCAGGTCGCCCCTCATGCGCCGGGAAGCCCATCACGCTGCCTTGGGCGCGCGGCTGGAATTCGAGTTTGGACGTCTCGTCCGACACGGCTGGTCCCCCTGGTTTCGACCCATCGTGCAATCCGGTCGTCTTGCGGCAATCGGCGGGACGCGTAAACAGCAAATATTGGCGTCCGGGGAGGCTGACGCGCGGCGAACTCTGCGACCAAACTGGACAAATTGGATAAATAATTTGACCAGTTGGTGACAGAGGCTTTAATCTGGATCATCTCCGTCCCGTTCTCCAGGCGTCCCTTTGAGCGACATTTTCTCCAGGATCGAGCATTCGCGCACCGCCGACGAGGTGGTGCAGCAGATCGAGAGCCTGATCCTCGAAGGCGTGCTGCGCACCGGCGACCGGCTGCCCGGCGAGCGCGAGTTGGCGCGACAGTTCGACGTGTCGCGGCCGATCCTGCGCGATGCGCTGAAGGCACTGGAGGGCCGCGGGCTGCTGACGACCAAGGCGGGCGGCGGCACGCATGTGGCCGACGTCATCGGCCAGCTCTTCACCAAGCCGGTGACGGACCTTATCTCCACGCACCGCAAGGCGGTGACGGACTATCTGGAATACCGGCGCGAGATCGAGGCGGTAGCGGCCGAGTATGCGGCGCGCCGCGCGACGCCGGAGGATCTGGCCCTGCTCGACCGCATCATGGCGCGCATGGACGAGGCGCACCGGACCGGCGACTTCGACGACGAGGCGGAAATCGACGTCGAGTTCCACCATGCGGTGTGCGAATGCGCGCACAACATCATCCTGCTGCACACGCTGCGCTCCTGTTACCGGCTGCTCTCCGAGGGCGTGTTCCAGAACAGGCTTCTGGTGTTCGGCGTGCCCGGCGCGCGCGAGGCGCTGCTCGAGCAGCACAGGGCTATACACGCCGCGATCAAGGCGGCAGACCCAGTCGCGGCGCGCAAGGCGGCGATGGACCACATCACCTATGTCGAACGCTCGATGGCGGAAGCCGAGCGCAGCGGCGACTGGCAGCGCGTGTCTAGGCTGCGCCTCAGACAGCGCTCGGATGCCGGCGACATCGAACCCACACGAAAACGCTCCTAAGCACAGATTAGCGGGGACCACCATGAGCGACATCCTCACCATCGCCGACCTCAAGGATCTGGCACGCCGCAGGGTACCGAAGATGTTCTTCGACTATGCCGATTCCGGCGCCTGGACGGAGAGCACCTACCGGGCCAACGAAGAGGATTTCGGCAAGATGAAATTCCGCCAGCGCGTGCTGGTCGACATGAGCAACCGCTCGCTGGAATCGACCATGATCGGCGAGAAGGTGGCGATGCCGGTGGCGCTCGCTCCGACCGGGCTTACCGGCATGCAGCATGCCGATGGCGAGATGCTTGCGGCGCAGGCGGCGGAAGCGTTCGGCGTTCCGTTCACGCTATCGACCATGAGCATCTGCTCGATCGAGGATGTCGCCTCGGTGACCAAAAAGCCGTTCTGGTTCCAGCTCTACGTGCTGCGCGACAAGGATTTCGTGCTCAATCTGATCGACAGGGCCAAGGCGGCGAAATGCTCGGCGCTGGTGCTGACGCTCGACCTGCAAATCCTGGGACAGCGCCACAAGGATATCCGCAACGGGCTTTCGGCACCGCCCAAGATGACGCTTGCCAACATCATCGACCTTGCGCTGAAGCCGCGCTGGTGCCTGGGGATCGCCGGCACACCGCGCCGCACCTTCCGCAACATCGTCGGCCACGCCAAGGGCGTCGGGGACGTCTCTTCGCTGTCGTCCTGGACGAATGAGCAGTTCGACCCGCAGCTGTCGTGGAAGGATGTCGCCTGGATCAAGGAACGCTGGGGCGGCAAGCTGATCCTGAAAGGCATTCTGGATAAGGAAGACGCCTTGATGGCGGCGCAGACCGGCGCCGATGCCATCGTGGTCTCCAACCATGGCGGGCGTCAGCTCGACGGCGCCGCCTCCTCGATCTCGGTGCTGGAAGAAATCGCCGATGCGGTCGGCGACAGGATCGAAGTCCATATGGACGGCGGCATCCGCTCCGGCCAGGACGTGCTCAAGGCGCTCTGCCTCGGCGCCAAGGGCACCTATATCGGCCGGCCCTTCCTCTACGGCCTCGGCGCGATGGGCAAGGATGGCGTCACCAAGGCGCTCGAAATCATCCGCAAGGAAATGGACATCACGCTGGCGCTCTGCGGCAAGCGGCTGGTGACCGACATGGGCAAGGATCAGCTTCGGCGCTAGCGCGCGGCGAGCGCCTCATCGCGGACATGGCAAGGATAAGCTGCGGCGCTAGGGCGTTGTTCATCGATTGGTCCTAGCTTGCGCGCGGCGACCAACACGAAAAGATAGGTTCCTTGACCGAAACCGGCATCCACTACCTCGACGCAAGCGGGCCGGAAGGCATGCGGCTTTACGCCATCGGCGATGTGCATGGGCGGCACGACCTGCTCGCCGCCATGCACCGGCGCATCGAGAGCCAACTGGAATATGCGCCCGCGCCCGACTGGCGCATCATCCATCTCGGCGACTATGTCGACCGCGGGCCGGATTCCAGAAGCGTCATCGATTTCCTGATCGACGCGCAGAAATACGATCCGCGCAACATCATGCTCGCCGGCAACCACGACATCGGCATGCTCGAATTCCTTGCCGATGCCGAGCCGGACGGCCTGTTCATGAATTACGGCGGCGTGCAGACGGCGCAGTCCTATGGCGTGGATCTGCTGCGCGACGGCCATTGGTTCGGCAAGGCGGAAGCGATCGCACGGGGACATATGGCCCTGGTGAAAGCGGTGCCGCGCAGCCATGTCGACTTCCTGCAATCGCTGGCTTTTTCGGTGAGTTTCGGCGACTTCTTCTTCTGCCATGCAGGGATAAGGCCGGGCGTGCCGCTCGACGGTCAGAGCCAGCAGGACCTGATCTGGATCCGTGATGCCTTCCATGACCACCCCGGTCTCTTTCCCAAGGTGATCGTGCATGGGCACACGCCGGTACCCGAGGCCGAGGTCAGGGCCAACCGCGTCAATGTCGACACGCTTGCCTGGAAATCCGGAACGCTGAGCGCGCTCGCCATCGATGGCGGCGACAAACGCATCATCGCCGTGCAGGGAAAAGCGTTTTAGGCGCTACCCCCCGGCGCGGACGTGCCTCAGATTTTGTCGGGATCTAGTTCAGCGAGGCGGTGACGCCGTAGCCGTCGACGGCCCGGTGGTTGGTCGCTGCGTCGGCGGCATAAATGCCCAGGCCGCAGAGCACGATGGCAGACAGCATGACAAAAGACAGGAGAGCTGCTTTCACGGACGTCATCTCTGGTTAAGCTTTCTGCATCTGGGCACGAGGCGGTTACCAATGCGTTGAAACGATAAAATGCGTCTCAATGTTTCGACGATTTCGCGCTTCTAAGCAGATTCTGTATCGCCGGTGTGTCGGCTGGATCACACAAAAGGTTCATGGCGGTTGCACCGACGATACAAAGCGCGCCCTCTTAGGCGAGCGGCCGGACACAAACCAAGAAAGAAGAATGTTGTCCCCAGGCGGAAACCAGCAAGCGTGCCAATTATGCCACGCCTCGTCCAAGGATGAGCTTGGGTCAGATCGTGGCCACCCAGGCGCGGGCAATTGCCAGCCCGGCAGCGTCGGCGTCGGCGCCATTGCGGGCGAGCTCGTCGTCGAGCCGGTCGTTCCAGTCGGGATGGCGCTCGGCGATCATTGCAGCGAAGGACGTGCTCCAGTCGCGCACCATCGGCGTATCCGCCTCGAAGTGGAACTGGAAGCCATAGACGGCGCGGCCGAGGCGGAAGGCCTGGTTTTCGGCGACCGGGCTGCCGGCCAGCCGCACGGCGTTTTCCGGCAGGCCGAACGTGTCGTCATGCCATTCGAAGATCGGAAATTTCTCGGGCAGCGCCGCCAGGACCGGGTCCGATTTGGCGGCCGGCGTCAGCGACACCTTATGCCAGCCGAACTCGGTGGCGCCGCCGATCTGGTTGGCGCCGCCAAAGGCGCGCGCCACAAGCTGGCTGCCAAGGCAGATGCCGAGCACCGAACGATCCTTGTCGGCGAAATCGCGGGTCAGGTCGAGCAATGCAGGGAAGTAGGGGCAGATCTCGTCGTCGAGCGCGTTCTGGGCGCCGCCCAACATCACCATGGCGTCATGCTCGCTGCTGTCCTGCGGCAGCGCTTCGCCGTGGTAAGGCTTGCGCAGATCGATGTCGGCGCCGGCTTCCACAAGGGCCGCGCCGATCTGGCCAAGGCCCTCATTGTCGAAATTCTGGACGACCAAAACCCGCATCGAAAACCTGCTGACATGAAAATGCTGGGGCGAGCGATATCATGCGGCCCGTGTTTCAGCCAAGATGCGCAGCGGAGAGAAAGCTATGCCACTGCAGAACCGGGTCGATCCCTTCGGCGCTATCCACGCCGTGCCGGAACGTGGCCTGTTCACCGGCAACCGCGGCATCATCCATGACCCCGAGACCAGGACGCTTCTGAAGAAGCGCTGGGCCCTGCCGGCCTGGATCATCTGCGTCTGCCAGTTCCGCAATGTGCGGCGCGAGCCGATGGGCCGCAATCGGCCTGGCGGCAAGGCCGGCTGGACCGAGCTCTTCTTCCTCGACGAGGTGACGGCTTTGGCCGCCGGCCATCGGCCCTGCTTCTTCTGCCGGCGCGAACGGGCGACCGATTTCGTGAGCCGCTTCGGCGAAGCGTTCGGCATTGAACTCCCCCGCGCGCCGATGGTCGACAAGCGGCTGCACAAGGAACGGCTGGCCTCGGGCGGACAGGGGGCAAGGCTCGATCCCGCATCGCTCGCCAGCCTGCCAGGCGGTACCATGATCGCCGTGGGCAACAAATGCTACGCGCTGCTTGATGGTTCAGCCCTGCCCTGGAGCTTCGGCGGCTATCAACCGCCGATCCGGCTGGACGCGCCGGAACTGGTCAATCCGATCATGATCACGCCACCGACAACCGTCGCCGTGCTCCGCGCCGGATATCGACCCGTCTGGGCGGGCTGACCGCAGTTATTTCAGATCCGATTGCGACACCATCGGCACCGCCGGCAGATCGTAATAGTCACCGGCCGATTCCGGATAGAGCTGGCGTTCCATCTTAAGACCTGTCTTGCCGTCGATGGTCCCGGCCCAGACAGATATGAAAGGACTGCCGAATCGGCGCCAGAACAGGTTGCCGCCGCATACGGAACAGAAGCCCCGCTCGGCATGCTCCGACGATTTGAACCAACGCAATGTATCGCCCGTGATAGCCGCCGACGCCTGTTCGACCTGGGTGGCGGCCGCGAAATGACCGCTGGCCTTCCTGCATTGGTTGCAGTGACAGGCAACGATCGGACGCAATTCGCCACGCAACTCGTATTGAATGGCGCCGCATAGGCAACTGCCACGTGTAATCTTGCTCATTGATCCCTGGATCCCTCGCAATTTCCTGGCTCGCAGCCTCTATGATCGCAAGACAAACCGGCGTTGGTGTTCCGACCTTCGCGTGTCGTCTTTTCCGTACGACTTGACGCAAGGGGGAGCCTCGCTCATTGCTCGGCCATGCGCGCCAATTACAAGATGCAACGCCTGTTCGTGCCGGACGATCTCAGGCCCGGCCTCGAATTCGACGCCGGACAGCAGCAGAGCCACTATCTCGCTCATGTGCTGCGGCTCGGCGAAGGCGCCGAGGTCCTGCTTTTCAACGGCCGCGACGGCGAATGGTCGGCGTCGGTCGCTGCAAAGTCCAAGAAGGCGGTCCGGCTGAAGGTGCTGGAACTGCAGCGGTCGCAGCCGCCGCTGCCGGACCTCGTCTATTGCTTTGCGCCGCTGAAGCAGGGCCGGCTCGATTACCTTGTGCAAAAAGCGGTCGAGATGGGCGCCGGCATGCTGCAGCCTGTCATCACCCAGCACACGCAGGTAGCGAAGCCCGGCATCGAACGGCTGCGCGCCAATGTCGTCGAGGCGGCCGAGCAATGCGGCATCCTGGCAGTGCCTGAGGTGCGCGAAGCGGAGAAGCTGGAACGGCTGCTTGCCAATTGGAACAAGGAGCGACGGCTGATCTTCTGCGACGAGGATGCCTCGACCAACAATCCGCTGCCGGCCTTGCAAGCGGTAAGTGAGAAGAAACTTGCGCTTCTGGTCGGACCCGAGGGCGGATTTTCCGACGACGAGCGCAAGATGCTGAGGGCCTTGCCTTTCGTCACCGCCATTCCGCTCGGACCACGCATCCTGCGCGCCGACACGGCGGCGGTGGCAGCGCTTGCCGCGATCCAGGCGACGATCGGCGACTGGTGATCAAATCCTGTTGAGGCCTGGCTCAGGATTTTTTGCTTGATCGGCTGCCGGCATTTCGTCCATCTAGCGCCGGCGGCCGTCCGGCCCCTGCAGCACCGCGCCTCCTTTTCGAGGAGCAGAGGGCGCTGTAGCATTTGAAGTCTTGCGCAGGACGTCCAGCGGAAATCGGTGCCGGTTTTCGGATATCATGCGCACGGAGGGGCTAGATGGCGCGCGACACAACCGATACCCAGCCCATCGAAGGCATCGACGAACTGGTTGGCTATCTGGCCGCCGGCAACAAGCCGCGCGACAAATGGCGCATCGGCACGGAGCATGAAAAATTCCCCTTCTATGTCGATGGCAACGCGCCTGTGCCCTATGGCGGCGAGCGCGGCATCCGCGCCATCCTCGAAGGCATGCAGGAGAAGCTCGGCTGGGATCCGATCATGGATGCCGGCCGCATCATCGGCCTGGTCGAGCCGACCGGCCAGGGCGCAATCTCGCTGGAGCCCGGCGGCCAGTTCGAACTTTCCGGCGCGCCGCTGGAATCGATCCACCAGACCTGTCGCGAGGGCAATGCGCATCTGGCGCAGGTGCGCGAGATCGCCGAACCGATGGGTATCCGCTTCCTCGGCCTCGGCGGCAGCCCGAAATGGTCGCTTGCCGACACGCCGAAAATGCCGAAGTCGCGCTACGAGATCATGACCCGCTACATGCCGAAGGTCGGCACCAAGGGCCTCGACATGATGTACCGCACCTGCACGATCCAGGTGAACCTCGACTTCGAGAGCGAAGCCGACATGCGCCGCAAGATGCAGGTGTCGCTGAAGCTGCAGCCGCTGTCGACGGCGCTGTTTGCCAACTCGCCCTTCACCGAGAGCCGGCCGAACGGCCTGCAGAGCTGGCGGGGCGACATCTGGCGCGATACCGACAACCAGCGCTCCGGCATGCTCGAATTCTGCTTCTCGCCCGATTTCGGCTTCGCCGACTACGTCGAATGGGCGCTCGACGTGCCGATGTATTTCGTCATCCGCGACGGTCATTATCACGACATGACGCGCTACACGTTCCGCCAGTTCATGGAAGGCGCCGCGCGCAACGAGATTCCCGACGGGCTGCCGACGATGGGCGATTGGGCAAACCATCTCTCGACGCTGTTTCCCGACGTGCGCCTGAAGCGTTTCCTCGAAATGCGCGGCGCCGACGGCGGCCCGTGGCGGCGCATCTGTGCCCTCCCCGCCTTCTGGGTCGGGCTGCTCTATGACGAGCAGGCGCTGGATGCCGCCGAGGCGCTGACGGCGAGCTGGACCTACGAAGAAGCCCTGGCGATGCGCAACGCCGTGCCGGAGCAAGGCATTGCGGCGCCATTCCGCAATGCCACCTTGCGCGACGTCGCCCGCGACGTGCTCGCCATCTCGCGCATGGGGCTCAAGAACCGCGGCAAGAAAAATCGCGACGGCTATGACGAGACCTCGTTTCTCAACACACTCGACGAAGTGGTCGCGCGCGGTACGACCAGCGCCGAGGAGATGCTGTCGGCCTATCACACGCGCTGGGGCGGCTCGATCGAGCCCGTGTTCATGGAGTATGCCTATTAACCGTCCGGGTTCCGCGTGACGGTAGCGCGACGAAAGCCGCTTCAATCAGCAATGGAAACGAACTAGGTTTCTTCCACGAGGATGTTCTCGGAGGAGATGCCAATGCCTTCCTTGTTCGACATATTCGCCCAAGCCCAGAACGGCGCCGGCATGCAGGCGCTGGCCCAGCAATACGGGCTTTCGATGCAGCAGACGCAGGCCGCGGTGCAGGCGCTGCTGCCGGCCTTCTCGCAAGGGCTGCAGCGCAACACCGCCGATCCCTACGGGATGGGCGCCTTCATGACGGCGATGGCTAGCGGCCAGCACGCCAAGTATTTCGAGGACGCCACGAGGGCCTTTTCGCCGCAAGGCATCGATGAGGGCAACGGCATTCTCGGCCATCTGTTCGGCTCGAAGGACCTGTCGCGCGCCGTGGCGAGCCAAGCCGCGCAGGCGACGGGCTTGAGCCAGCAGGTGCTGCAGCAGATGCTGCCGGCCATGGCTTCGATGATGATGGGCGGGCTGTTCAAGCAGACCAACAATCAATTGAGTGGGGGGCAGATGCAGGCCGCCGGCGGTTTCGGTGGCGGCAACAATCCGCTTGGCGAGATCATCGAGCAGATGATGCGGCAGAGCGGCGTTGCGCCGGCGCCGCAGCAACGCCAGGCGCCGCAGCCCGCGCCCAATCCCTATGGCGAAAACCCGCTCGGCAAGGTGCTGAAGGACATGTTCGGCGGCGGCGCGCCGCAGCAGCCGCAGCAGACACAGCCGACACAAAGCCCTTATGGCGACAACCCGCTCGGCAAGATCTACGAGGAGATGCTGCGCCAGGGTGGCGGCGGTTTCGGCCTGCCGGGTGGGCAGCCGGCGCCGCAGCCGCAGCAGCGCCAACCGCAGCCAAGCGCGCCGCAACAGCCGCAAACCAATCCGAGCGGCCGGCCGCGAAACCCGTTCGACGACATCTTCGGCAAGATGTTCGAGACCGGCGCTCAGCAGCGCGACGAATATGAGAAGAGCGTCGGGACGATCTTCGACCAGTTCAAGCGCGACATGGACCGGCGGTAGGTCGCCCAATGCGGTGGGTATCCAAATGACCCTGGGCGAAGTGATCGTTGAAGGCCTAATGGCGGCGACAACGATAGGCGCTGCCTTTGCCCTTTTTCGTTACGACCTCGTCAATCCACGGAATGCCCCCGGGTACAGCGATATCCGCGACGCCTTGAAGCATGGCAAACCATTGCCATCGCAATGGAAGAGCGTCGATGAAAGCAATCGCGCCGGCTATGGGATATTAGCTCTGTGCTTTCTGAGTTTCGGCATTCTGATCTTCGCCGGTGCACGGCTGGCTGAATTCATCGACCAGTTCTAGCCAAAAAGAAAAATGCCCGGTCCTGGAGGAGGAACCGGGCAATGTGCAGGCTGGCCGGCGGGGAACCGGCAGGGAGTGTGGGAGCCTGCATGAGACTTGGTCGCGCCGAGCCGTGAAAAGGTTCAACGCGACCGGAAATCCAGGCAACGCGGCCGTTCAGGCTACCTGACGAGCGAGATCCTCGATGGTGTCGGCGCGCTCGCTGGCGATGGCGCGCAGCTTCACCGTCGGGTCGCGGCCGAAGGGCACGGCGACGGCGACATGGAGGTCGGCGCGGGTCAGGCCGATATCGGCAAGCTCGGCGTCCGACATCTCGCCCAGGCGATAGAAGGCGCGGCGATTTTTCCAGGCGACATAGGCGTTGGCGAGAGCATTGAGCGCACGCGTCGCAACGGCCGGACGCGTGGTGATGCGCGGGGTCTCGGAAGCGAATTCAATCGTGGTCATGTCAGTCTCTCCTTCCAGGAGTCGAGCGGACGAAACCAGGCAAGCGGCGCCTTGGGAGAAGCGCCGTTCCGGTTTCCATTCATTGACGTGATGCATGTCGTTGCCGCCAAACCCGGGGGCCGCTTTTGGGCGACATGCACTGCTTTCATGTGGACGATGCCAATTTGCCATCGCGCGATTGATTAATCCAACGAATGTTTTTAATCTGTAGCATCAACATCAATGATAGGTTGGACCGATGAAAGCGCCGCTCGACCTCGATCAGTTGCAGACCTTCATCTCGATCGCCGACACGGGAAGCTTCACCCGCGCGGCCGAGGAGGTCCACCGCACGCAGTCGGCGGTGTCGATGCAGATGCGGCGGCTGGAGGAGCGGATCGGCAAGCCGCTGTTCGAAAAGGACGGCCGCACCAACAAGCTGACCGAGGAAGGCGACCGGTTGCTTTCCTATGCGCGGCGGCTGATCCACCTCAACCGAGAGACCTTGGCCGCCTTCGACGACCAGCGGCTGGAAGGCACGATCCGCATCGGCACACCCGACGACTATGCCGACCGCTTCCTGCCCGAGATCATGGCGCGCTTCTCGCGCTCCAACCCGCGCGTCGAGCTGACGGTCGTCTGCGAGCCGACGCCGGGGCTGGTCGAGCACATCAAGCGCGGCAATCTCGACCTGGCGCTGGTGACGCACAACGACACGCGCGGCCAGTCGGAGGTGGTGCGGCGCGAGCCGCTGTTGTGGGTCACCTCGGCCAACCACGCCACGCATGAGCAGGAAACCCTGCCGATGGCGTTCGGGCGGCCGAACTGCATCTGGCGGCGCGCCGCGGTCGACGTGCTCGACCGGCAGAGCCGCGAATACCGCGTGCTGTTCTCCAGCTTCTCGGCCACGGTGATCACCGCGGCCGTGCTTTCCGGCCTGGCGGTCTCGGTGCTGCCGGAATGCGCGCTCCGGCCCGGCATGCGCGTGCTCGGCGAGGCCGACGGCTTCGGCCAGTTGCCGGACTGCCGCATCGGCATCATGCGCGGCCAGACCTCGCAGCCGGAAATCGTCGACGCCTTGGCCCGCCATATCGCCGAGAGCCTCGACAACATTTCCGTGCCGGTCAGCGAGGAGGCGGGAAGCTTCGATTTCGCCGCGCTCGCCTTCGCCAAGATGAAGCGGGTCAAGGCGAACCAGATCATGCCTGGCTGGTAAAGTCAGGCGCGAGCTGCCGAAAATTCCCGGTCGACGGACGAAACACCCGGCAGCGCAAGCAATTGGCCGGGCTCCAGCGGCGGCGACAGCAGATAGCCCTGCAACTGGTGGCAGCCCATGCCGACCAGCAAGACTTTTTGCACGTCGGTCTCGACGCCTTCAGCGGTCACCTCGACCTTGAGGGCCAGCGCCAGCTCGATCAGCGTCTTGACGATTGCGCGGGCGCTTTCGTCCTCGTCGAGCAGACGCACAAAAGAGCGGTCGATCTTCAGCTTGTCGATCGCCTGGCGGCGCAGATAGCTCAGCGAGGAATAGCCGGTGCCGAAATCGTCGAGCACGATGCGCACGCCGGACTGGCGCAGCGCGGCAATCACCGTGCCGATCGCGTCATCGTGCTCGAGCAACACGCTTTCGGTGGTCTCTAGCTGCAGGCGGGACGGGTCGAGCCCGGTTTCGCTCAGGATCTCGGCGACCTCTTCGGCAAAGCCGATGTTACGCAGCTGCATCGGAGAGATGTTGACGGCGATCCACGACAATTCGGTCGTGACCGCGAAGCGGCAGGCTTCGCCCAGCGCCCATTTGCCGAGCTCACCGATGAGGCCGCGCTCTTCGGCAATCGCGATGAATTGCGCGGCCGGCAAGGCACCATGCACTTCATGCCCCCAGCGGATCAGCGCTTCGGCCCCCAGTATGCCGCGGCCGTCGGCCGCGAAAACCGGCTGATAGGCGAGCTTGATGCCACCTTCGCCGTCGAGCGCCTTGCGGAGTTCGGATTCGACCCTGCGCTTGCGCAACAGGAGATCGTCCATGTCGCCGGCAAACAGCTCGTAGCGGCCACGACCGTTCTTCTTGGCCTCGTAAAGCGCGATGTCGGCCTTGCGCAACAGGTCGTCCGCGTCGGTGTCCGATCCAGACGACAGCGCGATGCCGACGCTCGCGCTGACGAAGACCTGGTCGTCGATCAGCCGGAACGGCTCGCGCAGCTTCAAGAGCAGCCTTTCGGCGATGTCCTCGGCGCTTCCGGCGTTGGGAACGTCAAGCAGGATGACGGCGAATTCGTCGCCGCCGAGTCGCGCGACGGTATCGACTTCGCGGATCGTGTGCTTGAGCCGCGCCGCCGTCTGGCGCACGAGCTCGTCGCCGGCCGGATGGCCGAGCGTGTCGTTGATATGCTTGAAGCGATCGAGGTCGAGGTAAAGCAGCGCCACGCGCGTTCTGTCCTGGCTGGCGAACAGCAGCGTGCGCCGCAAGCGGTCCTCGAACAGCGCCCGGTTGGGCAGGCCGGTGAGCGTGTCGTGGAAGGCGAGATACTGCGCCTGGTCCTGACTTGTCTGCAGCGCGGCCGAGGCGCGACGCAACCTGCGCAACAGGAAGACCAGCACGCCGCCCGCCAACAGCAGCGCGACCGCCAAGGCAGGAGCGATCTCGCGCACCAAGGCAAGGCCGGGCCGCAGCTGCTCCCAGCCGATATAGCCGAGGATGACGCCGCGCGAATCGACCAGCGGCACGGCGGCTGGGCCAGCCGCCTGTGACAAAGGCACCAGCCGCGCGCCATCAAGCAGGTACTTTCCGGCGATCTTGCCGATCACCGCGTCGTTGATGAATTCGACCGACACATGCAGGCACTCGGTGCCGCGCGCCTGGGTGATCCTGTCCGAGCTCGGCACCAGCGGCATCACACTCAGGATCGCCGGCTTGCCGTCGAGCGACACCAGATCCCCGGCCATCATCTTCGCAGGCTGGCCGTACGCATCGGTCTGCGGCGGCCCAGCCAGCATGCGACGCAGTTTTTCGATGATGGGAAGAAGCGTGGGCTGGTCCTCGCCATAGGCGGAAGCGTCGACCACCTTGCCCTCGCGCATGGCGTGGATCGCATGATTGGCGGCGTCGAGAATATAGACCCGGTTGTGACCGTAATAGGTGTACATCCAGACACTGAGATTCTCTTCGATCCAGGTCTGGTTACCTGCCCTCACATTGATGATCGCGTCATCCCAGACCGAAACGCTTTCCTGCTCCCGCTGAACAGACGCAATCTGGTCTTTCAAACCATCGGCGATGAACATCTTTTGTCGTACGAGCGAGGCATCATCGGCCTGGCTGGCCGCGTAGAAGCCGAAGCCTACGACGATGGCCAAAGCGAATGCGGCGAGCGTCAGCACGGTCAGGGTGACCTGACGGGTCAACGGGCTGCTGGTTTGGCGTACGCTCATCAAGTCCCCGGCCGGCTCTTCTGGGCCTGTCAAAGCAAATCGGGCTTAAGATCGCGTTATAATATTAGCGCGGTTTCTCAGCGCTTGACGCGGGCCGATAAGCGTTCCCCAATCGCCAAATGAGTGAAACAGCAACCGAATCACGCAGCAACGCCACCGAATACACAGTGAGCGAGATTTCCGGCGCGCTGAAGCGCACTGTCGAGGACGCCTTCGGCAATGTGCGGGTGCGTGGCGAGATTTCCGGCTATCGCGGCCCGCATTCGTCCGGCCACGCCTACTTCGCGTTGAAGGACGACCGAGCGCGGATCGATGCCGTGGTCTGGAAGACCACCATGGCGCGGCTGAAGTTCCGCCCCGAGGAAGGCATGGAGGTGATCGCCAGCGGCAAGCTGACGACCTATCCCGGCAAATCCAACTACCAGATCGTCATCGACAATCTTGAGCCGGCGGGCGCCGGCGCGCTGATGGCGCTGCTCGAAGAGCGCAAACGACGGCTGCAGGCCGAAGGCCTGTTCGATGCCAGCCGCAAGCGCCGGCTGCCGTTCATGCCCAAAGTCATCGGCGTCGTCACCTCGCCGACCGGCTCGGTGATCCGCGACATCATCCATCGCATCAAGGACCGGTTTCCGCTCCATGTGCTGGTCTGGCCGGTGAGGGTTCAGGGCGACACGACCGCCAGGGAAGTCACGGCTGCGGTCAACGGCTTCAACGCGTTGACATGGGAGGGACCCATCCGCCAGCCCGATCTGTTGATCGTGGCGCGCGGCGGCGGCAGCCTCGAAGACCTCTGGGGCTTCAACGACGAAGGGCTGGCGCGGGCCGTTGCGGCGTCCGCCATCCCGGTGATCTCGGCCGTCGGGCACGAGACCGATACGACTCTGATCGACTTCGTCGCCGACATGCGCGCGCCGACGCCGACGGGTGCGGCCGAGATCGCCGTACCGGTCAGGGCGGAGCTGGAGGCGACGCTCGCCAGTCTCGGCGCGCGGCTCAACGCCTGCGCCTCGCGGCATCTGGAGCGCAAGCGCCAGGCGGTGCGCGCGGCGGCGCGGGCACTCCCCTCGCCCGACCAGTTGCTGGCGCTGCCGCGCCGCCGTTTCGACGATGCGACGAGCCGGCTCGGCCGCGGGTTGACGGTAAATATCGAGCGCAAGCGAGCCACGCTGGAGCGGCAAAGGCTGACGCCGGCGACCCTGTCGCGGCGCCTCAACGAAGCGCGCACGCTGACCGGCCGCGACATTGCCCGGGCGCGAGCCGCGTTCTTCGCCATCGTGCGCGAGCGCCGCGCGCGCTTTCAGCGCAATTCTACGCGGCTGTCGCCGGCGCCGATTGTCCGACGGCAGAAGCTGCAGGTCGACGCATTGGCCGGACTGTCGCGCAGGCAGGACCAGGCGACGGCGCGGCGGCTCGACCGGCTGCGCGCGGCTCTCACCCAGGCGGACCGGCTGCTTTCGACATTGTCGCACAAAGCCGTGCTGGCGCGCGGCTTCGCGCTGGTCAAGGACGCTGACGGCGCCGTGATCAAGCGGGTCGCGGAGGTGGCGCCCGGCGTGGCGCTGCAGCTGGAATTCGCCGACGGCAATGCCGAAGCCATCGCCACCAGCGGCGGCGCACGGCCGAAGCTGGCCGCGAAATCGCCCGCGAAAGCCAGGGAGCCGGGCAATCAGGGCTCGTTGTTCTGAGGTTTCCATGAGCAACCACGACCCGCATCTTCGCACGCCATCGGGCAAGCCGCGCCTGCGCTCCTTCAGTATCGCGCTCCGGAGGCCACCCAGGCGGCTTCCGGCCGCATCGCCCGCGCGGAGTTCATCCCGGACGTCGACATCGACCCGTTCTTCGACGCGGTCGTGCAAGGTGTCGAGGAAGCGATCCTCAACGCATTGGTCGCCAATGAGGATATGACGGGGCGCGACGGCAATTTCGTGCCGGCGCAGCCGAAGACGTGGCTGAAGGAAAAATTCGGATAGAGCGTTTCACGGAAACGCTCTATCTTTTTGTTTTTACGCAATTCCGGACGGAAAACCGTTACACACTTTTCTTGGAATTGCTCTAAGAGCCGGCGTGTGGCAGGCGGCTGTTTATTCCGCCGGCTTGTCGGGCTTCGCTTCGCTGGTGCCCTCTTCGGCGGCCTCCTCGAGGCGCGACGCGATCAGTTCCTGGATGTCGCCGACCTCTTCCTGGATGTCCTCCAGGAGAATGCCTGCCTCGGCGGCCTTGGCGCAGCACTCCTTGGCAAGGGTCTCGGCCTGCTCGATCTTGATCGGCGAATGCTGGCATTGGACTTTCTCGCCAATCCATCCGCGCAAGAACTCGATCGCATGTTCACTCATACTGCTTCTTCCCTAGCGGCTAAGCCGGTTGGTAGCCATGAACGTCCGCCCCCCATTCGAGCCGAGTCGGCCTCGACCGGCAAGACATCTTGCCCGTGGTTCGCGAAACCGAAGGAATGGAAGGGTTGAAGGTGCACGTTCAGATCGTTGAGAATGATGGCATTGTTGGCCGGGATCGACAGAAGGCCGCCGTTGTTGTTTTTGCTGGCTTTTTTCTATGTTCGACAGCGCATTTGTATCACGATGGGTAGCACAGACTGTGTCACAGCTTTCCGGTCAACGTTGCCCCGGCTTTAGCTGGAGCAGGCGCTATATAGTGGCATCCTCATGCGATGTCGACTCGGGGTCCTTCATCGGGGCGACTACCTCCCCAGAAGATTGCGCTCGACGGTCCTCAGATGCGTCAGCATCGCGTTGCTGGCGCCTTCGGAGTCGCGCGTCAGCAAGGCATCCAGGACGAGCTGGTGCTCGCTGCAATAGGTGGCGCGGCGTTCCTCCGAGAAGGAACGCTTCTTCATCTCGAACCACGGCCGCTGATTGCGCAGGACGCGCATGAGATTGTGGATCTCCTTGAGGAAGTCGTTGCGCGAGCACGCGAATATGCGGTGATGAAATTCCGCGTCCCAGTGCTCGAACGTCGGCATATCCTGGGATGCGCAGGCGATCTTGTGCGCCTCGCGCACTGCGTTCAATTCGCCGGCGCTTGCGTTGGTCGCGGCGAAGGATGCCGCCGCCGGCTCCAGCAACTGCCTGATCTCCATCATGTCGGCCGGGCTGGTCCCTTCCATCCGCGCGACGGTCGCGGCCATGGAATCGGGATTGGCTGCCGTCAAAAAAGTTCCGCGACCAACATGCCGTACGACCGTGCCGTCATCCTCGAGCAGGCCGACGGCGCGGCGCACGGTGTTGCGCGCCACACCGAACTCGCTCGCCAGGTCACGCTCGGGCGGCATACGGCCGTTTTCCATCCATTCGCCCAGCGAAATCCGTTTCTTCAAGGCGATGGCGATGTCGTTGGCAACCAGCTTGGGCATATTTGGCAGCGTTTATCTGATCCAATGATGAACCATTCATAGCAGCTTTTCGTGCGCCCGTCCATCATGCAGGCCTGCAAACAGGCCCACATTTGTACGGCCGCGAGCGTTGGAATTATTTCAAGCAGCCAATCCGAATCCGGCTTGCGGCCTAAGCCAATTGGCGCTAGCGTGTTTCAAAAGAGCAGAAAATTGGCTCAAAATTGGTTCACGGGAGGAAATTCATGCGGGTCGCGACTTTCTCGCTCGCCGGCGAAAGGCGGGTCGGCCTCGTCGATCTTGCCGCCCAGACTGTCGCCCCCTTCGATTTCCCCGTCGAGCGCGCCGAGACCGGATTGCTGGCGCTGATCGAACGCAACGGAGCCGGCCTGCCGCGCACCCTCTCCCCGGTTCCGCTGGCGGGCGTAGAGATCGAAGCTCCGATTCCACAGCCACGCCGCAACATCTTCTGCGTCGGCAAGAACTATTACGAGCATGCGCACGAATTCGCCCGCAGCGGCTTCGATTCCAGCGCCGGCGCCGGCGCGGTGCCAAAACACCCGATCATCTTCTCCAAAGTGCCGGAATCGGTCGTCCCCAACCACGCCAGCGTGTTGATCGACTCCTCCGTGTCGACAGCGATCGACTATGAGGCGGAGCTCGCCGTCATCATCGGCAAGGGCGGGCGCGGCATCTCGAAAGAGGAAGCCCTCGACCACATCTGGGGCTACACGATCATCAACGACGTCACGGCGCGCGACCTGCAAGGCAAATACAGCCAGTGGCTGATCGGCAAATCGCAGGACACGTTCTGTCCGATGGGTCCATGGGCCGTCACCAGGGACGAGTTCGATCTCGCCAGCGCCGGCATCCGCTGTTTCGTCAACGAGGACCTGCGCCAGGACTCCAGGATATCGCTGCTCATCTTCGATATCCCGACCATCATCGCCACGCTGTCGCAAGGTATCACGCTCAAGCCCGGCGACATCATCGCCACCGGCACGCCCGTCGGCGTCGGCATCGGCTTCGACCCGCCCAGATATCTCAAGCCCGGCGATGTCGTGCGCATCGAGATCGACGGCATCGGCACGCTGGAGAACCGCTTCGTGGAGAGGCCGCAATGACGACCGTGACTGTCGGCCAGGTCGTCGGGGAAGTTACAGGCGAAGGCGCGGCCGTGGTGATGATCCACGGCCTCGGCGGCACTTCGAACATGTTCCAGCCGCAGATGGGAGCGCTGTCGGGCTACCGCGTCGTCCGGCTCGACCTGCCGGGCTCGGGCCGTTCGCCGCAGCCGATCGAGCCGCTCACCATCGAAGGGATGAGCGAAGCCGTGATCCGCGCCATGGCCGGCATGGGCGTAACGTCGGCGCACCTCGTCGGCCATTCGATGGGCACCATCATCTGCCAGCAGATCGCGGCGACACAGCCCTCCTTGGTAGCTTCGCTCGCGCTGTTCGGCGCTTTGGCCGAACCTGCGGAAGCGACCCGGCAAGGCTTGGCCAACCGAGCCCGTCTGGCACGCTCCGGCGGCATCGCCGACATCGCCGATCAGATCGTCGCCAACGCGATCTCGGCGCACACCAGGGAGACATCGCCCGCGGCAGCGGCCTTCGTGCGGGAATCGATCACCCGCCAGGACCCCGAATCCTATGCCCGCACCTGCGAGGCCCTGGCCAAGGCGACAGCTGTCGATGCGCGCCGGATTTCGGCGCCGACCCTGCTCGTCACCGGCGATGCCGACACGGTCAATCCGCCAGGCGTCGCCCAGGCGCTTGCCGACAAGATCAAGGGAGCCGTATTCTCCTCGCTCGATCGGTGCGGACACTGGGCCACGGTGGAAAGTCCGCGCGAGAGCAGCTCGAAGCTCGCCGATTTTTTGAGACGGGTTGATAGGTGAGGATTTCGGATCGGGCGTAGACTTACGCGCTCGGCAAGTTGGGAGGCTTGTTATGGCAGACGAAAACTGGGCCGGAAACGGGTCGGGAAGCACGCTCTTCACCAATGTGCGCGTGCTCGACGCATCAGGTGAATATCCCTACACCGGCGAGGTGCTGGTGCAGGGCAACCGCATCAAGCAGATCACCAAGGGCTCGTCCCGCTTCGGCTCCTCCGCGTCGTCTTCCTACAATGGCGGCGCGCCAGGGGGCGTCACCGTGATCGACGGCATGGGCGCGACGCTGATGCCCGGCATGATCGACGCGCATCTGCATCTGTCCTGGAACAACGCGCCCGGCATCGATCCCATCCAGATGATGGAAATCGAGGAGCACATGCTGGTCACCATGGAGATGGCCAAGCTGGTGCTCGATGCCGGCTTCACCGCCGGCCGGGGCGCGGCCGCCGCCAAGCCGCGGCTCGACGTCGTCGCTAAGAAGTTCATCAACCAGGGCCGGTTTCCCGGACCGCGTTACCTCGCGGCGGGACCGGAGATCACAACGGTCGGCGGCCTCGGCGATTCCGCGCCCTCGCATATTCCGCATGAGGGCCTCAATCTCGGCATCGTCGTCTCCGGTCCGGAGGAAATCCGCCGCACGGTGCGCCAGCTGATCAAATACGGCGTCGATTCGATCAAGCTCAACCTATCCGGCGAGAGCATCACCGGCATGGGCGCCGAGGAGACGCCGATGTCGGAAGAGGAGGTCGCCATGGCCGCCTCCGAGGCGCGTTGCCGCAACAAGGTCCTGTCGGCGCACGCACGCTCTTCCGGCTCGGTCAAGCAGTGCGTGCGCCACGGCATCCAGAACATCTACCACGCCTCCTTCGCCGACGAGGAAGCGCTCGACATGCTCGAGGCGGTCAAGGACAAGCATTTCGTGGCGCCGGGCATCGCATGGCTGATCAACACCGCGCGGTACGCCGAGCAATGGGGCATCAAGCCCGGCTCGCCGCTGTCGCTCGAATATGAGCGAGAGCTTGAAATGTGCGTCGACACGATGAAGAAGATGCACCGGCGCGGCATTCGCGTGTGCATCGGCGGCGACTACGGCTTTGCCTGGACGCCGCAAGGCACCAACGCCAAGGACATCCAGACCTTCGTCGAGATGCTCGGCTTCTCGCCGATGGAGGCGATCCAGGCCGGCACCAAATATGGCGGCCAGATCATGGGCATGGGCGACGAGCTTGGCCTGATCAAGGAAGGCTACCTCGCCGATATCCTGCTGATCGACGGCGACCCGATTTCGGACGTGCGCATCCTGCAGGACAAGAACCGCATCCTCGCCATCATGAAAGACGGTAAGTTCCACAAGGCGCCGCGCATGAACGAGCAGCGCCGGCGGCTGACCGCATGAGCATACTCGACCAGCCATCGTCCTCGCAGCTGTCGGGCGGCGGCATGACACGCCGCCAGGCCTGGGGCCTGGTCGGCCTGCTGGCCGCGGCGATCGTCGCCTGGCTGGTCTTCGCCGTCTGGCCCGCCTGGCTGAACGCGATCCTGATCTCCAAGAAGGCCTTCGTCAGCGCCATCCTCAACGGCCTGACGCTCGCCGGCCTCTATTTCCTGGTCGCCAGCGGATTCACCCTGATCTTCGGCCTGATGCGCAACATCAACCTGGCGCACGGCTCGCTTTACCTGCTCGGCGCCTATATCGGCTACGAGGTCACCAGCCGCACCGGCTACTGGCTGCTCGGCGTCGCCGCCGGCTTTGCGGTGCTGGCCATCATCGGCGTCGCCATGCAGGTTTTCGTCTTCCGCCGCCTGGAGGGCGACGACCTCCGACAGACCCTGGTCACCATCGGCATCTCGATCGTCGCCGCGGACCTGATGCTGGCGGTGTGGGCCGGCGGCACCTACCAGATCGCCACGCCGGAATGGCTCGACGGCGCCTTGACCCTGCCAGTCATCACAGCAGTGCGCTCGAACGGCGCTTCGGTTTTCCTGACCTATCCGCTCTACCGCGTGGTCGTGCTGGCGGCGGCGATCGTCATCGGAGTCGGGCTCTGGCTGATGCTCAACAGGACCCGCGTCGGCATGATGATCCGCGCCGGCGTCGACGACCGCGCCATGCTGTCGGCCTCGGGCGTCAACGTGCATGCGGTGTTCGCCATCGTCTTTGCGGTCGGCGCCGGGCTTGCCGGTTTCGCCGGCGTGGTCGGCGGATCGGCCCTCTCGGTCGCACCCGGCGAGGACGTGCGCTATTTGCTTGCCTCGCTGGTCGTGGTGATCGTCGGCGGCATGGGCTCCATCACCGGCGCGGCGATCGGAGCGCTGCTCATCGGGCTGGCCGAGCAGATCGGCCTGGTCTATTTCCCGACCTACGGCGTGGTGCTCACCTTCGTCATCATGGTGGTGACGCTGGCGGTGCGGCCGCAAGGCATCATGGGGAAGGCGAGATGAGCCTGACCACGGTCGCCGACGGCGCGGTGCCGCAACAGAACTGGCTGGACAAGATCGGCGCGGGTCATGTCATCCTTGCCGTCGCGCTCGTTCTGTATCCGCTGGTGGCATCGGATTTCTTCCTGACGCAGATCGCCGGCTACTCGATGATCTTCGGCGTGCTGGCGTTGTCGCTGATGCTGCTGGCCGGCTATGGCGGAATGCTCAGCCTGGCGCAGATCACGGTCGCCGGGATCGCCGCCTACGCCGTCGCCATCCTCGGCAGCAACAATTCCAACGTGCTGGGCTTCGGCTGGCCCTGGTGGATCGTCGTCCCCTTCGCGGTTGCCGCGGCGGCGGTGTCGTCGGCGCTGATCGGCTGGATCTCGGTGCGCACGGAAGGCATCTACACGCTCATGATCACGCTGGCGATCGCGACGGCGACCTTCTACTTCGCCCAGCAGAACTACGCGATCTTCAACGGCCATTCCGGCTACGCCGGCATTCACGCGCCGGTGTTCTGGGGCATCGACTGGCGGGATCCGAGACCCTTCTATTACCTCTGTCTCGGCCTTGCGGCGCTGTCCTACGCGGCAGTGCTCTACGGCTCCCGCTCCACCTTCGGCATGACCTTGCAGGCGATCCGCGACAATCCGCGAAGGATGCGGGCGCTGGGCTATCATGTCACCGCGCACAAGGTCTTCGCCTGGTTCCTGGCAGGCATCCTCGCCGGGCTGGCGGGCGTGCTTCTGGTGTGGTTCAACGGGCGCGTCTCGCCCGGCACTATCGGTGTCGACGTGGCGATCGACATCCTGATCATCGCCGTCATCGGCGGCCTGCGCCATCCGATCGGGCCGTTCGTCGGCGCGATCGTCGTCATACTGATGCAGACCTTCGCCATCGACATCGTCGGTGCCGAGCGTTTCAACACGCTGATCGGCCTGGTGTTCCTGGCGATCGTCTTCGTCTCACCGGATGGAATTCTTGGGTTGTGGGGGAGGATCAAGCCACATCTTGCCCAGGGATCCTTGCGCGCCGGCCCCTAGCGGCTGGCGCGGATGAAGCACTGCTGACCAATCAAACGGGAGGAACCGAAAATGCACAGACGTACACTGCTGGCCCTGGCGCTGTTCACCGGGCTGACCGCGCCTTCGATGGCGCTCGCCGCCGACGACACGATCAAGATCGGCCTGCTCGCCACTTTCGAGGGGCCGTTCACGGTGCTCGGCGAGGACGGCGAACGCGGCGCCATGACCGCGGTCGCCGAGACCAACGGCACCGTCGCCGGCAAGAAGATCGAGATCGTCAAAGGCTCGTCCGACGCCTCGCCCGACAGCGCCGTGCGCGCCGCGCGCAAGCTTGTCGAGCAGGACGGCGTGAAGGTGCTGGTCGGCCCGCTTTCGGGCGATGAAGGCCTCGCCGTCAAGGACTATGCCAAGACCAAGCCGGACGTGACGTTCATCAACGGCACCTCGGCAGCGCAGGACACCACGCTGCGCAATCCGGCCGAGAACTTCTTCCGCTTTTCCACCGACGGCGCGCAGTGGATGGCCGGCCTCGGCACCTACGCCTTCAACGACAAGGGCTACAAGAAGGTCGCCACCGTCGCCGAGGATTACTCCTTCCCCTACACGCAGGTGTTCGGCTTCATGGCCGAGTTCTGCAAGGCCGGCGGGCACGTGCCGTCGAAATCCTGGGTGCCGATCGGCAACAAGGACTTCTCCTCCGTCATCGCGGCGATCCCCGAGGATGTCGATGCCATCTATGTGGCGCTCGGCGGCGCCGACGCCGTCAACTTCCTGACCCAATACCAGCAGGCCGGGGGCTCGGCTCCGCTCATCGGCGGCTCGATCACCGTCGACCAGACCGTGCTGACTTCGAAAGGCAAGCTGAAGGATGTGCTGAAAGGCACGCCGTCTGCCGGACCGACCGCCGACACCAATGACGCGCCGGCCTGGAAGGCGTTTGTCGACGCCTACGAGAAGCAGCCGGGAGCCTTCCCCTCGCCGTCGCTCTTCGCCCATGGCTACTATGTGAACATGAAGGCGACGCTGCTGGCGCTCGACCAGGTTGGCGGCGACGTCTCCGACGGCGGCAAGAAGTTGCGCGAGGCCTTGTCGAAGCTTTCCTTCGACACGCCGACCGGCAAAGTGTCGCTCGACAAGAACCGCAACGCCGTCGCCGACATCTTCTTGACCGAGGTTACCGAAGGCTCGGACGGCACTCTTCTCAACAAGCTGGTCAAGGTCGTGCCGCAGGTCAACCAGACGCTGGGCATCCCCGAGGACGAGTTCATGAAGCTCGGGGCGGTCAACCGCGACAATCCGAGCTGCCCCTAACGGCACGCGCCAAGAGCATCGTCAGTGACCGAAAACCTGGCCGCGAACCGTCTGCAAAGCACCAGTGCCTACGCGCTGGAGCTCGATGGCGTGGCGCGGCATTTCGGAGCGCTGGTGGCGCTCTCGGGCATCGATATGAGGATCGCGGCCGGCGAGCGGCGCGCGGTCCTCGGCTCCAACGGCGCCGGCAAGACCACCCTGTTCAACGCCGTGACCGGCGACTTCCTGCCGACGGCCGGACGCATCCGCTTCTTCGGTGAGGACATCACCGACCTGCCGCCGCACGAGCGCATCCGCCGCGGCCTGCGCCGCACCTATCAGATCTCGCAGCTGCTCAAGGGGCTGTCGGTCCTCGATTCCATCTTTCTCGCCTGCCGAGGCGTCTCGCGCCAGCGGTTTTCGCTGCTGAGGCCCACCGCCGCCGACGTCAACATGGTGCAGGCGCGATCGATCCTCGAGGCGGTTCATCTCGAAGCCCATCGCGACGCACTGGTGGCGACGCTGAGCCACGGCCAGCAACGCCAGTTGGAAATCGCGCTGGCGCTCGCCGGCGCGCCGCGCTTCATCCTGTTCGACGAACCGGCGGCGGGTCTTTCGCCGACCGAGCGGCGCGACCTCGTCGCCATCCTCAACGCGCTGCCGAAGCATATCGGTTTCATCATCATCGAGCATGATCTCGACGTCGCCCTGCGCGTGGCGGACTACGTGTCGATGATGCACAATGGGCACCTGTTCAAGGAAGGCACGCCGCAGGAAATCGAGGCCGATCTGGAGGTCCAACAGATCTATCTCGGAGGCAAGCATGGCTGAACGCCCCGCCGGCAAAAGCCCCAGGGCGGTGCTGAAGATAGAAGACCTGCAGGTCTTCTACGGCGAGAGCCATGCCTTGCAGGGGATTTCGCTGACGCTGGAGAGCGGCGTGCTTTCCGTGGTCGGCCGCAACGGCATGGGCAAGTCGACGCTGTGCAATACCATCGTCGGACTGAAGCGCGCGCGCTCCGGCTCGATCCGCTTCGACGGCCGCGAGACCACCGCGCTCGAACCGCACGAGATCCACCGCCTTGGCGTCGGCTATGTGCCGCAGGGGCGGCGCGTCTGGCCAAGCCTGACGGTCGACGAGCATCTGCGCCTTGCCGGCGGCAATCGGCGTGACGCGAGTTGGACGGTCGAGCGTGTCTACCAGACCTTTCCGCGCCTGGCGGAGCGCCGGCACAATGGCGGATCGCAGCTGTCGGGGGGCGAGCAGCAGATGCTCGCCATCTCGCGCGCGCTCCTCAGCGACCCGAAGCTTCTGGTGATGGATGAGCCGACCGAGGGGCTGGCGCCGATCATCGTCGACCAGGTCGAAAAGATGCTGGTCGACCTTGCCGCCGAAGGCGAGATGGCGGTGCTCGTGATCGAGCAGAACATCGGCGTCGCCACCGCTGTCTCCAGCCAGGTCGCGATCATGGTCAATGGCCGGATCAACCGGCTGATGGACGCGGCCGCGCTCGCCGTCGACCGCGACCTGCAGCAGCGGCTGCTCGGCGTCGGACGCCATGCCGAGGAAGCGCCTGTCACGCCGACGGAAGCGGCACAGGCAAAGGAGCAACTGGCGGCCGTCTATCGCGTCGACCGCGCGTCCGCCGGATCGCTCGAGCCGGCGGGGGGCGACGGCGTCTATCGGCCCGTCACCCAATTGCCCAACCGCTGGAACGTGCCGGTCACCGAACTGAGGCAGGCGGCCGTCGACAAGACGGCGCCCCAGGACGACCCGAGGAAGGTCTTCGCCATCCCCTTTGCCGAGCGCATCGGCAAAACCGTGCTGGTCGTCGGCACGTTCGACACCAAGGGCAAGGAATTGCGCTTCGTCGCCGACCGGCTGAAGTCGCTCGGACTGCCTGTGCGCACCGTCGACCTGTCGACGTCGGGAAAGCCGTCGAGCGCGGACGTGCCCGCCATGCAGGTGGCCGGCATGCACCCGCGCGGATCCTCGGCCGTCTTCACCGACGATCGCGGCGGCTCGGTCGGCGCCATGGCGGAGGCTTTCGCGCGCTGGATCGAGCGGGAACCGCGCATCGGCGGCATCATCTCGGCGGGCGGCTCCGGCGGCACGACGCTGGCGACGTCCGGCATGCGGGTCTTGCCGGTCGGCATCCCCAAGCTGATGGTCTCGACGGTGGCTGCGGGCGACGTCGCCAAATATGTCGGCGGCGCCGACATCATGATGTTCCATTCGGTCGCCGATGTTCAGGGGCTGAACTCGATCACCGAGCAGGTGCTGTCCAACGCCGCCCACGCCATGGCCGGCATGGTCGCGCAACTGCCCAATGCCGAGGCGTGGGACGCCAGGCGCAAGCTGGCGCGCCCTGCCCTCGGCATCACCATGTTCGGTGTCACCACGCCGGCGGTGCAGGCGGTGACGAAACGGCTCGAAGCCGACTATGACTGCCTCGTCTTCCACGCCACCGGCATCGGCGGGCGCGCCATGGAGAATCTCGCCGACTCCCGGCTGCTATCGGCCTTCCTCGATCTCACCACGACCGAAGTGGCCGACATGATCGTCGGCGGCGTCTTCCCGGCGACCGAGGATCGTTTCGGAGCGGCGATCCGCACAAGGCTGCCCTATGTCGGCTCGGCCGGCGCGCTCGACATGGTCAATTTCGGGCCGCGCGAGACCGTGCCGGAAAAGTTCCGCGGCCGCAAATTCGTCATTCACAATCCAAATGTCACGCTGATGCGCACGACCCGCGACGAGAACCGGGCCTTCGGCGAATGGATCGGCGGGCGGCTCAACGCCATGGACGGACCGGTGCGCTTCCTGCTGCCCGAGGGCGGCGTGTCGCTGCTCGATGCGCCTGGCCAGCCCTTTCACGATCCGGAAGCCGACAACGCTCTGTTCGAAGCGATCGAACGGACCGTTCGCAGGACGCCGCAACGCCATGTCGAGCGGGTGCGCGCCAACATCAACGACACGCCCTTTGTCGATGCGGTGATCAGCGCTTTCCACGCGATCGGCCCAAAGCTGCAGAGGCGGGCATGAACAGTTGGACTTTACCGGACGGCGGACGGATCTTCGAAATTGGTGCCGGGCGCCTGGCACTGACCGGATTGTGTAGGGGAGAATAAATCATGGACGCGCAGAGCTTTGGCGCTTTCCTGTTGTGGCTGATCGTTGCCGCGGTCGTCGTGGTGATCGCCGTCTACATCTTGCGATGGCTCTATCGCCGCTCGACCAAGGAGACGGCGTTCGTGCGCACCGGCTTCCTGGGCGAGAAGGTGGTGGTCAATGGCGGCGCCTTCGTCATTCCGGTGCTGCACGAGATCACCCCGGTCAACATGGGTGTGCTGCGCATCGAGGTTCGCCGCGAGGACGCGCTGGCGCTGATCACCAGGAACCGCATGCGCGTCGACCTCATCGCAGAGTTCTTCGTCCGCGTCGGCGCGAGCCGGGAATTTGTTGCCGCGGCGGCGCAGACGCTCGGCCGCCGCACGCTGCAGCCCGAGAGCCTGCGCGAACTGCTGGAAGGCAAGTTCGCCGGCGCCATGCGCACCGTCGCCGCGCAGATGACGCTGGAAGAGATGCATGAGCTGCGCGGCGACTACGCCGACAAGGTCCGCGCGCTTGCTTCGGATTCGCTGACCGCCAACGGGCTGGAACTGGAAAGCGTCGCCATCGTCGACCTCGACCAGACCAGCCTCGAATATTTCGATCCGTCCAACGCCTTCGATGCCGAAGGCCTGACGCAGCTGACGGAGTCCATCGAGACCAGGCGCCGCATGCGCAACGAGATCGAGCAGCGCACTTTGGTCGACATCCGCAACCAGAACCTCGACACCCAGCGCAAGGTGCTGGAGATCGAGCGCGACACAGAATATGCGCGCCTTGAACAGGAGCGCGAAGTCGAGATCCGCCGCGCGGCGCAGCGCTCCGAGCTCGCCAGGGAACGGGCCGTACGCGACCAGGAAGCCGAACAGGCGCAACTTTCCGCGCGCGAGGCGGTGGAGAAATCGCGCCTCGCCCAGGAGCGCAGCATCACCGAGGAACGCATCCGCAGCGAGGAGGACACGCAGCGCCGCGAGATCGCGCGCCGCCGCGCGCTCGACGAGGCCGAGATGAAGATGCGCGAATTGACCGAGCGCGAACAGATCGCTCTCGGGCTTGCGCTGGAGAAGGCGCGCATCGAGCGCGAAGGCGCGCAGAGCGGGCTCGAGATCGAACGCAAGAAGTCGCTCGAAATAGCCGAGCTCGAACGCCAGATCGCGCTAGCGGAAAAGGCGCTCGAAGTAACCAAGGCGGAGGCGGAGAAGCGCCGCGCCGAGATCGTCGAGAACCAGGCAACCGAGACCGCGCGGATCGAGCAGGAACGTGCCGTCGACGAGGTGCGGATCGCCAGGGAACGCCATCTCGAAGCCTTGCAGATCGCCAAGCGCCAGGCCTTCGAGGAAGCCGAGATCTCGGCTGGAGAAGAGGTCGAGCGAGCCCGCATCACCACCGAGCGCGGCATCGAGGAGGCGCGCCTCATCAAGGAACGGGACCTGCGGCAGCTCAGCGTCGACCGCGACCAGAAGATCGAGATCGCCGAGATCCAGAAGGCTATCGACATCGCCAAGAAGACGCAGGAACGCTCCTCGGCGATCGCCGCGTCGGAAGCCGTTCGCGCCAAGGCCATCCAGGCCGAGGAACAGGCCCTGACCGCCCGCGAGCGCGAGATCGCCGAGCGCCGCAAGCTGACCGACCTGATCGCCGCCAGCCGAGAGGCGGAGCGCGAGGCCCTTCGCGTGACGGCCGCCGCCGACGCCGAGATGAAGGCCGCAAAGAGCCTGGCGGAGGCGCAGAAGATCGCGGCCGTCGCCGCCGCGGAATCGGAAAAGATCCACGCCCTTGCCGCCGCCCAGCGCTACGAGGTCGACGCGACCGGCCATCGGCAGATCAACGAAGCGGAGAACCTTCTCTCCAGCGAGGCGCGCGCCGGGCGCCTGCGCGGTAAATTGCTGGATCACATGGAAGGCATCATCCGCGAGAGCGTCAAGCCGATGGAGAAGATCGACGGCATCAAGATCCTGCATGTCGACGGTATCAACGGCGGATCCGGCGGCAACCGCAACGTCACCGACGAGGTGATCGATTCGGCGCTGCGTTACCGGGTGCAGGCGCCGATGATCGACAATCTGATGAAGGAGATCGGCATCGAAGGCGGCTCGCTCGGACGGATGACCGACGTGCTGCGCGACGCCAAGGACATTTCCAACCTCGCCCGCGATAAAAAGGGCAAGGGCAAGGCCGCCAAGGACGATGATGACGACCGCGACCATTGAGGTGACGGCGGTGTTTTCTTGCCAAGTGGTTCCCCCACTCCGTCGCTGCTTCGCAGCGCCACCTCTCCCCCCTCCGGAGAGAGAGGAAAGGAGCCAGTTGGAATCGCCTCGCGCCTTTCCTCTCCCCCGTCGATCGGGGGAGAGGTGTCGAGCGAAGCTCGACGGAGTGGGGGTCGATCTGGCGCAGCGCAAGACAATAAATGCTCGGACCGCCATGCCCACGGCCGGCTCGCAAGCATGACCAAGGTCTATGTCTCCTCGGTCATCCCGGCCCCGGCCGCGGACGTCTGGAAGGTCGTGCGCGACTTCAACGGCTTGCCGGACTGGGCGCCTTTCGTGGCCGAGAGCCGCATCGAGCAGAATGCGCATGCCGACCGGATCGGCTGCATCCGCAGTTTCACGCTCAAGGACGGCGGACGGATCCGCGAACGACTGCTGGCGTTGTCGGACTACGACCTCTCCTGCAGTTACGCGATCCTGGAGAGTCCGATGCAGGTGGAGAACTATGTCGCCACCTTGTCGCTGACGCCGATAACCGACGGCAATTTGACGTTGGCCGAATGGCAGGCCGAGTTCGATTGCGCCCCCGAGCGCGAGGCAGCGCTGACGCAACAGATAGGCAGCGGCGTGTTCCAGGCCGCGCTTACCGCGCTGAAGCAGCGCTTCGGACGCTGACCGCCGCGAATGGTCCAGGTCCGCCAGAGCACGATCATCAATGCCCCGATCGAGGAGGTCTGGGCCATCCTGCGCGATTTCAACGGCCACGACCGCTGGCACCCGGCCATCGCGTCGAGCGAGATCGATGGCGGCGAGCCGGCCGACGCGGTCGGCGCCGTGCGCCATTTCCGTCTGGCCGACGGCGGCGAACTGCGCGAGCAGCTTCTGGCGTTGTCCGACAAGGAGCGCCGGCTGAGCTACTGCCTGCTCGAGGCGCCGCTGCCGTTGATGGGCTATGTCGCGTCGATACGGCTGAAGCCGGTGACCGACGGCAACGCCACCTTCTGGGAATGGCGCTCCGAATTCCACCCGCCAGCGCATCGCCGCGACGAACTGGTGAAGCTGGTCGCCGAAGATATCTATCGTGCCGGCTTTGCCGCGATCCGCAATCTCCTCGGACGTCGCGACGCCGCCATGCCGGCCGAGGCAAGGCCGTCGCCGGCAACCATGCCGTCGACGCCGACAGGCGTGGCACCCCGTTCGATCCCCGCGCCGTCGATCCTCGCACCGCCCCGGGACACACGAGAAACGACGCGCGCGATCCTTGTCGAGCGCTATGGCGGACCGGACGTGCTGGAGCTGAAGGAAATCGCATTGCCGCCGCCGGCGCCCAGCGAGGTGCGGATCCGCCACATGGCGATCGGCGTCAACTTCATCGACGTCTATTGCCGCACTGGCTTCTTCGATCTGCTGCGGCCGCCGGGCGTTCCCGGCATGGAAGCGGCAGGTGTCATCGAGGCTGTCGGCGCGGCAATATCCGGCCTGTCGGTCGGCGATCGGGTGGCCTATGCCTGCCCGCCGGTCGGCGCCTATGCAGAGCGCCGCAACATGACGGCCGACCTGTTGGTGCGGCTGTCGGACGACATTTCTGACGAGGTCGCCGCCGCGAGCCTGCTCAAGGGCGTGGCAGCCAGTTTTCTCCTGCACGACGTCCATGCCGTTCGGCCAGGCGAGGTCGTGCTCATCCACGCCGCCGCCGGTGGCATCGGCCAGTTGCTGGTGCAATGGGCACGCCATCTCGGCGCAACCGTGATCGCAACCGTGTCGAGCGATGACAAGGCGCGCATCGTCGAGCGTCTTGGCGCGCACCATGTCATCGTCTATTCCCGGGAGGATTTCAGCGAGGCGGTGATGCGGCTGACCGCCGGCGCAGGCGCCAACGTCATTTACGATGCCGTCGGTGTCGATACTTTCGCCGGCTCGCTCGCGGCCCTTGCCACACGCGGTCATCTCGTCAGCTTCGGCCAGGCATCGGGGCCGGTCGGCGCCTGGGACATCGACCGCCTGGCCTCGAAGTCGATCACCGTTTCGCGGCCCAATTATGCTCATTACACCGACACCCCCGAGAAGCTCGCGCCACATGTCGGCCGCTTCTTTACGGCATTTCGCCAGCGCGCCGTCAGGATCGGGCAGCCAGCGTCCTACGAGCTGGCCAAAGCCGCGGACGCCCATCGAGACCTGGAAACCCGCAAGACCAGCGGGGCGCTCGTTCTGTTGCCGTAGCCACCCACGGCCGGTCAGAGCGATGGGAAGCTGTTGACGCCGGTGCGCATCGGGTTTTCCGACTTCCATTTTTCGAGCGGGTTCTGCGATTCCATTCGGCGGCATAAGGGCCGAGCGTGGTGAAATGCACGCCCGCGCAGGCTTTCATGCGCTGGATCAGCCGGTCGAGCATCATGATGCGATGGCCGCGGCCGATGAATTCGGGATGCATGGTGAGCGTGTAGATGCCGCCCTTGCAGTTCTCGAGCGCATACCGGAAGTCATCCCACCCGATTTCCTCGATGTCGCGCGGATTCGAATAGCCCTGGTTCCAGCCGGCAACGACCTCGAAGGCCGGATAATCGTCCAGCCCCCAGGTGACGGGAAGCTCGACGATATCGGTCGCCGGGCCGAATTTGTAGGGCTCGTCAAGGCCCCCTACCTCGTCTCCCGTGTCGGGCAACCTGAAAAGCGACAGAGCGGTATGGTCCTACTGAGTGGCTGGCCCGATGAGAATTCACCAGTTCCGGATCGTCGCAAGTGACGCCTTGAAGTTTTGCCGTCGGGGCCAACGCAATCTCGATCGGCGCCGGCGTTAGATTTGCCGCCAGGATGCGGATTTCGTCGGCGAGCTGAAAAGCGACGGCCGCCACTGCCGAATGATTGACCGAGACGTCGTAGCGCTGGGTTCCTGCTGCAGCCACGAGTTGGGCATGGATGGCCTGTAACGATCGCGGGGTGCCATCCTCATTCAAAAGCCCGAACGGTCCGGTCGGTGCTGCCAATATCAATCGATCGGCGGCTGTCGCGGCTGCCTGGGTCGCCACGCCGACGGCAAAGGCGGCACCGAACAATGCTTGCTGGCGCGGGTCGATGCGGGCGGCAGGTATCCGGATAAGGTCAGGATTGGCCGCAACTGACTGTCCGTAAGGATTATGTCGCATACCGATCGTGCACGGTCCCAGCCAGATCGACTTGCCAGGACATAAATGCCGCGCCGTCTCCATCACGGCTGAATAGACCGTCAGGGTTTCCATGACCGACTGCTCGTCGGCGGCATGTACGATCGCGCTGTTGCCGAAGAAGACAAAATCCGCATCTCCGCTCGGCGGATTGCGGTTGAATTCGGTGAACAGGGAGGGAGTTCCCGCGCCTATCAGGCAATCGATGCCATTTGCCTTGAGCGCATCGACCAGTTCGCCGACGGGCCGCTCGCCTGTAGGCAAATGGTTCGAGGGCCGCGTCTTGAATTCGCGCCGGGGCGAAACCAGCAGCGCGCTAGGTTCGACTTTGGACAAACGAATCGCATCGGCGATGGCCGCTGCTTCTGCTGAGGGATCGACCGTTTCAACAACCGCCTCGACGGCCAATCGGGCGCCGAGCGCACCCGCAAGGTCGGCTGATTTGCGCAGCATCCGAGCGTCATGCCCGCGCGCGCTGTCGAAGCGAACAATGATCTCCGGAACCGGCCCAAGCAAAGATGCGCTGGCCGTCGCGTCAGGCAAATCGTCTGGATCGAGGAACAAAGCAATAGATGGCATGCGTCCAGCAGGTCCGCCAAGCGTCAGAGTTACAACGCCGCCGGTTGTCCTTTGGGTTGCCGACGCATCGGCGCGCACGGAAACAGTGATGCACTGACGGTCCTGCGTATTCTTGCGAATGATATATGGACGGGGTTTTGAAAGTGGCCGGATATAGGTCTTGAAAGAGGCGTCCGTCCAGTTGCGCTGGTCCTCCATCTCGAAGGCATCGCCTTCCATGGCGACGGTGCAGGTCATGCCGGGTGCCGGGCAATGCGTCAGCGCCGAAATGTCGAATGCAGGCTGATCCGGACTGATCTGAGAGGGAAAAATCGTATCTTCGATCATTCCGTTGCTGTGCCGGATGGAAAGCTTTCCGCCCGCTGCCTCGGCAGGGTGAAGCACGACGAAGCCTGTGCGGTTTGTCGGAAAATCGGTGAGTGCAACACCTTCGGCCTCCAGGCTGAGTTCGCCCGAAGCGTCGCCGGTAATCGTCATTCGATAAGCAAAGCGGCCTTGCGGACCGCTGCAGAGTCCATCGTAGCCTACTTTGAAGGAGTCCCCTTCCGTCGCCACAGAGACATTGGAGAGCTCGGCCTTGTAAGTCCCCCAGGATGAATCGCGCGCGAGATAGTTTATCGCTCGAACCACCTCGACGCCGGCAAAGGAAATCGTCCGCAGATTGCCGTCCTCAAGGATAGCGGTCAGCGATCCGGCAGTCAGAAGCCGTCGTTCCGGCAGGGGCTCGTCGGTGCCGTAGAGCGCCACAGGATCCGGATCGGCTGTCACAGCTTCGCCTGCTTGAAGTTCTCATCGACTTTGTATGTCACGACCGTCTTGCTGCTCACCATGTCGCGCGTGCTGGCATCGAAGCTGCGATAGTGCTCGGAAGCAAGATGCAGGTCGAAGGCTGCGCGATCACAATAGATCTCGTAGAGGAAGATCTGCGACGGTTTCTGGGGTCCCAGCGGTGTCAGCACATCGAAGCGCAGGCATCCCGGCTCAAGCTCGACAGATGACGCCGCATTCTCCGAAACGAGCCGGTAGAACTCGGGAAAGGTCCCCTCGACGAGCTCGAAAACAACGGTCAGCGCAAAGGCCGCTTCGGAAAGCATGCTCATCCAGGCTCTCCGTTGTGAATGGGATTCCATTGCATGGGTTGAATGGCGCGCCGTTCGTCCGCGGCGCGATAGGCGGCGTCGACCAGCGCGTATGTCTTGAGATTGTCCTCACCGCTGGTTTCGGCTGGGACGCCACGCTGCAGACAGTCGAGAAAATGGCCGCATGCGCCGATCACGCCTTGCTGGGCGACATGCCAGGGATGACCGGTCCAGGTCAGGAGCGGCGCGCCAGCATCTTGCGTCCAGGTCTTGCCATCGCTCGTCACCGTTATCCTGCAGCCGGCTCCAAGCGAAATCGCGCCCTTGGGACCTTCAACGACCAGCAGCGTTTCAGGAAAATGATCGGGCAGACGTCGCGACTCGTACGTGCATTCCACAACCGACACCGCGCCACTTGCATGGCGCAGCAGCATGGTCGCCGTATCCTCGGCGCGAACGCGCGGATTGCGCTTCTGGGCTTCACTGGATATGTGCTCGACCTCGCCGAGGAAGAAGCGCGCAAGGTCCAGCATGTGGATGCCGACATCAGCAATCGCCAGCCGCTCCTCGTCATAGAAATAGGGCTGGGTCTTGTAGACATCGAAGCCGGTCCTGAAGCGAATCCTCGCCCAACTCGGCGTTCCGATGGCGCCGCTGTCGATCACCTTGCGGACCACGCGCATCGGCGCCTGGAACCGGAAGTTCTCGTGCACTGCAAGCCATACATTTGCCTTGCGGGCCGATTCGACGATCGCAACACAGTCTTGCCAGGTCGACGCGAACGGCTTCTGGACGATCGCGGCAACGCGATGCGCGATGGCGATCTCCGCCAACAGCCTGTGCGTGTCATGGCGTGTGACGATGTCGACCACGTCGAGACGCTCAGCCTCGAGCATGCTTTCGGCGTCCGAGTAAAACGACACGCCGAACTGCTCCCCAGCCGCGCGCGCCTTGCCGGCATCGACATCGCAAACGGCGGCGAGTTGCGCTCCCGTTTCGGCGAGGTCGCGCCAGGAATGCAGATGGTTCTGCGCGAAGAAGCCGCAGCCGATCACACCAATGCGCAAAGGGCGGGCCATACCTCTATCCGGCCACGATCGGCGTTCTGAGCACGCCGATGCCAGTCGCCTCGATCTCGACGATATCGCCCGCCTTCATGAAGATCTGCGGCTTCTGGAAGGCGCCTACGCCAGCTGGCGTTCCGGTCGAGACGAGATCGCCGGGCTCAAGCGGCACATAGTGTGAGAGGAAGGATATCAGCCGCGGCAGCGAGAAGAGCCAGTCGGACGTGCTGCCATTCTGCAGCAGCTTGCCGTTGAGCCGGGTCTTCAGCGCCACATCATCCGGCCTGGTCAGTTCATCGGCAGTGACGATGCAGGGGCCGATCGGCGCGAAGCCGGCGAAATTCTTGCCGATGGTAATCTGGTTGTCCTTGAATTGAACGTCGCGGGCCGAGATATCGTTGAGCAGCGTGTAGCCGAAGACCGCCGGCATCACATCGGCCTCCGCGGCCTTGTGCAGGCGCTTGCCGATCACGGCGGTGAATTCAACCTCGTAGTCCATCTGTTCGGTTCGAACCGGCTTCTCGACCGCCACGTCCGGCCCGACGACCGATGACGGCAGCTTTGCGAAGAAGAACGGCTCGGTTGGCATCTTGGCGTTAGGATTTTCCTCGGCATGCCCTTTGTAGTTGATGCCGGAGCAAAGAACCTTGCCGGGGCGGATGGGGGCTTCGAGCATGACATCGACAAGCGCATAGCGCGGCGCCTGGGTAAGTCCGCCGCGAATTTTGTCGAGCGCCGACTTGCCGCCCTGCACGATGTCGAGCACCGACGCCGCTAGCCCGGCTTCGGTGAGGCACACCACCTCCTCGCCGTCGAGGACGCCGGCGTGGTGGTGATGCTCCGCCTTCTTATGGGAGAAAGTCACGAATTTCATACGGCCTCCGAAACGAAGACAGCCTTGTGCAAGGCCATCGGATTGTCAGCGAGTGTTTTGAAAACGGTAGGAGCCTCGGACAGCGAGAAGCTGCTGGCGATCTTGGGATAGTGGATCTTGCCCGACGCAAGCAGATCGAGCGCCTCGGGAAAGCAATCGACGGACGCGCGCGACCCAAGGATCGTGACTTCCTTGCGGGTGAAATCCAGGCCGGGAAACGTGACGCCCTGCCCTTTCTTGACGAGGCCGAGGATGACGATGCGGCCGCCGGCGGCGACGAGGTCGATGGTCTGTTCCATCGCTGGTGCCGCACCCGTCGCCTCCATGACGACCGGCATGCCCTCGCCGTTCGTGATCTCAAGCACGCGCTCGAGCAGGCCCGCGCCGCCGGCGATCGGAGTTGCGCCCATGTCCGCGGCGGTGGACAGCCGCTCCGCCGAAAGGTCGGTTGCGTAGACTTTGGCGCCGAGCGCCCGCGCGACCTCGACGATCGCCAGACCGATCGGACCGGCGCCAAGAACGAGGACCGTGTCGTCGGCGGTGACCATTCCACGCCGGCAACCCTGGACGCCGATGGCTACCGGCTCGGCGAATGCCGCCTCGAAATCGGTCAGCCCGTCCGGCACAGGGTTCAAATTGGTCGCGGGCGCGGTGACGAAATCGGCGAAGCCGCCCTCGCGATGTACACCGATAATGGTGAGGTTGGCGCAGCAATTGCGCTTGCCGACCCGGCAAGGATAGCAATGGCCGCAGCCTATGAACGGGTCGACGACGACACGCGTCCCGACCTTCGGACCGGCGGTCCCTTGACCGTAAGCCTCGACCGTGCCGGCGATCTCGTGACAGCCGATGCGCGGGTAGATCACGTAAGGATTTTTGCCGGTGTAGATGTAGAGATCGCCGGCGCACAGGCCCGCTGCCCTGACGCGCACCAGCACCTCGCCCGGTCCAGGGAGCGGCTTCGGCGCATCGGCGATGCGGATCGACCGCGGCTGATCGAAAATGGCGGCCTGCATCATGCCGCCTTTGCGGGGCGCACCACCCTGCCTTCCGCGTCGAATTCGATCCAGTCGCCGGCCCGAAGCAGATAGGGGTCGGCGACAGGCTCGCCGCGCGCCCTCGCCGCGCCGTGATGCTTCATGTAGTCGGCGACATCCTTGTCGCCGTCGAGGGTGATGTAGTGGCATGGCAGCACGGTCTCGAGCCCGAGCCATTGGGTCGCAAGGACCCCCTCATAGGGGCTCATCTCGCCCGTCAGCATTTCGCCAGGCATCGGATTGAGATGCAGGACCTCCTGCGGATTGGCGATGCCGATGCATCCGACATTCGGCTTGTAGAGTTGGCCCTGCAGCTTCAGGTCGGAGAAGATGGCTGTGTCGCCATAGTGGTAGAAACGCAGCCCGTCGGCATAGACGATGAAGGCCATCGGCACGCCTGATATGAAGGAATTGTCCTTCAACCTGATCTGCGACCAGTGGTGACATTCGAGCGGCTGTATCTCGATGCCCGCCACCTTGACACGGATGCCCCAGGTGGTTGCACGAATCTGGTTTGCGGGGATGCCGCGGTCCATCAGCCAGGCCTTCACCTCGCCGCCGCAGACGACCGGGCATCCATATTTGGCAGCGATTTTGTCGGTGTCGCCCAGATGATCGAAGGCCGCATGGCTAACGATCACCAGATCCACGTGGTCGAATTCGGTGGATTTGGTTGCGGCGCCGGGGTTCTGATCGAGAAAGGGATCGCACAATATGCGCATGCCGTTCTCGGTCAGAATCTCGTAGGCGGCGACGCCGTGGAAGCGGATGCGGGTCGTGGGTCGAAGCGTCATCGGTTCAACTCGTCTTTCTCGTGTCGATCTTGAGCGGCAGGCAGGAAAGTCCGTGCCGATCGCCGCGTGTCTTCCAGCGAAGCTCTTTCGTCGTGTCAGGCGCAAGGCTCAAGCGGGCTTCGATCAGCGTCTCAAGTGTCACCGCCATTTCCATGCGCGCTACACCCGCACCGGCGCAAAGATGTGGGCCGGCCCCGAAAGTGAGATGCTTGTTCGGATTGCGATCGAGGCGCAGCTCGTTCGGCGCTTCGAATACCGATGGATCTCGGTTGGCCGAGCCGAAACCGAGCGCCACAATATCGCCCTCGCGTATATTGCGACCGTGCAGGCACAGGTCGCGCGAGGCGTTGCGGCCGAAAATCTCGATCGGCGAGGAATAGCGCAGGAACTCCTCCACCGCGGTGGGAACGAGCGCTGGCTCCTCGGCAAGCCGCTCCAGGGCCTTCGGGTGTTCGGCGAGCCAGTGCAGCATTACCGAAAGACCATCCGCCGTGGTCTCGAAACCTGCGCCGAAGACGACGGTCATGAATGAGCGTATCTGATTGTCGTCCAGCCGTTCGCCATCGATCTCGGCCGCAATCAGCATGCTGATGAAGTCGTCGGTCGGCTTGGAGCGCCGCGCCGCGATCAGCTTCTCGATATAGGCGTTGAGTTCACGGCTCGAAGCCGCGCCGGCTGCAGGGTCGCTCATGTTGAACATGCTGGTGATCCAGCCGATCCACCTGTCCGAATCTTCCAGCGGCACGTCGGTGAAGGCCGCCAGCGAGGCGACGGCAACCGGCACGCAGAATTCGGCAACGATCTCGGCCTGTCCCTTCGCAGCCATCTTCTCGAAGAGGGACCGGGCCAGCGCCCTGACGCGCGGCGTGATGGCGGCGACACGATGTGGGGCAAAGACCGGATTGACCAGCGCGCGGTAGCGCGAGTGCCGCGGCGGATCGACTTCGATCGGCAACTGGGGTTCGGTGCGCGGCGTGATCACGGGAATGGCCGTCACGCCGGGAACGCTGGATGTGTAGTCGCGCCAATTGATTGCCGCGGCCCGCACGTCGTCATAGCGGCTCAGCAGCCAAAAACCCCCGTGCCTGTTCGACCGGGCCACCGGACATTCGCGCCGCAGCCTGTCGAAGGCCGAGAATGGATCGGCGACGAACGCAGGATCGTGGATGTCCACGTCGTCCGGTATCGTCTGTGGTGTCACTGTTGCGGCCATGGTCGCGACTTGATCGGGTTGGTTCGCTTCAAAGGTGCCTCCGGCGGCAGGGGTGAACCGCCGGAGGAAGGGGGCGACAGCCCTCGTGCAGATCGACTACTTGACGCCGAGCGCGGCCGTCACCTTGTCGACATTGTCCTTGGTGACGAGCAGCACGCCGGTGTCGAGCGTGTCCGGGACCGGACGACCGCCGTCGGCGGCGCCAAGGCCGGCGGACTTCAGACCGTTGTGGTTGTAGTCGTGCAGGATCTTGACGGCGTAGTAGATGAAAAGCTCGCGGTTCTGCACCACGATGCCGTCGACCCAGCCTTGCTTGGCTGTCTTGAAGAAGTCGGGCGTCTGCTCCATCGCGGTCACCTTGATGTCGCCTGGATTCTTGCCGGCCTCGCGCAATGCGGTGACGATGCCGGCGCCGGACTCCGAGTCGAAGCCGGCGATGCCGGCGATGTCCGGATTGGCGGCCAGGATCGCGGCCGTCACCTGCGCGGCCTTCTGCGCGTCGCCGCCGTCATCTTCGTTGGAAACGATGTTGTACTTGCCGCCGCCATTGGCCTCGATATAGGCCTTGAAGCCAGCGACCGCCTCACGCATGTTGCCGGCATTGATGATCGACATCATGGCCAGCTTGCCGCCGCTGGGCAGCTTCTCCATTATCTTCTTGGCCTGCGCGACGCCGACCTGTGTCCAGTTCGTGCCGATGTAAGCCAAGCGGCCCGAGTCCGGCAGATCGCCGTCGTCGACAACGGTGGGCACACCCTGTTCCAGGCACTTCTTGACCGATTCCGTCAGAGACGGATCCCAGCCACCCACCACGGACACGCCATTTGGCTTCTGCGCGCAGACCTGGTCGACTGCGGCGATAAAGCCCGGCAGGTCAAAATCGGTCGGCCCGGCAACGACCACTTTCACGCCGAGTTCCTCGGCGATCTTCTTCATGCCGACATAGTCGTACTGCACGAAGAGCGGAAGGTTGGCCTTGTTGGAAATCCAGTAGTAGGTCTCCTTGGCGTCGGCGGGGCCAAACGATGATTCCTGCGCGCGCGCAGGTGCCGTCACGGCCGATGCAAGCGCCGTCATGCCCAAGGCGATCAATGTCGATTTCAGCATAGAGTCCATTCCTGTTTCCTCCTGATTGGGTTCTGATCCCAGTTTTTGCAGTTCCCCCGGCTCTGGCCGGATTTCCCCCGCTTGCTGCCCGATCAGGCGCGGCCCGCGGTCTTGAAGCGATCTAGCGAGACGGCGAACAGCAGGACGAGACCAACGACCAGTCCCTGCCAGAACACGCCGACCGCATTGATGATCATGGCGTTCTCGATCAGGGCGATGAAAAGCACGCCGAGAATGCCGCCCAGAACCGTGCCCTCGCCGCCCTTGAGGCTGGCGCCGCCGAGCACTGTCGCGGTGATGACCTTGAGTTCGATGCCGACGCCGGCATTGACGACCGCGCTGTTCAGCCGCGCCGCCCCAAGCACGCCGGCGATACCCGCCAGCGCACCCATGATCACGAAGCCGATGAGAATCAGCCTGTCGACGCGGATGCCCGACAATTGCGCCGCACGAGGATTGCCGCCGACGAAATAGAACTGGCGGAAGAAGCGGGTGCGGGCGATCAGCCAGCCGCCGATCAGGACAAGAACCAGCATTGCCCAGAACGGCGACTGGATGCGCAGGATCGGATCGGCGGCGCGGCCATACTCGGCGAAGCTGTCCGAGATCGGGGTGACGCCCGTTCCGGCCGTCACATAGGTGAGGCTGCGGTAGATGGTCAGCGTGCCGAGCGTCGCGATCAGCGCGTTGATGCCGATGCGGGTGACGATCAGCCCGTTTATCAGCCCCGCCACAGCCCCGACCACGACACCGATGAGGAGAGCCGCCTCGGCGGGCCAGCCCCACCAGCCCGCGACAACGCCGGCCCATACGCCGGCCAGCGCCAGCGTCGAGCCGACCGAAAGATCGAACGTGCCCGCAATCATCAGGAGCATCATGCCGCAGACGAGGATGCCGACGGGCGCGAGGTTCAAAAGCACGGCCCGCATATTCGGTCCGGTCGGGAAATTGTGCGGATAGACGATGGTCATCGCCAGCGCCAGCAGCACGACCAGAACGAACAATGTCAGCTCGCGCGAATTGGCCAGCCGGCGCACGATGCGCAGCGGCAAGGCCTCGCGCTGCTCCACCGGCGCCTGCGCTTCGTTGCGGGAAATCTGTGCCAAGCTCATGCTCCAACCGCTTCCTTGCGTACGTCCGCCACGGACGATGTGAACCGGGTCGCCAACCGCAGAACCTGCTCTTCGGTCGCGCCTTCGCCGGCGAGTTCTCCGACTGTTCGGCCTTCGGCCATCACCACGATGCGGTCCGCGAGCGCGAGCACCTCGGGCAGATCCGAAGAGACGACCAATAGCGCCACGCCCCGCTCAGCGAGGCCGCGCAGGAGACGATAGATTTCGGAGCGGGCGCCAACATCGACGCCGCGCGTCGGCTCGTCGACGATGAGCAGGCGGGGCTCCATGGCTAGCCATTTTGCCAGCAGCACCTTCTGCTGGTTGCCCCCGGAGAGCTCGCCGACGATCTTGTGCACGCTCGGCGTCGAGATGCGCAGCTCGCTGATGAAGTTGCCGGCCAGCGCCTCGGCCTTCATGTTGGAGAAATTGGCGCCCGACGAGACCTTCGACAGGACCGTTGCGGCGATGTTGTTGACGAGATCCATTCCCAGGAAGAGGCCCGAGGTCTTGCGATCTTCCGGCACCATGCCGATGCCGGCGTGCTTGGCGTCCCATGGTCCCTGCGGGTTGATCGGCGCGCCTGCGATGCGGATTTCACCGGCCCTGCGGGCCCTGGCACCGAAGATGGCCTCGCAGAATTCGCTCCGCCCTGAGCCGATCAATCCGGCCAGGCAGACGACCTCGCCCGCACGCACGGTGATCGAAGCCGATCGCACAAGCGGCGGCGCGGAGATCTCATTGGCCTCAAGAACGATCGGCCCCACTTGCCGTGGCGAAGCCGAGCGCGCGAGATGGACCTCGCGCCCGACCATGAGCCGGATCAATTCGTCCGTCGTGGTCTCGGCGACCTTTCGGGTGCCCGCCAGCCGCCCATCCTTCAGCACAGTGACCGAATTGCAGAGCGAGAAGATTTCGGCGAGGCGGTGGGATACATAGATGACCGAAACGCCGTCCCTGGCCAGCTGACGCACGATCTCGAACAGCTTTTCGGTTTCGGTCAGGGTCAGGGCCGCCGTCGGCTCGTCAAGGATCAAAAGCTTCAACTCGCGCGACAGCGCCTTGGCGATCTCGACGATCTGCGCCTGGGCCGGCGACAAGAACGCCACCTTCATCGCTGGATCGATGGCAACGCCGAGTTGGGCGATGAGAGCATGGGCTCGTTCACGCATCAGTCTCACATCGACCTGGCCGAGCCATTTCGTCGGCTGCCGGCCGGCAAAGATGTTCTCCGCGACCGAGAGCTGCGGCACCAGCGAGCCTTCCTGATGGACGATGCCGATGCCGAGTTCGCCGGCCGCTTTCTCATCGAGTTCGCCGAGAGCGACGCCATCGAGGCGCACCTCGCCGCTGGTGCGGGCATAGACACCGGCGACGATCCTGCCGAGCGTCGACTTTCCGGCGCCATTCTCGCCCAGCAGAGCCCGGATTTCGCCGGGCTCAACCGTCATCGATACGTCGTCGAGCGCCCTCACGCCGGGGAACGATTTCGAGAGCTGCGAGACTTCGAGGCGCGCCGCCATCTCAAGCCTCAAACGCTGAACGACAAGGCCGGCATCGTTATGCCTTTGCCTGAAGATAGTGGGCTTGTTTGGCCTGGATCATCCAGACCATCGTGTCGTTGACCGGCGTCGCCACACCGATGCGCTTGCCGGCATCGACGATGGCGCCATTGATCACCTCGATCTCCGTCTGGCGCCTGGCCTCGACGTCCTGCAGCATCGACGCCTTGCCGCCAACCGCCTTCTCGAGCAATCCGGTGATGGCCGCCCAACGTTCGTCGTAATCGAGCGAAATGCCTTGCGCATTGGCAACGGCCACGACCTCCTTGAGGATCGCGGCCATCAGCGACTTGGTCCCGTCAAAAGCGACCAGTTCGTGCGACATGAAATGCAGCAGGCCGGCGACCGGCAGCGTGCAGGCGTTCAAGGCAAGTTTCTTCCAGACCTCGTCCAGGATGCGTTCCGATTTCGTGGTTTCGATCTGCGCGGCGCGGAAGGTTTCGATCACCTTGTCCAGACGCGGCGTCGTCTTGCCGCTCAGCTCGCCGATATAGGTCATCCCCACACCAGGATGCTTCACCCTGCCGGGACCAAGCAGCGTGCCGCCGTGATAGGTCAGGCCGACAAGCACCTTGTCTTCGCCGACAATGCCGGCGATGCGCGGTGCGTTTCCCCAGCCATTTTGCAGGCTGAGCACCGCGGTATCGCCCGAGATCATCGGCGCCGCGGCGCGGACCGCGGCATCGGTGTGGTAGCATTTAACGAAATTGATGATGAGGTCGACGGGCCCGACCTTGGAAGGCTCCGTGCTTGCGGGAACGCGGATGATCGGCTGAGTGCCGTCCTTCTCCTCGATCGTCAGGCCGTTGTCGTTGATTGCCGCCACGGCAGGCTTCGACACATCGATCAGCGTGACGTCATTGCCGGCGCGGGCTAGGTATCCGCCAAAAATGCCGCCCATCGCGCCGCCGCCGCCCAAAATGGCGATCCGCATGTCTTCTCGCTCCCTGACCCGCCACGGGGTGTTTTGGCAAGGCCGTGCCATCGCTTCCGATCGCTGTCGGAAACGCGCTTTCGGCGAACGAAGCCGTTCGCCGATCCGGCCTTGTTTTGGTTTATCTTGCCGTCATCCTTGCAAGCAGTTGCATGGTTGTCAAGTATGATGGTATGAAAGGTCTATGGTCGACCCTCTCGTCATAGAACGCAAGAAGCTCTTCGAGCACGTAGCCTCGCATCTCGAGGCGCAAATCCTGTCCGGCAAACTGAAGCCCGGCGATCAACTGCCGCCCGAGCGCGACCTGCAGATGCGCTTCGGCGTCGGCCGGCCGGCAATCCGCGAGGCTCTGATCTCGCTGCAGAAAGCCGGGCTCGTCGAACTCACCAACGGCGCGCGCGCCAAGGTACTGATGCCGACCGCCTCGCATATCTTCACCGGCATGGCCCCGGCGGTGCGCCAGATGCTCTCGACCGAGGAGGGGCATCGCTACTTCCAGGGCGCTCGCCTGTTCTTCGAAGTCGGGTTGGCGCGCGAGGCAGCCCGCCACGCGACGGCCATGGACCTTGAGGCGCTGGCGGCTGCGCTCGAAGCCAATCGCAAAGCAATAGGCAACCGCGAGCGGTTTACCTCGACCGACATCGCCTTCCATTTCGAACTGGCGAAGATGGCGCGCAATCCAGTCTTCATCGCGCTGCACGACCAGATTTCGGAATGGCTGAAGGAACAGCGCACCGTCACGCTTGCTGCCAAGGGGCAGGAAAAGACGGCTTTCGAGGCGCACAAGGCGATCTATGAAGGCATCGCCGCGCGCGACCCCGACCGCGCCGAGCAAGCCATGCGCACGCATCTGGAGCAGCTTGCCATGACCTTCTGGCAGCAGCGCACGCACGACTGACGGCCATGCGGATCGGCGTCATCGGTGATGACTTCACCGGCTCGGGCGATATCGCGAATACGCTGGCCAAGGCCGGGGCACGGACGCTGCAGTATATCGGCACGCCCGCACATCCGGCACAACCGGACATCGATGCGGCCGTCATCTCGCTGAAGACCCGCTCGATCGCTGTCGACGAGGCGGTCGCGCAATCCATCGCCGCTTGCCGTTGGCTCGTTGCAAATGGCGCCGAGCAGATCGTTTTCAAATACTGCTCGACATTCGATTCGACTCCGCAAGGCAATATCGGGCCGGTCGCTGCGGCGCTGCTCGATGAACTGGAGGCGCCGCTGGCACTCGTCTGCCCCGCCTTTCCGGCGAATGGGCGCACGGTCTATCAGGGCCATCTCTTCGTCTGGGACAAGCTGCTTAGTGAGTCCGGCATGGAAAGCCATCCGCTGACGCCAATGACGGACGCCGATATCCGGCGCTGGCTGGCGCGCCAGACAAACCTGAAGGTTGGACATCTTCCGTTGCACGCCGTCCGATCACAGATGCTGGGCAAGGCGCTTACCGACGCCGAAGCCGCCGGCGAGCGGCTGGTTGTCGCCGACACGATCCTCAACGACGACCTTGTCAAGCTCGGCCGCGCCGCCGCCGGTCACAAGCTGGTCACTGGTGGATCAGGCATCGCTCTCGCGCTACCGGGAAATTTCGGCATTCGCGCCAGCCGCGCCTCCAAGGGCTTCCAGGGCGCGCATGGTCCGGCGCTGGTTCTGTCCGGCAGTTGCTCGGCGGCGACACGACGCCAGGTTTCGCTCTACCGGCAAACGCATCCGTCCATGGAACTGAGCGCCGAGGCTTTGAGCAACGACGGCGACGCGGTCGCAAAGCAGGCGTTTGCTTTCATCGAAAAGCACAAGGACGTTGCTCCGCTGGTCTTCTCCTCCGCGGATCCGGCGGTTGTGTCGGCGGCGCAGGCTCGATATGGCGGCTCGGAGCTTGCTGGTCGGTTCGAGTATTTTTTCGCCTCGCTGGCCACGCAAGCGGCAGCAGCCGGCTTTCGCCGCATGATCGTGGCTGGCGGGGAGACGTCCGGCGCGGTTGCCTCAGCGCTGGGGCAAGGACCGATGCGCATCGGCTCCGAGATCGACATCGGCGTGCCCGTGCTGGTTCTCGACGGGCCGCCGCGTCTCGCGCTGGCGTTGAAGTCGGGCAATTTCGGCGCCGATGATTTCTTTCAACGCGCCCTGAACATGCTGAAAGGCAGCAGCTGATGACACTGGAAGAACAGCAGCTTCGCGACGAAATCTGCCGCTGGGGCGGGTCGCTCTTCAAGCGCGGCTATACCGCCGGTTCCTCAGGCAATCTGTCGGCGAGGCTCTCCGACGGTTTTCTTGTGACGCCGACCAATTCCTGCCTGGGATATCTTGAAGCTTCCAAGCTCACAAAACTCGATTGGAATGGTGTCGCCGTTTCGGGGGACGCGCCGACCAAGGAAATTCCGCTGCATATGGCATTCTATGAGTCGCGATCACAGGCCGCCGGCGTCGTGCACCTGCACTCGACCTATGCCACAGCGCTATCTTGCCTCGAGGACACCGATCCCGAGGATACGATCCCGCCCATAACCCCCTATGTCGTGATGCGGGTGGGGCGTGTGCCTCTCATACCCTACACACATCCTGGATCGGCAGACACCGGTGCCTTGGTACGAGCACGCGCGCCCGGCCATGCCGCAGTTCTTTTGGCCAATCACGGCCCGGTTGTCTCGGGCCGCAGTTTTCGCGATGCGGTTTTCGCGGCCGAAGAGCTTGAGGAGACCGCAAAGCTGGTTCTGCTGACAAGAAACATGTCCGTGCGTCGCTTATCCGACGATCTGGTTGCCGAACTCAATCAACGCCGAAAATCGTGAATGCCCGACTGCGCTTAGCCTTCGCACGCACTGGCCCGATCAGCCTCATGCCGCCTCTTTCATCGTCAAGCTGGAGGGCGGAACATCTCGACGCCGTCAGCGTCCACAGGCAGTGTCACGCGCGCACAAGCCGCATAATGGTATCGATATTAAACTCCAAGCGCTGATCTAGGGCGCCCTTGTCCATCAGATCGCGCTCGAAAATAATTGAGCCCGTGAAGCGGTTCGTCAGATAATAGTATCCGATGGCGGCGATCGTAATATTCAGCTGCACGGGATCGATCCCCGCACGAAAATCCCCGCTGCTCACGCCCCTCTCAAGGATGCTTGACACCATGGCGACGAACTTGCGGCTGGCGGTCTTGATCAGCTCGGACTTCTTCACATGCTTTGCGCGGTGAAGGTTCTCGCTGTTGACCAAGGTGATAAACTCGGGATTCTTCAGATAATATTGCCATGTAAACCGCACGAGGCGTTCAAGGGCATCCCTGGGTTCGAGGTCGTCAAGATGAAGTTTCTGCTCGGCTGTGCGGATGTCCATATAGGCGTTTTCCACAACCGTCTGAAAGAGACCGTCCTTGCTGCCGAAATAATGATAGATCATGCGCTTGTTGGCATTGGCCTTTGCCGCAATGACATCGACGCGGGCGCCGCCGAGCCCGTTCTTGGCGAAATCGCTCTTTGCCGCTTCCAGGATGCGAAGCTTGGTCGCCTCGGCATCTCGAAGCCGCTTCTTCTTGGCGACATTGCCTGATTTGTCGGACGTTGCGTCCACTTTGGTCGCTCCCTTGATTCCAGTTCCAGCGTGTAGGCGACGATCCATCATACGCTGAAAGTCATTTCAATTGTTCGAGAAGTCAACAGGCCGCGCATTGCGCCGGCGCTTGACTCTCGCCTGTTAAGGAAGTAACTAGATGGTGCATTAAGCGACCAGGGGAGCGGTTTGGACGGCCAGACTCTCGACGTTGCTCAATAGGTGCCCGCGCCTGCGGGTCGTTGCCAAATGGGAGGTAGCATGTCGACTTTCATCAAGGATTTCATCGAGCGCGAGACCATCAACCGGCGCAATTTCCTGCTCGCCACGGCTGCGGGCATGGGAGCCATGGCCGTGCCATTCGGCTTGGGCGGCGGCGCCGCTCAGGCGGCTCTCACTGACCCGGCGGTCGCCTGGTCCTACCGCGACCGCGCCTCGGCTTACTGGAACTCGATCGTGTCGGGTGGAGAGGCTTTCGTGGAATCGCTCGGCAAACCGAAGGATTCCCTCGTCTCGCTGATCAACGAGGGCTCCTCCGAAAAATCGCTGGCCGACATCAAGGCGTTTCTTGCCAAAACCAACGGCAAATGCGCAATCGCCTGCGACGCCAACGACAGCCCGAACGCACGTCCCGTGGTCGAGGCGGTGCGGGATGCCGGCGCCTACATTTCCACTATCTGGAACAAGACCGACGACCTGCATCCTTGGGACATCGGCGACAATTACGTCTCGCATATGACTTGGTCGGACGAGAAGCCGGCCGAGCAGACGGCGCGTATCCTGTTCGAGGCCATGGGAGGCAAGGGTGGCGTCGTGCATCTGGGCGGCATTGCTGCCAACAATCCGGCCATCGAACGCCTCAATGGCTTGAAGAACGCGTTGAAAGATTTTCCCAACATCGAGCTTCTCGATGCCCAGCCCGCCGATTGGGACACGACCAAGGGTACGGAGTTGATGGCGTCTTTCCTGACCCGTTTCGGCGACAAGATCACCGGCGTTCACTGCGCAAATGACAATATCGCGTATGGCGTGATCGAGGCCCTGCGCGCCGAAGGCATCGAGGGTATGCCGATAGTGGCCTATGACGGAAATCCGGAGGCGGTAAAGCTCGTCATGGACGGCAAGCTCCTGGCAACCGTCTTCACCAATCCGCACTGGGGCGGCGGCATCACGGCGGCGCTCGCTTACTATGCAGCGACCGGCGCCTTCAAACCCTCCGAAGAGCCGAAGGAGCACCGCGAATTCTACGGCCCGACGATCCTGATCTCCAACAAGGATGCCGCGGACTTCAAGGCCAAATATCTCGATACCGTTCCGTCCTACAACTGGAAGGACTTCTGGGGTCCGGGTAACGGGCAGATCAAGTACAAGTAACACGAAGCTCGATCGGGCGGCCCTTTTTCAGGGCCGCTCCCTTCCACAACGGCACGCCTGGACGGGAGGCCGAAGTTGCCACGCATCCTCACGCGGGAGAACGCGATCCGCTGGGCACCTTTGCTGGTGCTTCTCGCGCTCATAGTGCTGTTTACGGCGATAAACCCTTCGTTCCTGTCGCAGCGCAACTTCGCGCGCATCGCGATCGCGGCTACGCCCGCGCTCATGGTAGCGGTCGGCGTGACCTTCATCATCGTAATGGGTTCCATCGACCTCTCCATGGAGGGTGTCGTTTCCCTGACGGCGGTCCTGTTCTGCTTCCTGATGCTGGCGCTCGGCGGAACGCTCGCGTCGGGCGGCTGGATCGCAATCCCGGTCATTCTTGCCGTCGGGGCCGCGGTCGGCCTGGTCAACGGCCTCATTCACGTCAAGCTGAAAATACCATCCTTCATGGCGAGCCTCGCGCTTGGATTCGTCGGCACGGGCGCCGCGATCCTGCTGACTGGCGGCGACATCGTCAAATTCAACGATCCGACGTTCCGCGCCCTGCTGACCTGGCGCATTCTCGGTTTCCCGCTGATGGTTTATGTCGCGGGCCTGTGCCTCGTTCTTGCCTGGTTCATCCAGGCCCATACCCGCCTTGGACGCTATTTCTACGCGGTCGGCGGCGGCGAGGAACTCGCTCACGCCTCGGGCGTGCGGGCGCGGCAGGTGAGGATGGCGGGGTTTTCGCTTGCCGGCTTCTTCTATGCGATAGCCGCGATCCTGCAGGTGGCGAAGCTCGGCCAGGCCGAGTCGGTCACCGGATCCAATTTCATGTTCATGTCCATCACTTCGGTCGTGGTTGGCGGCGTGGCGCTATGGGGCGGCGTAGGTGGAGTGTGGAACACGCTCGTCGGCGTCCTTATTGTCGCGGTGATCAACAACGGCATGGTGGTCATCGGCCTGCCCGACTTCCTGCAGGCCGCCGTTCTTGGACTGCTCGTCATCATCGCGGTCATCCTGTCGACGGACCGGCGCTCGGTCGCGTTCGTCAAGTGAGGGCGCCATGTATGAATTGAGAGCCGTCGAAAAGAAGTTTCCCGGCGTCAGGGCGCTGAAATCCGTCGACTTCTCCATCAGTCGCGGTGAGATCGTCGGGCTGGTGGGCGAAAATGGCGCCGGCAAATCCACGCTCATGAAGGTGATTTACGGCGCCTATCAGCCCGATGGCGGCGAAATCCTCATCGATGGCAAGCCTGTGCGGTTCAGCGGCCCCCGCGATGCGATGGAAAGGGGCATCGGCATGGTGTTCCAGGAGCAATCGCTGGTCACCAACCTGTCGGTGATGGAAAACATCTTCCTGGGCTATGAGGACCAGTTTTCGCGCTTGGGCGTGGTCAACTGGAAGGCAATGGCCAAAGCCGCCAGGAAGCAGCTCGCCAAGGTCAAGCTCGACATCGACCCGCGCGCGGTCACCTCAAGTCTTTCCTTCGCGCAGCGCCAGCTTGTGGAACTGGCCAAGGTGCTGACCCTGGAGGAACGGGTGCAGGGTCATCTGGTCGTCCTGCTCGACGAGCCGACCTCGGTGCTGGCGGAGGAAGAGGTAAAGCTGTTGTTCAAGCTCGTGCGGGAGCTGACGGCGCGCGCTTCATTCATCTTCGTGTCCCATCGCATGGACGAGGTGATGGAGCTCTCGGACCGCATCTACGTGATGAAGGACGGTCAGGTGGTCGACGTCGTCTCGCGCGGCGCGGCGACGCCGGAGGCGATTCAGCACAAGATGGTCGGCCGCCACGTCGACAAGGAATATTATCGTGAGCAACGGCAAAAGCCCTACGACGCAACGAAGCCTCTGGTCGAGCTGTCGGATGTCAGCCTGCCCGGACGGGTCCGCGACATCTCGCTGACGCTGCATGCCGGCGAGGTGCTGTGCCTGGTCGGCACCGAGGGTTCCGGCCGCGAAGCGATCCTTCGAACCATTTACGGCATGCGCGCGCCCATCAAGGGCACTCTGAAGGTCAAAGGCGAGATCATCCCCGGGCTGACGGCTCGCGGCGCGGTGGAACGGGGCGTCGGCTATGTACCGCGCGAGCGCAAGGTCGAAGGGATCGTGGCCGGCATGAATGTCTACGAGAATATGACGCTCTCGCAAATGCCGCGCTACGCTCGGATGGGTTGGCTCGACGTGGCTGACGAGCGTGCCCTTGCCAGGACGTGGATCAGCAAGCTCTCCATCAAGGCAAGTTCAGAATACGCCGATTGCGGCAACCTCTCCGGAGGCAACCAGCAGAAGGTCGTGCTCGCCAAATGGCGGTCGGGCGGCTCCGATATCATGCTTCTCGACCATCCGACCCGAGGCCTGGATATCGGCGCCAAAGAGGATGTGTACGATATGATCAGGGAGATGTGCGACGATGGGGTCGGCGTCATCCTCGTCGCCGACACGCTCGAGGAGGCGATCGGCCTTTCCCACACCATCGTCGTCATAAAGGACGGTGAGATCCAGAAGCGCTTCGACTGCGTTCCCGGCTCCAAGCCGACGCTCTACGACCTTCTGCACTACATGATCTGAGAGGCCTCATGGACATCCAACGCCTCAAGCCACACTTCCCCTGGATCACCCTTCTGGTCCTGGTGACGATCGTCGGCATCGCCGATCCGAGCTTCCTGAAGCCGGCCAATCTGCTGAGCCTTGCAGGCGACATCGTGCCGCTGTTCATCATGGCGCTGGGACTGACCTTCGCGATCTATATCGGCGGCATCGACCTGTCGGCACAGTCGATGGCGAACATGATCACCGTGGTTGCCTCGGTCTATCTGGCGTCGCTGGGCATATGGGTTGCCGCGCTGTGCATCCTTGCCGGCTTCGCGCTGGGCACCCTCTCCGGCTACCTGACCACCCGCATGTACGTTCCCTCCTTCATCTCGACGCTGGCCGTCGGCGGCGTGTGCTTCTCGGTGGCGCAATGGCTGTCTGGCAATCGAGCCCTGAACATGGACGCAACACAGCGCAACGAAACCTTCGGCTGGATGATCGGTCGAACCGGCATCGTGCCGCACGAGCTCTTCATCGCGCTCGGCCTGCTAGCAATCTGCCTGATCATAGAACGGCGCACCATCCTCGGCAGGGCGCTGAAGGCCGTGGGCGCCGGCGAACTGGCCGCAGCCGCGTCCGGCCTCAACGTCGCCCGCTACAAGATCCTCGCCTTTGCCATATCGGGAGCGCTGGCCGCAGTGGCCGGGCTACTCTTTTCCGTCAAGCTGTCGGGCGGCGCGCCGACGATTGCCAACGGCTTCCTTCTGCCGGCCATCGTCGCGGTGCTTGTCGGCGGGACGCCGCTGACGGGCGGCGTCGGCGGTGTGCTCAACACCGCGATCGGCACGCTGATCGTGGCGGTCATCCGCGCCTCGATGCTCTACTTCGGCATCGCCGCGACGCAGCAGCAAATGGTCTTTGGTCTAGTGCTGATCGTCGCGATCGCTTTGACCATCGACCGCTCCAAACTTCGCACCGTGAAGTGAGACACGCCATGGCAACAATGCGCGCGGCCGTTCTGACAGCTCCGCACCGTTTCGATCTGCTTGAGGTCGCCGTACCGGAGGTTGGCCCCGACGACGCCTTGATCCGCGTCTCGCGGACCGGCATATGCGGCACCGACATCCATATGTTCAACGGTCACTATGCCGCCGACCGGCTGCCGCTCGTGCCTGGCCACGAGTTTGCCGGGACCGTCGCCGCGACGGGCGAGCGTGTGAAACATATCAAGCCAGGCACGACCTGCGTCGCGGACGTCAATATTGGCTGTGGCGAGTGCTATTGGTGCCGCCGCAACGAGGTCCTCAACTGCCCCTCGATGACGCAGGTGGGCATCGGGCGCGACGGCGCGTTCGCCGAATATGTCTGCGTGCCGGCGCGGCTCGTCATAGAGGCGCCGGACGATGTGCCGGTTCAGGTGCTTGCCCTGACCGAGCCGGTGTCCTGCGTGGTGCGCGCCGCGCGCAAGGCGCGCGCGAGTTTCGGCCAGTCAGTCGTGATCCTCGGAGCAGGACCGATCGGCAATCTGCATGTCCAGATGATGCGCTTGTGCGGCGCCGCCCCAATCATTGTCGCGGACCTGTCGGAAGACCGTTGCCGCCTTGCCCTTGAAGCCGGTGCGGATGCAGCCGTTGCCAATCCTGCCCTGCTTAAGGCAGAGGTCTTGAAAAGGACCGGTGGACGGGGGGCGGACCTGGTGATCGAGAGCGTCGGCTCCGCACGGCTCTATGCGCTCGCCTTCGAGCTCATCCGCAAGGGCGGCCATGTCGCTTTCTTCGGCCTTACCGGGCCGCACGACACGGTGCCGGTCGATATCCTGCGCACCATCCTCGAGGAGAACAGTCTGAAGGGCTCGGTGGCCGGCATGGGAGAAGACATGCACGACGCGCTGACACTTTTGTCGCACGGCCGCTTTCGGACCGAGGCGTTCACACGCGCGACTTTCCCGCTCGATGACATCCAGCGCGCCTTCGAGACCCTGGCCGAGCGGCCCCAGGATCTCAAGACGCAAATCGTATTGAACTAGGCGCCGGCGCGTTCCGCCCGCAACGGATCGCGGACGGCCGGCGCACAGCCAGAACGGAGGCATTCCATGCTCGATTTCACTGACCGCGCAGCCCTCCCGGATGCACCGCGCGAATTTGGTTTCTGGTCGGACGGATGCTGGCGCAAAGGCGGCGCCATGTTCGAGCGCCGGTCGCCGGGCCACGGCGTGCCGGTGACGCTTACGCCCAGATGCACGGTGGACGACCTCAATGCCGCCGTCGCCGCGGCGCGCCGCGCATTCGAGGACCGCCGGTGGGCCGGACTGCCAGGGGCCGACCGGGCCGGCGTGCTGCTGAGGACGGCCGACATTCTGCGCCGCCGCCGTGATGAAATCGCCTATTGGGAAGTCCTCGAGAACGGCAAGCCGATCTCCCAGGCGCGCGGCGAGATCGATCACTGCATCGCCTGTTTCGAGGTCGGCGCGGGCGCCGCAAGGCTGTTGCACGGCGACAGTTTCAACAGTCTCGGCGACGGCCTTTTCGGCATGGTGCTGCGCGAGCCAGTCGGCGTGGTCGGGCTCATCACACCATGGAACTTCCCGTTCCTGATCCTTTGCGAACGCGTTCCGTTCATCCTCGCCAGCGGCTGCACCATGGTCGTCAAACCTTCCGAGGTCACGTCCGCGACGACACTTTTGCTTGGCGAAATCCTTTCCGAAGCCGGCGCGCCGGACGGCGTCTATAACGTCGTCACCGGATCGGGCCGGACGATTGGTCAGGCTTTGAGCGAGCATCCCGATGTCGACATGCTGTCTTTTACCGGATCGACATCCGTCGGACGCTCATGCGTCCATGCCGCAGCCGACTCGAACTTCAAGAAGCTCGGCCTGGAGCTGGGCGGCAAGAATCCGATCATCGTCTTTGCGGACAGCGACCTCGAGGATGCGGCGGACGGCGCGGCTTTCGGCATAAGCTTCAACACGGGCCAGTGCTGCGTGTCGTCGAGCCGCGTCATCGTGGAGCGCTCGGTCGCTCGCGAGTTTGAGGAAATCCTTGCCGCCAAGATGGCCAAGATAGTCGTTGGCGATCCGCTGCAGACGAAGACGCAGGTCGGAGCCATCACCACCGATGCGCAGAATTCAACCATCCTGAGCTATATCGACAAGGGCAAGGCCGAAGGGGCGACTCTTGTCGCCGGCGGGAAGGCCCTGGATCTTGGCGGCGGCCAGTATATCGCGCCAACGTTGTTTTCAGGGGTCACACCCGGGATGTCGATTGCTCGCGACGAAATCTTCGGGCCCGTCCTGTCGTCCTTCCATTTCGACACGGTCGAGGAGGCCATCAGTCTGGCGAATGATACGGTGTATGGCCTGGCTGCCAGCGTGTGGACAAAGAACATAGACAAGGCGCTGGTGGTGACGCGGCGCGTGCGCGCCGGCCGGTTCTGGGTGAACACGATCATGGCCGGAGGGCCGGAGATGCCGCTCGGCGGGTTCAAGCAGTCCGGATGGGGAAGAGAGGCCGGAATGTACGGCGTGGAGGAATACACACAGGTGAAGTCCGTCCACATCGAGATCGGCAAGCGTGCGCACTGGATCAAATGATGACGACAGGTTTCGACTATGTGATCGTCGGCGCAGGCTCTTCGGGTTGCGTGCTTGCCGCGCGCCTGTCCGAGAATCCGGCTGTAAGGGTCTGTATCATCGAGGCCGGCGGCAAGGACAGCCATCCCTACATCCATATGCCGGTCGGCTTCGCCAAGATGACCACGGGGCCGCTCACCTGGGGGCTGGTGACGGCGCCGCAGAAGCACGCTGACAACCGCGAAATTCTTTATGCCCAGGCGAAGGTTCTCGGCGGCGGTTCGTCCATCAATGCCGAGGTCTATACCCGCGGACACGAGACCGATTACGACCGCTGGGCGAACGAGGAAGGCGCGGACGGCTGGGCTTTCAAAGACGTCCGGAAATATTTCCTCCGTTCCGAGGGCAACAGCATACTCTCCGGCAAGCTGCACGGCACCAACGGACCGCTCGGCGTATCGAACATACCAGATCCGAACGTCGTCTCGCGCGCATTCGTCCAGAGCTGCCAGGAATACGGGCTGCCCTATAATCCGGACTTCAACGGCGCGAAGCAGGAAGGCGCCGGCATCTACCAGATCACAACGCGCGACAACCGCCGCTGCTCGGCTGCCGTGGGCTACCTCAAGCCTGCCCTGGGACGTCCGAACCTGACGCTGATCACAGGGTCGCTGGTCCATCGCATCGTCTTCAAGGGCCGCCGGGCCGTTGGCGTCGAATGCTCGGTCGGCGGCTCACTGAAGGTCATAAACGCCGACAGCGAAGTGCTGGTCACCTCCGGGGCGATAGGCACGCCGAAGCTGATGATGCTGTCAGGCGTCGGCCCTGCCGATCACCTTCGTCACCATGGCATCGAAGCGATCCAGGATCTTCCGGGTGTCGGGCAAAACCTTCAGGATCATTTTGGCATCGACATCGTGGCCCAGCTGAAAGGCCACGATTCACTCGACAAATACAACAAGACGCACTGGATGCTGTGGGCCGGTATCCAGTACACGCTGTTCAGGACCGGGCCGATAACGTCAAACGTGGTCGAGGGCGGCGCCTTCTGGCATTCCTCGGGGAACCATATGGGTTCGGTTCCCGATCTGCAGTTCCATTTCCTGGCGGGAGCCGGCGCGGAGGCAGGCGTGCCGTCGGTTCCGAAAGGATCGTCAGGCATCACGTTGAACAGCTATACGCTGCGCCCGAAATCGCGCGGAAGCGTGACGCTCCGCTCGCCGGATCCGCGCGACAATCCAATCGTCGACCCCAATTTCCTCGCGGAGCCCGACGACCTCAGAATATCGGTCGAAGGCATCAAGATCAGCCGGGAGATCTTCAATCAGCCTTCGCTGCGCAAATTCATCAAGGAGCTCCGTTTCCCTGACACAAGCGTGCGCTCGCAGTCAGACCATGAAGCCTATGCGCGACGCTACGGTCGGACCTCGTATCACCCGACTTGCACGTGTAAGATGGGGAAGGATGCGATGTCCGTGGTCGACCCTCTCCTGCGAGTGCACGGGTTGGATGGCATCCGCATCTGCGATAGCTCGGCAATGCCGTCCTTGGTCGGCTCAAACACCAATGCAGCGACAATCATGATCGGCGAGCATGCGTCGGACCTGATCCGAGGCAACCGCTAGCATTTGCCAGTCGCCTCGGATCTGCTCGCTCTCCCTGTTCGCGCGCTCAGGCGTCGAAATCCGGTGCATAAGGGATCAGCCGCTTCCCAACAACGCGGAAACCGACGGCATTCATGGCGTCGATGCGGCCCATGTCGATGCTCGACAAGGTGAAGTCCATCACGTCGAAATTCGAGCGGATGTTGCCAGGCTTGGTGGACATCGTGTTGATCGGCAAACCCTTCTGCAGGATCCAGCGCAACACGACCTGGGCGGCCGACTTGCCGTATGTGGCGCCGATATCGGCGAAAAGCGGATGCTTGAAAACCTCGCCGCGCGCGACCGAGCAGTAGGACGATAGAGGGATGCCCGTCTCACTCGCGGCCGCCAGCAGTTTGCGCTGGTCAAGAAGCGGATGGAATTCCACCTGATTTGTTACGAGCGGCACGCCGGTGATCTGCCTCGCCTGCCGCATCATCGCCGCTGTGTAGTTCGAAATTCCGATGGTGCTGGCGAAACCCCGTTCCTGCGCCTCCTGAAGCAGTTCAAGCGAGAGCTTGATGTCGCCTCCTGGCGTCGGCCAGTGAAGAAGCAGAATGTCGACACGATCCAACTTCAGATCCCGCAAGGACTGTTCGACGGATGACATGAACCGCTGTTGCGAGAAGTTCTCCACGGTGACCTTTGTCGTAATGCAGAGCTCGTCCCGAGGTATGCCGCTCTCGGCCAAGGCGGCACCAGTGTCGGCTTCATTGCCATAGGCCTGGGCCGTGTCGAAGGCGCGGTATCCGGTGTCGATTGCCGCCGCAATCGCGTTGCGCAGCGCATCGCCCTTGAGGGGGAAGGTCCCGAACACTCTCTGGTTCGCCTTCTGGAACATGATATTCATCGAAATCCTCCCACTCATTGTGGTCAGCCCGGAGCTTGCCTTGAAAGCCGCGGGCGGTTATACCAACGATATAACTGTTTAGTTACTTATTCAAGCTTTGTGGAGAGGAAACGTGAGCAAGGTCAGGTCCGCAGCGGAGGCCGTCACCCAGATTCGCGACGGAGCGGTGGTAGCCGTCAATTCGTCGTCCGGTCTGCTGTGTCCGGACGCCGTGCTTGAAGCGCTCGGCAAACGTTTCACAGTCCAAGGGGCACCCCGTAACATCACCACCATCCATCCGATCGCCGCGGGCGACATGTTCGGCACCAAGGGCGTCGACCACATCGCCTTGCCGGGATTGATCAGCCGCATCATCGGCGGCTCATATCCATCGGGGCCTACCAATGCCGAGCCGCCGCTGATCTGGCAGCGCATTCTCGCTGGCGACGTGGCGGCCTGGAATTTCCCCTCAGGCGTCGTGTTCGACATGCTGCGCGAGGGCGCGGCGCACCGACCGGGTGTGTTGACCAAGGTAGGCATGGACACCTTTGTCGATCCGGCGCTCGAAGGCGGGGCCATGAACGACGCGGCACGGAAGTCACCGATCGTGCAGCGCGTGGAGTTCAACGGCGAGACATGGCTCCACTTCCCACCCCTCAAGCCGGACGTGGCGATCATTCGGGCGACGACGGCGGACGAGAAGGGAAACCTTACCTTCGAGCAGGAAGGGGCAACCCTCGGTGCGATGGAGATGGCGCTTGCGGCGCGCAATTGCGGCGGCATCGTCATCGCCCAGGTCAAGCGCGTCGCGGCTCAAGGCACGCTGCGGCCGCATGAGGTGCGGGTCCCCGGAATCCTGGTGGACTTCATTGTCGAAGCTCCGGATCAACTGCAGACCACGGGAACCGCATACGATCCAGCCATATCGGGCGAACTGTTCCGGCCCCTGCGCACATTCCGTACGCCTGAATACAATGTCTCCAAGGTCATCGCACGCCGGGTCGCGCAGGAGCTTCGAGCGGGCTGGGCCGTCAACATCGGCTTCGGCATCTCCGCCAACGTGCCTCGCATCCTGATCGAGGAGGGCCTGCACGGCGCCGTCACATGGGTGATAGAACAAGGCCCGGTGGGCGGCGTGCCGCTGCTCGATTTCAAATTCGGCTGCGCCTCCAACGCAGAGGCCTTCGTCGCTTCCCCGCACCTTTTCACATACTTCCAGGCCGGCAGCTTTGACTGTTCCCTGCTGTCGTTCCTCGAAATCGGATCCGACGGATCTGTGAATGTCTCGCGGCTTTCGTCGACGCCGCACCGCACCGCCGGCGCCGGAGGCTTCGTGGACATCACCTCGCGGGCGCGTAAGATCGTGTTCTCGGGCAATTTCAATGCAGGCGCGAAGATGCGGCTGGAAAACGGAAATCTGGTCATCGACAAGGAAGGCAAGGTCGCCAAGTTCGTGCCGAAGGTGGATCAGGTCAGCTTCTCGGGGGCCCGCGCCCGCAGCCAGGGCCAGGACGTCACCTATGTGACCGAAAGATGCGTCATCCGGCTGGCGGCCGACGGCTTGGTCGTCACCGAAATAGCGCCGGGGCTCGACCTCGAACGTGACGTCCTGCAGCAGGCAGCCACACCGCTCTCGGTCTCCCCCCAACTGAAGGTGATGGACGAGGCACTGTTTCTTGACCAGCCGATAGGGCTGCGGTTGTGAGCGACCCCCGTCTCGACCTGAGCGTTGACGGACCCGTCGCACGGTTGACCATCCGCAGGCCTGAAAAGCTGAACGCGCTTGACGCGGCGATGGTCGATGCGCTCGTCCCGCTGTGCAGGTCAGTGGAGCGTTCCGCAGCCAAGGTTCTGATCCTGATCGGCGAAGGCGACAAGTCATTCTGCGCGGGCGGCGATGTCGCCGCCTGGAGCGCCCTCGGTCCAGCGGAGTTCGCACGCCACTGGATCCGCGACGGCCACGCCGGCTTCGACGCTCTCGCCAGGCTTTCGCAGCCGGTCATTGCCGTCCTGAACGGACACTGCCTCGGCGGAGGCCTGGAGCTGGCGGCCTGCGCCGACTATCGGATCGCGGAAGGCCACGCCCGTATCGGCCTGCCCGAGACCAGCCTCGGAATCATACCCGGTTGGTCAGGAACTCAGCGCGCGGCCCGCCGTTTCGGCCCGCAGCTTATCCGGCGCATGTCGATCTTCGGTGAAGTCTATTCCGCCGACGAGGCGTTGAGACTGTCGCTTGTCGACAAGGTCGTCGACAAGGGGCGCGGCCTGGCAGCGGCCGAGGACCTTGCCGCGGTCGTTGCAGGCAGGTCCGCTACCGCGGTCGAACTGACCAAGATGCTCATCAATGCCGTTGAAGGCGAGGAGCGCGAGCGCGTGCTGGACGCCCTTGCCGGACGTATCGCCGCCGGCAGCGAGGATCTTCGGCACGGCCTGGCGGCCTTCCGACAGAAGAGCCAGCGGCCGAAAGACTAAAGCGCGCCGCGCTGAAGAGGATTCAGGCGACGCGCTTTAAGGCTTTATTTTCATGCATGTCGTTATCGCAAAACCGCTGCACACTTTTGCGCGACATGCATTAATCTCGGGACCGATCTGAGCGCGGCAGAAGGCTGTTTCGCAGGCGGCGGCTGACCACGCAACAGTCCCCCTTGCCCAGGGCGGGGTTGCGAGCGCTGTCAAACCTTCGTCTTCAACAGACGGAGCGGAAGCGCTCCACGCATGCGTCCAGGACGTCCCCGGGATCACGCTTCCACCAGTCTTGCGCCGAGAACACCTCCACCTCGCACGGCCCGTCATAGCCAGCCGCTTCCACCGCCGCGCGGATCGCCTTCAGGTCGGCCACGCCGTCTCCCATCATGCCGCGGTCGAGCAGCACGTCGCGGGTCTGCGCCAGCCAATCGCAAAGGTGATAGCCGAAAATGCGCCTCGGCCCGACCCGCAGCAATTCGTCGGCCAGCGTACGATCCCACCAGACGTGGTAGACGTCGACCGCAACGCCCACATTGGGTGCACCGACGGCGACGCAAAGGTCGACCGCGTCGCGCATCGTCACCAGGCAGGATCGGTCGCCGCCATAAACCGGATGCAGCGGCTCGATGGCGAGGCGAATGTTTCTGACAGCCGCATAGGGCGCCGCTTCGGCAACACGATCCGCAACCAGCTTGAGGCTTTCGCCGATGCCTTTTGTTCCCGGCTCTACCCCGCCGGCGACGATGGTCAGAACAGGCGCGCCGAGGCCGGCAGCCATATCGATCGCATCCCGGAAGTCATCCATTACCGCCTCGCGGTCGGGCAGCGCCAGGGGGCCGGTGAGATATGGCGCGCGGCACAGCCCGACCACCCTCAGACCGGCGGCGCGAACCTGTTCACCTATCTGAATGGCGCGGTCGCCGAGTTCGCGGCGCCAGAAGACGATGCCGCCGAAACCGCGTTCGGCGCATGCATCGAGCACACGCTCGATCGACCAGCCCGCACCGTACCCGTCGAGGTTGTGGCCAAGCGTTGCCGTATTCAGCGCCAATGCGGAATGATCCTTCGCAAAATCGCGCATGGCGCCGATCAGAGACCGTAAAGGGCAAGCAGCTTGCGCATGCGCCCAGCTGCGAGCTCGGGATCTCCAAGAAGACCGCATCCGTCGGCCAGCTTGAACACCTCCACGAAATAGGGCAGCGGCCGCATCGACTGAGCGCCTCCGAGCATGATGAAATGGTCCTGGAAGCCGTTCAACCAGGCAAGGAAAACGACCCCGGTCTTGTAGTATTGTGTGGGCGCGCGGAAAATCAGCCGCGCGAGCGGTACGGTCGGATCCAGCGTGGCGTGGAACCCTTGGGTATCGCCCAGACCGAGCCGGTCGATGGCGTAGGCGGCGGCCGGCGCCAAAGGATCGAAGATACCAAGAAGGGCATGCGAGAACCCCTTCTCGTCGCCCGCGATCAGTTCCGGATAATTGAAGTCGTCACCGGTATACATCTTAACGCCGGCAGGCAGACGGCGGCGCATCGCGATTTCCTTCTCCTTGTCGAGAAGCGATATCTTGATGCCGTCGATCCTGGCGATGTTGTCCCCGATGATCGCCAACACCGTCTCGAGCGCATTCTCGAAGCGGTCAGCCCCCCAATAGCCCTTGAGGGCCGGATCGAACATCTCTCCGAGCCAGTGCAGGATCACCGGGCGGTCACAGCGCGCAAGCACGTCGCGATACACCGATATGTAGTCGTCCGGCGAACGCGCCACGGCCGCCAGCGCCCGGCTGGCCATGACTATCAACCTGCCGCCGACCTTCTGTATGACCTCGATCTGTTCGAAATAGGCTCGGCGGACATCGTCGAGCGAGCGTGCATCGGCCGGTCCGAGCTGATCGGTGCCGGCGCCGTTGAAGACGAGCGCGTCCGGCAGCTCCTCCTTGGTCCTGCGGATGAGCTGCAAAGCCGAAGGCCAGTCGAGACCCATCCCGCGTTGCGCGGTGTCCATTGCTTCGGCGATGCCGAGGCCATGCGCGTCGAGGTGGCGCCTGAATGCCATCGTGGTCTTCCAATCGATGGCGGCGGGGCCGCCGGGATCGCTCACGCCGAAAGGATCCGCCACAACATGGGCCGCCGACAGCACGGTGCGTGGCGCATCGGGGGGCAACCGCGTGGCCGGAATCGCTTTGCCCTGCAGCCGATAATCGGAAAGTCTGCCTGTGGTGTCCGGCAGTTGGATGATCATGGCGTTCTCCCTGGCGCTGCGCAGTCAGAACCGCGGCACCAACATACCCGCATCGACGGCAATGACATGGCCGGTCGTATATGGCAGCTCGCCTGTGGCGAGCGTCGCCATGACGCGGCCGACATCTTCCGGCTTGCCGAGGCGGCGGATCAATGTCAGCCCCTCCTCGTCGACGCGGCGTCGGTAGGTTTCGCTGACCGCCCTGGTCATCGCCGTCTCGATCAGGCCAGGCCTGATGTCGTAGACGGCGATGTTCTCGCGGCCAAGGCGGACCGCGAAGACTTGGCTGACCATGGCAGATCCCGCCTTCGATACACAATATTCGGCCCGGGGCTCGGCCACCGCCGTGGCATTGGAAGAGGAGACGTTGATCAGGCTGTAGAAGCGGCCGTCATCGCGCCTGCGGGCGACAAGCCGCCTGGCCCAGCGTTGCGACAGGAAGAACTGCGCCTTCGTGTTGATTGCCTGACAGCGGTCATAGCTCTCTTCCGTCACGTCGAGCGGGTCGCCACGCGAGATGACCGACACGCCGGCATTGTTGATCAGCGTCGACAGCGGCCCGATGGCGGCCTCGACGGCGTCAAGCATGCTTTCGTGCGCACTCAGATCGGCGACATCGGCCGCGATGCGCGCGACCGGAACGCCGAGCGCGGCGACCGCGGCTTCGGCGGATTTCAATTCCTCGTCGTCGGCCGGGCCATTGAGCGCCACGCCGAATCCGCGCCGTGCGAGCTGCAATGCCGCCGCAAGCCCGATGCCGCGGCTCGATCCCGTGACGAAAGCCGCATGACGCGATCCGGCACTCACGCCCGGGCTCCATGCTTGAGGAGCTCGCGGGCGATGATCATGCGCTGGATCTGGTTGGTGCCTTCATAGATCTGCGTGATCTTGGCGTCCCGATAGAGGCGCTCGACCTCGAAGCCGCGTATGTAGCCGGAACCGCCGAAGACCTGCACGGCATCGGCGGTGCGCGCCACGGCTATGTCTCCCGCGAAACATTTGGCGATCGAGCAGGCCTTGGTTGCATTTTCCCCCGCATCGATCTTCTCGGCGGCGCTGCGCACAAGCAGACGAGCCGCCTCGATGTCCTTTGCCATGTCGGCAAGCAGCCATTGCACGCCCTGGAAGTCGGCAATCGGCTTGCCGAACTGACGCCGTTGCTGGGCATAGTCGACCGCGGCCTCGAGCCCGGCCTGCGCAATGCCGACGGCCAGCGAGGCTATGCCCACACGCCCCTTGTCGAGCACGCTCATCATCATGTGGAAGCCGCGGCCTTCTTCTCCCAGCAGCGCTTCAGGACCCAGAACGACGTCGTTGAAATTGAGCGCGCCGACCTGGCTGGCCCGCTGACCCATCTTATGTTCCTTCGGCCCGCGCTCTATTCCGTTGGCATGCAGATCGACGATGAAGATCGACATGCCGCGATGGCCCGCATGCTTGTCGGTGCGCGCCAGCACGAAACCGACGTCCGCGACCGGTGCGTTGTGGATCCAGATCTTGCCGCCGTTCAGTCGCCACCCGTCCCCGTCGCGCCTTGCGGTGGTGCGTATCCCGGAAACATCGGTGCCGGCTTCAGGCTCGGTGATGCAGTAGGCCGCCTTCTTCTCGGCGCGCATCGCAGGCCCCAGCCACTGCTGCCGCTGCGCCTCGGTGCCATGCTGAACAAGCAAGGTGCTGATCAGTTCGACGAGGCCGCATTGATCGGCGACGGACGCATAGCCGCGCGACAGTTCCTCCATCACCAGCGCATAGGTAAGCGTGTCGAAGCCGGGGCCGCCCATGGCCTCCGGGACGCCTATCCCGAAGAGACCGAGCTCACCCATCTGCTCATATATCTCGCCGGGAAAGCGCTCATCCCGATCGAGCGCCTCGGCAACCGGACGAATGACATCCTCGGCAAATTGGCGCGCCATCTCGCGCACCTGCTGCTGCGTTTCGCTCAGCGGCACGGTCGACCTCCGTATGTAACTATCTAGTTACTACTATGCCGGAATCGCCGCCGACGTCAAGCGGCGGACTTTTGCATCGCGAGGCGTTGCCGCTATCAAGTGCTTGCGGCGCCGCGTGAACTTAAATATAAATAACCAGATGGTTACTAATTGAGGATGTCATGAAGCCGTCTGGCAAGCGTGTATTCGGCCGGTCCGGGCTCGAGGTTACGGCCTTCGCATTCGGAACTGCTCCGATCGGAAATTTCCTTCAGCCCATAGAGGAGCAGACCGCGGATGCCATGATCCAGACCGCATGGGATGCGGGCGTGCGCTTCTATGACACCGCGCCGATGTACGGCCACGGCCTCTCGGAACTGCGAACCGGGCATTCGCTTCGGTGGAAGAAGCGCGACGAGTTCGTCCTCGCCAGCAAGGTGGGCCGGATGCTGAAACCGGCAAAGCGCTCGCAGATCGACTTCGCGCCGTGGTCGAACGCCGCGCCGAACACCATGAATTTCGACTACTCCTACGACGGCACCATGCGGTCGTTCGAAGATTCGCTGCAGCGCTTGGCCCTCGAACACATCGACATGCTTTTTATCCACGACATCGATCGGTTCACCCGCGGGAACGAGCAGCCGGAGGTCTTCCGGCAGGCGATGGATGGCTGCTGGAAGGCGCTGGAGAGGCTGCGTTCGGAAGGCCTTGTGAAGGCGATCGGCGTTGGCGTTAACGAATGGGAGGTCTGCCACGAAGCTCTGAAGCAGCGCGACTTCGACTGCTTCCTGCTGGCAGGTCGCTATACGCTTCTCGAACAGCAGGCCCTGGACGCTTTTCTTCCACTTTGCGTCGAACGTGGCGCGGCGGTGCTCGTCGGCGGGGGATTCAATTCCGGCATCCTGGCCACGGGTGCCGTTCCCGGCGCCAAGTACAACTACTCACCAGCGCCAAGCCACATCGTTGAAAAAGTCGCGAAAATCGAAGAGGTCTGCCGCGCACACGGCGTGCCGCTGCCGGCCGCCGCCTTGCAGTTCGTGGTAGCGCATCCGGCCATCCCCTCCTTCTGCGCTGGCACCCGCACCGTCCAGCAACTCGAGCAGAATCTCTCCTGGTTCAGCTACTCTATCCCGGGCGATTTCTGGAAGGACCTGAAGAAGAAGGGACTGTTGCGAGAGGATGCTCCGGTGCCGGCATGAGTGTCGAGCCCAAGGGAAAATCGCTCACAGGCTTCGGGTTGAGCGACGAAGACGTGGAGATCGGCGACCATTTCGAAACGCCTTCCCGAGAAGTAACGGCAACTGTCATCGAGGCATTCGCGGAAATGACCGGTGACCGGTTCGAAATCCATATGAGCGACGTGGCGGCGCGGCGGCACGGCTTCCCGGCCCGTGTAGCTCATGGCTTGCTCGTGCTGTCTCTTGTCGATGGACTGAAGAACAATGCCGTCGCCCGGTTCAGGGCGGTAGCGTCGCTCGGCTGGACGTGGCGGTTTTCAGGCCCGGTGTTCGCCGGCGACACCATCAAAGCGGAGGTAACGGTCGCGGACAAGCGGACCACGCGCAATCCGGCCCGCGCAGTCCTTCGCCTGCGTTTCGTCGTTCGCAATCAGTGGGGTGGGATCATACAGGAAGGCGAGAACCAGCTGATGATCTATCGGCGAGACATGGCTTGAGGGATCCCGCTTCTGCATCCTCAAGGGGTGCAGGCATGCTGTCTGCTTGTCGAGCGTGCGCTCGATCGCGTTGCCGAGATTATTGTAGCGCATCAACCCAAGGTGAGTGGTCGGAGCCGCCGCTATACAGTGACATGGTCATGCGATGTCGGCTCTCCTCGCTTCCCTGCTTCTTTCCGCCGCGCCGCCGGGAGCCAAAGGACGTAGCTGGACATCCCGCTGCAGAAGGATGGCCGCAGATACTCCTTCCGAAGGAACCTGTGTACGGCAGGCCCGGCGGTAAGCATTAAAGCTTAGCCAGGGCGGATGCCCGGAGACTTCGCCACCATGTAAACTCTATTCTCACTCGGATCGGCCGTCTGGGCGCTAGGCGCGAAAAGATGCTTGCCAAAAGTCGCGAGGAACTGGCTGACGAGACCGGGCGCGTTGGTTTTGCCGGTGATCACAGGTTGCTGCCAAAGTTGGCCATCTCTTCGGGCGCGCAGGCCGGTGCTGATAGCCGAAGACGGCGATTTGCTTGGCGTTCCAACGCAAGAAGGGGAAACGGTATGGCCAGGCAGATTATGCGTGAGACGTTGGGAGCCAAGGAGGTCCGGCAGCTCAAAGAAGTTTACGATCGCGCCCGGGCCGTCCAAGCCAGGTACGCAGAATCCCACCTTGCAGGCAGGGCAGCAAAAACGCTGATCGATGCCTTCGAAGCCCCCACCCATCCCGACGATACGGCTCTCGATCCTCAATGGCTGAGCAAGGCCGCCCCCAAGGGGAACGCCTGAAGACCAAAACGTTATCATGCATTCGAAGACAGCGGCTGCGGCGGCCCAGTAGCTGGCCTCCCGACCTCACATTTTCGAGGCTCGGCGGGCAAATTCCCAATTGCAACTTTCTGCAAACGGCCAAATGCGCGTTTGGACGCGAAATGCGCAAGCCAAGCGGATGTCAATGCCGCCTCGCCTGAAGGCCGCACTATCGCCGGCGAAGACATCGGCCTTCGATTTCTCCACCGTGGGGGGCTGATACGGAACTTCGAAGTCGCAGCGGCGTTGCAGACGTCGGAGAAGAGTTCTTTTCCATCGGACATTGCAACCATACCCAGCTCACTGTGAAGTCGCTCACATCTGGCTTTCAAGATTTATCTATTGTAGGTTGTGGTAGAGTTGGAGAAACTGGGGGTCTCCATGCAGACGCTGTCGCAATTCATAGGCCCACGTCCGGTTGGGGGGACATGGTCGAAGACTGAGTGGGCCAACAACGATTTTCTCGGTGTTGCCGCCAGAGCCTACAAACCCCATTCGATCGTATGTCGCCAGGATGACGACGACGATACGATATTCATTGTAAAGTCAGGCTGGACCTTGCTCTACCGCGGGTTGCCGGACGGAGAACGGCAGATCATCGACACTCCCCTTTGGGGAGACATTGTCGGCTTCCGCTCCGTGGACGGGCCCCGGTTCGCTTCGCTAGCCTCCATAACCGATGTGACCGTTTATCCAATACCAAGGAAGGCCCTGGTCGAGGGAATCTTGTCCGAAGCTAGCTTCGGCAGCAGGATTGCCCACTCCCTGGCACGGATGAACGCCATTCTAGCCGAGCACCTGGTGAATGTCGGGCGGCGCAACGCAATGAGCCGAACCGCCCATTTCCTGCTCGAATTGGAGGAAAGGCTCTCCAACGTTGGCCTGTCGGCCCACGGGAAGTATGACTGCCCGCTCACTCAGAATGAGCTGGCGGACATCCTCGGAATGACCCCCGTTCACGTGAACCGGACATTGAGGGAGCTCCGCAGTGCCGGTCTCGTCTCATTCAAGGCTGGCCATGTCGAGATTCTTAACCGCAAGAACCTCGTAAAATCGGCCGGATTTGAGAAAGAGTATCTCAGCTAGATCTCCTGGCGGATCCAGCATGCTCCCGCGATTGCCTCCTCGGTTCAAGCAGCAGGCACAACGGCGTGCCTGGGAACCAGCGGCGCAGCGTCTTCAAGGCCTGGTCGGCTTCGCTTATTTGGAATTTTACTAAAAATTAACCTAGGTTAGCGACCGCTAATAATCTCACCCTAGAGTAACGTTAGCAGTTCTTCGCTGGGTAGGCGGGAACTGCTGTGTGGTCAGAATGAAGCGATCCAGCCTTAAACTGGACGGGTGGGATTGCTTTTCCAAATTCTAGAATAAGGGGTAGTCGGCCGCTTGAGGCGGCTGGTGTGCAAAAGGGCTGGTAGTATGAACTCCTCAGCTGGACTGGTTAATTACAACTCTATGAATCAACCAACGGTTTCGAGCAACGGAACCGAAAATGCTCGTCATGAGCAATGCCTTCTCATACTGGATGGAAGGGCCTTGGACCGAGAATGCCTTGCATCGGCCCTCGTAGACCACGAACTCGGCATGGCGGTCGCCGCCATGGGTTCAATCGAAGAATGGCGCATGAAGAAGGGCTCAGCCCCTCCCCTGGTCGCCATACTCTTCAACCTTGGCGGTCGGAAGGCCGCCGATCATGCCACGGCAGACGAGATCAGGCGCATATCGTCTGAGTTCAAATCGATCCCCGTAGTTGTCCTGGCGGACAATGAGGACCTTGCACAGATATTGGCAGCTCTGGAATGTGGCGCACGAGGCTACATTCCGACCTCAGTCGGTATCGATGTGTGTGTCGAAGCGATCAACCTTGCTGCAGCCGGAGGTATCTTTGTCCCTGCAAGCAGCGTTCTCTCCATGCGGCATCTGATCGAGTCAGACAGCCGCGACACGCAGCCTTTGTCGAGAATGTTCACTCTAAGGCAAACCGAGGTCGCCCAAGCGCTCCGTCGCGGGAAAGCGAACAAGATCATCGCCTATGAGCTGAACCTGCGTGAAAGCACCGTGAAGGTGCATATACGAAACATCATGAAGAAACTGAAGGCGACCAACCGCACGGAAGTCGCCTACAAGGTCAACGATCTCTTCACGGAAGGAACTATGCGGAAGTGACGATCCCAAGTCGAGGGACCTCGTTGCAGTGATTGGAGCGGAGTGAAATTGCCTCCGGTCACCAGGCGGGCGGGATCAACCCGTTCTTGATGTTGGACCTACCGCGCCCGCCGGCGCGCCGCGTCCGCACGATCCTGCTCAGCTGCAGTCAGCGCCTTTTTTGTGCGGCGTGCATGGTCGACCTTCAGGCCGCGCTTGCCAAATTCGGCCACCGGAAGCTAACCGCGCGCCGGGTTACGGAAATCCGCTGATCAATCAAGGGCATTAGGGGAAGGTATGTCTGCCCACCCAGCTTACGGCTTCCTCGATCGTATCGAAATTCTTGTGCTGACCGCTCAGCAACCCGAAGCCTGTCTCAAGGAACCATTTGCCCTTTGTGGAGTAGGCTTCCTCGTCGATCCGAGTAAGGACTGCAACCAGTTGGTCGAATTTCCAGACCAGGAGCCCAGATTCTCCGCCCTCGACCGTTCCAATTCGGGCTTCGTTGAGCGAAAATCCAGGAGCAATTTTTGCGTTGCCCACTTTAATGCATCCCCTCAACTTCAAAGAAGGATAGTGAAATCTGTTAGCTTTGAATGGGCTGCTTCCGTATGTCTTCGCTGTAAAATGTCTCGCCCGACGAGACATACAAATTTTTGTTAGCAGATCGTCGGGCGAGTTCAAGCGCTTTCGCTCATGATCCACCGTTAGTTTTTCGCGAGAGAATTTAACTGCCAAAGAATTTGGCCTGCCCGAGTTGAGAGCCATGGCGAAATACTCGGGTTCCCGCAACCTGGAGGCGATCACATCGGATGAGTGCTCTCGAGAAAGCGGTACCCCTTTTGCGCTTCAATTAGCTCTTGCGGATCATGAGAGGGTTGAATTGCGATCTTTTCATTCCCTGACAGGCCATTGCCGGCGGAGGGAGTGAGCAAGCCATGATTCATCGCCCAAACTGCAGCCTGAGTACGGTTGCGGACCCGTATCTTTCGAAGGATGGCCTTGACGTGTACCTTCACCGTAGCTTCGGCGATGTTAATCTTGCGCGCGATGATTTTGTTAGACTCCCCTTCGATTAAAAAATGAAGAATATTCTTTTCACGATTTGACAAAGCCGACAGCTCTCTCTCCTCATCCTCCGTTTTAATAGCCACTTTTGCCAAATCATGTGCCGCATCATATTTCTTGCTAGGCCAAATATCTTGAATAAACATCGACGTTTCTGCAGGTAGCACCGTCTGCCCAAGCATAACCAATTCGATGGTTTTGATGAAGGTTTCGCGAGCAGCGGCTTTTGTCAAATACGCGTCAGCTCCCGCACGAAAGGCTGAAACTATATCGTTCGATCGACAGTTATCGGCTAGCGCAACGACATGACTGCTCGGGTAAATTGCTTTAAAGTCTGCAATTTGTGCGAATCCAGCGTTGGCATCAGTACCGCCGACATCCATGATGAGCAAGATGGATCGGTTCTGGGGTAGTGGCTTCTGCAGAAGATCGTGAACACAGTCCGCAGAGGAAAGAATACGAAACTTTTCTGCATCCAGGATTCGAATAAGACCCTCTCGTAGTAACTCGCTTGTTCCCACAAGCACTGTTATAAAAGATTGTCTTGTCATCGCAGCCTTCCTCTGATCTGTGGCGCTCGACCTCTCCTATGGCCCGTTTGATGTACGAACCCGGCACTCCACGCGCCAACCGCCATGGTTTCTTTTCAGCCTATATTACCTTACGCTACGAAACCCCCATGCCAAGATACCCTCTTTAGGCGCCAAAATACCCTCTTTAGGCTTAGGGCAGCATCGTCGAGATCTATCCGGATTCTCAAACCCGAGACCCTCGATCGGGTTTGCGGCCAGGAGCCGTGGGTGGTGATCGGCCCGTTCTCCAAGGCTTGGACGATGAAATTGGAGATGGCCCAGCCGTCCTGCGATTGCATGTTGGGGCCGCAGGCGGTTCGAGACGCTCCGTCGATAGACCAATATTTCCGGTTCTTCGCTGCGTTCGATCGCCTTGTCTTGTTTGCCCGTCAAAGAGGTTCTCCTGCGGCGCGGTAATCTGCTCATTGAACGAGTTCGTGCAAGGCGGTGTTTATCCCGAAGGAGTGCCCACAAAGGGATAGTTGTGCCGCTGGCGGTGAAGGGTCACGATAAGGCAGAGCCTTGCTCGGCTCGACCAGTTCGGGACGGGATGGCCACCATTGAAAAAGCGAAAGACACACGCCATGGCCATGGATACAAAATACAACTCCGAACCCGTCACTTCCTCCTCGTCGCATTTGGCCCGGAGCGGCATGAAAGGCGTCCTGTTTGTCATGGGGCTCTCTGGCGTCGCCGCCCTGGGAGCGGGCGCGATCAAAAACTGGAAGGCCATCGAGGATGTCTCCGGACCCGTGATGCAGAAGGTCGAGGATGTCTCCGGACCCGTGATGCTGAAGGTCGAGGAGGTCTCCGGAACCTTGGCACAGAAGGTCGAGGAGGTCTCCGGAATTCTGGCACAGAAGGTGTCTGCTGCTATCGACAGCTGGCAAGATCAACCGGCCCAAGCCACGGCCGAACCCTCCCGCGCGATCGTGCCGTTGGCCGCCGCTCTGATCGAACCGAGCGCCGCGCCTACCGTCCTCAGTACCGAGCGCTCCAAAACTCTCAGCACGGGACCGGATGCGTCTACCGCAGCGTTGATCGAAAGGAGCGCCGCCCCTGCCGTCGCCACCAATTCCGAGCGCTCCAGAACGCTCGGCATGGCGCCAGACGTGCCAACGGGAGGCCTGTTCGGCGTCGGCGATCGCCTCAAGGTCGCGTTCTACGAGCGAGTCGACGTCGAGGAAGACAAGTGGGCGGGCGCGTCCTCGGGCTCGGCGCTGGGCGGCATCCTGCAGCGTCCGGAACTGAGCGGCGAATATACTGTCCAGGAGGACGGCACGATTTCCGTGCCCTTGCTTGGCTCCGTTGCGGTCGCCAACCGGTCGGCGCAACAAGTACAGGCCGACTTGGTGGAAACCTTCGAACAACTGCTTGGCCGCAAGGGGCTGGTCAACATCGTGTCGCTGGAGCGCTCGCCCATTTACGTGCTGGGGCCGGTCAAGAATCCAGGCTCGTTCAAGTACGCGCCCGGCATGACGATCCTACACGCGATCGCGCTCGCCGGCGGACTGAACCAGGGCCAGAGCGAGCCGTGGCAGAAGATCGAAGCCGTGCGTGAAACCCAGAAGCGGAGCGGGGCGATCGATGCCATGGTGAAACTGCTCGCGCGCGGGGCGGTCCTAGAGGCCGAGCGCGACGGTACGGCGCCCAAGATCCCGTCCCAGTTGCTGGAATTGGCCGGCGCGGTCGAAGCCGCCAACCTCGTCAATGAGCAGAGCGACCGTCGTAGTGCCCTCGCCATGGCCCGCAAGTATCGCGAACGCGCGACCCTGACTGCGCTGGAGGCGGCCAAGCAGGATGTCGTCGCGTATGGACACATGGAATCGCTCGACGAACTCGTCAAGCTGCGCCAGGAGCGCGTCAACAGTATGCGCACGCTCGTGGACCGCAAAGTTCTCAACGTGACGATGATGGACCAGGCCCAGAGCGAGTTGTCCGACGCGGAACAGCGTCGGCGGGACGCCCGCAACCAGTACGCGAGCGCCAAGCAGCGCGTCGCTTCGCTGGAGGCTGAGGTGTTGCAAACCCGTGCCGACCTCAGGAACGATCTGGAGGTCGAGCTTGAGACGACGGAGAGCCAGATCGCGGCCAATGTACGCGATTTGAACGCCAGCGAAGGCATCCTGTACACGTTGCCGGTGACCCGCGCCCAGTTTGCGGCCCAGTTCGCGACGAACGCGAACAGGGTGACCTATCAAATCGTGCGGCAATCGACAGCCGGGCCGGTCAGCATCGAGTCCGCCGGGATGACCCTGTTGCGGCCAGGTGACCTCGTCAACATCATCGTGGGCGAAAGCCAGCCAGGAGAGCCAGCCGGTTCGCCGGTCCCAACCTCGTCGCCGACCGGCGACAGCTTGCCGGCCGCGAGCACTCTCAACGACGTAGGGCCTGGCCGCGTGCTGGCGGATCAGGTGATTAGTCCGAATTGATGCCTGGCGAAGGATTTTGCCCTGGACATGGCAATTCGCCTCCGGCGGCCGCAACGCTAGTAATCCAGGGCGCATCCCGCTGGAATCATAACGTGGGGCGTTGGCGAAGTATTTAGCCAATGGCACGGCGTCGAAGACCGAAGCTGCCCTCTCTAGCGACGGCCTTAGTCGTTTGTTTTTTGGCCTTGCTTCGATGTTTTGGCCTGAAACTATTCTATTGGCAAAGTATTTGAAAGATGGGGGCATGTCAGGATCTGGCGACATCTCGGTTGTCGATGCGAAGCGCTATCGTGTTGCTTCAGACGAACCTGCCATGCCTCAGGATACGGTCATCGACGTTAGCGTGGAGATTTTGCAGAACATCGCAAAACTTGAGACCGATTGGAAGGAGCTCGAAGCGCGAGCAACTCACTCATTCTATCTGTCCTGGCTTTGGATCGGAACTTGGCTGCGGCATCTCCCGGCGGGGGCGCAACCCCACGTTTTAGTCGCACGGACGTCAAGCAAGATCGTCGGCCTGGCGATTATTTGCCGGCGGAGGGCGTGGAGTTTCGGGCCGCATGCACGAGCGCGTTGGCTGCTCAATGAAACCGGAGACGTTCATTTCGATCGATTGTTCATCGAGTACAACAATATTCTTGCGGAGCGATCCTTGGCCAATGCCACCAGAGTGGCATGCCTCGACGCTTTGGCATGTCACTTGCGCTACTCCGACCAGTTGGTGCTCTCCGGAATTGATCGGGACTTCGAGTTGGCCGCTTGTCGCACCGCGGGTCGGGCTGGGTTCCTTACCGAGGTCAAAGCGGAAGATACGGCACGGTGGATTGATTTCGCCAAAGTCCGGCAGAAAGGCGGAAATTACCGCGCCACATTGGGCCGCAATACTCGCCAAGCGGTAAGCCGTGCCATGCGGTTATATGCGGAACGCGGCCCCATTGAGTTCCGGACGCTGGAAGCGACATCGGAGGCGCTCGCCGCGTTTGATTTGCTCGCCGAGCTTCATCAGGCGCGGTGGAAACACAAGGGATCCTTTGCCAATCCGAGCTTCCGTCGTTTTCACGAGGATCTCATTGCGCGCGGAGTTCCCACGGGGACCGTCCGCATCTCACGGACGCTGGCTGGGGACCAGACAATTGGAGTCTTGTACAATTTCGTGCATGACGACCGTGTTCTCAACTATCAAAGCGGCTTTCTGTTTGAGCGCGACGGCCGGCTCAAACCCGGGCTTGTCAGCCATGTGCTGGCCATTGAGGACAGCTTCGGACGCGGGGAGCGCGGCTACGATTTTCTGGCAGGCGCCGCCGGGCACAAGTCACACCTGGCCAATGCCGAGCATCCTTTGACGTGGATCGCAATAGGCAGAGACAGTCCAGAGCGCCGCATCGAGGCAAAGCTGCGCAGTGCCAAGCGGGTGCTAGGGGCCATTGCCACTCGCATGAGACAGGCCGCGGCTTGAAGTGTCGAGCAAAATAGGAGTTGCCACTTTGTATCAAGTTTTTGAGGCAGGCTCTTGGACCATCGATCGGCAGGTTCGGCAGGCGAGGACAAAGGAGAGGTTGGATTTTGTCTAATCTATGTTTCAGCGTGGCGGAATTGGTAGACGCACCGCACTGTTGATGCGACGCCGGAAGGCTTGTAGGTTCGACTCCTACCGCTGGAGCCATAGATTCCAAGTGGCCACGTAGCCACCATGGCCGATCAATCAGTCAGAAGAGGTAATCCGAATTGGACCTTAACTGACGGTGGCATCGCAAGCGAAGCGGAGATTGCTTTGATCTGACACATTCCGCATCCAAGTAAACTGCTCTTTGGCCAGCAGCCTTACTCGTCAGAGCAGGAGAGCAATGGGGCGCGAGTTCATCGTCAAGATAGATGTCAAGATAAGTTCGGCCGTTTCGCCTCCGAAAGACCCCTCGCGAGCAGCCGCATGTCTGGGTCTTTATAGCACATTCATACATCAAAATATCCACCAGCTGCTCCTTGCTTTCGCTCTTACGTGATTGTTTCATCGGGAACCCGCATGAACGAGCGTTCCCAGCGATCGGGATCCACGTATGACTTCTGAGTGCTGCCCCGTGCTCGACTTTATCCAATTTTCCGGCGCGGGCGGGGACGATCGCCATGGCGCATTTGGCGCGAGCTGGAATTTTCACGCTGTCTCGGCTCGGCCGGGACGTCGATTAATTCGACCCAGAGTCGGCGTCAGTCAGCCTCTTGTGGAGCCGGCACCGCCCCCCTCAAACTCGTTGGATAAAGTCGGGCTGAGACCCGGGATCATAATGCCGGTTCTCGACAAAGATGGTTTGGAGGTCTTGGCATTCATGCTCGATGCTGAGCAGGACGTCATCCGCGAGATAGGCGTTTGCCTCAACGAAGAGGAACGTCGGCGCGCCGAGGGGTTGAGACTGGAGCGGGACCGCCGCCGCTTTGAAGCTACCCGTGGGCTGCTGCGACGGCTCCTCGCCTCCAAACTGGGAATCTCGCCGTCCGAAATCGAACTGGAATATGGACGCCTGGGCAAACCCCACCTCTCGCACCGCATGCCTGCTCGCGATTTGTGCTTCAGCGTCTCACGATCCGGAGATGTCGCGGTCGTCGCCCTCTCGACCAGGAAGGAGGTCGGGGTGGACATCGAGGCAGTTCTGCCGGTGCCCGAAGCGGACGAGATCGCAGCGCTCTGCTTTTCCGCCTCCGAATACGGGTCCTACACCGCCCTTGCTCCGCAAGACCGGCTGGAAGGCTTCCTCCGGCGCTGGACCCGGCTGGAGGCTATCTCCAAGGCCTTGGGATGCGGTTTAGGACAGCCCCTTTCTTGGGAGGAAAGGGATTGGGCTGTCCATAGGTTCGTACCGAAACCCGGGTACATCGGGACCGTGGCAGTCCGGAATTGAGTGGTAGTCCGGAATTGAAATGTCGGCGATGCCATCATTCACTTACGATGCACTGCGGATAAGCGAGGAGGTCAACCAACTCGAGAGGCCTTATGTCGGCGGACTTGATGCAGATCCCGGAGCTTCTCGCAGACCTCGCGGTCAAGGACATCAAGGTCTGGGTAGAGGGCGACCGGCTGCGCTGCAACGCCCCAGTTGGCGCACTGACTGCCGAGTCTTCCGACCAGTTGCGTAACCGGAAGGGCGAAATCATCGCGTTTCTGAGCATGGCCACGGCTGCAGCCCGGCAACAGCCAGCAATCATTCCCCTGCAGTCTCGCGGAACACGCACGCCCATTTATGCCGTGCCCGGGCATATCGGGGCGCCCTTCTCATTCTCAGACCTGTCGAAGCACCTGGGTGGCGATCAGCCGTTCTACGCACTCCAACCGTCTGGCTTCGATGGGCAGAGCGAACCGATGGAACGCGTCGAAGATATCGCGGAGTATTTCGCCCGCCAGATCGTCGCATATCAGCCCACCGGTCCGTACATCATCGCCGGTTACTGCTCCGGCGCTGCAACCGCTCTCGAGCTGGCGAAAATCCTGCGTCAACGCGGAGCGGAGGTCCCGTGCATGGCGCTCTTTGGCCCCCTACACCCCATCATCTTTAAGGAATTGCCGCGTCAGCTATATTTCTTTGCCAGTCGCACCGCCGATTCATTTCTGCGAGAGATAGCAAAGCTGCCGACATTCGGCGCTCGTCTCCGGTATTTCGGCAGGCGTCTCGGGAACCTTGGCGGGCGCGTCAGCGCCCTCGTGACCCCCGTTCGCAAAAGCAAAGAGCCTGTCACGGCAGATCCGGTGCTGGCGAGCAGAGCTCGACTCAAATCCACGGCGATCACGGCTTTGCGGCGGTACATCCCCACCCCGTATTCGGGTCGAGTATGCATATTCCTTCCGAACAAGGCTTGGATGCGATCGGGTGCGGCGGCGCGCCAATGGCTTCGAGTGATGCCCCAAGCCGAGTTTTATTTCGGGCCCGAGGACTGCAACGATAGCCGTATGCTGGAGGAGCCGGACGCACCTGCCATCGCAGAGCTCTATCGCCAGGCAACCCGAAGGGCTGAGCGATTGACGTGATTGATTTTTGATTTCTGCAATGGAGAGCGTATCTCATGAATGAAGTCCTACCTATCGCGGCGCAGGGCGTTGCGCGCCCCCTGCTGAGAGATGCCGATCATCGGGCGCTGGTTGTCGAGTACAACGCCACGGCAGCGCCCTACCCGTCGGACAGGACGATCATCGATCTCTTCCGCGACCAGGCGAGGCGTAGTCCCAACGCCGAAGCGATCCGTTTCGGTGACGCAATGCTGACGTACCGGCAGCTCGACGAACGCTCCAACCAGATGGCCACGCATCTAAGCTCGACCGGCGCTGGGCCAGGTCGGATTGTCGTTGTGTTCATGGAGCACTCCATTGAGGTCGTCGTCGCGATCTTAGGCGTCCTGAAGTCCGGCGCGGCCTATGTGCCGGTGGATGCGGCAACGCCGAAGGGGCGTCTCGCAACAATCCTGAAGGACATTGCCGACGGGACCGACGGGCGGGTGCCGGTGGCGATCACCCAGGCGCGCCTTCAATTCGTCATTCCCCCGAACCTTGCCGACATTTTCGTGCTCGACGCCGATTTCGGGTCGATTTTGACTCAGCCGGACTCGGCCCGACCGTCCGCTGCCACTCCGGACAGCACCGCCTATATCATCTTCACCTCCGGCTCGACCGGCACGCCCAAGGGCGTCGTGATCGAGCACCGGAGCCTGGTGAACTACATCTGGTGGGCCGCTCGGGTGTACGGTTCCAGCGAAGGTGACGCATGGCCTCTTTTCTCATCCCTCGCCTTCGACCTGACCGTTACCACGCTCTTTACGCCACTCGTCACCGGCGGCCGCATCGTGGTCTATCTTGGTGATCCCGGTGTCCAGAGCATGGTCGTGCTCAAGGTCATCGACGACAATGCCGTCGATATCATGAAGCTGACGCCGGCGCATCTCGCGATGATCCGCGACCGCAATCTCAAGACCACAAGGCTGCGCAAGTTCATCGTGGGCGGCGAGGACTTCAAAACTGAATTGGCTCGCGATATCACGAACGCCATCCCCCACCCCATCGAAATCTACAACGAGTACGGACCAACCGAAGCCACGGTTGGCTGCATGATTCACCGTTTCGACATCGACCGGGATCAATCCGCATCGGTGCCGATCGGCGTTCCGGCCGCCAATGCGGGCATCTACGTCCTCGACAAAGCACATCGGCCCACCGCCTCCGGCACCGTCGGTGAGATGTTCATTGCCGGCGACGGTCTGGCGAAAGGCTATTTCAATCGCCTTGACCTGACAGACGAGCGTTTCCTTACGGTCCCCGATCCTCGAGATGGGTTTTCGAAGCTGCGGCTGTACAAGACGGGGGATCTCGCCCGCTGGAACTCGGAAGGGCGCCTGGACTTTCTCGGCCGCGCCGACCATCAGGTGAAGATTGGTGGCGCACGTGTCGAGCTGGGCGAGATCGAAGCGCGGCTTCTCAAGCATCCACACGTTCAGGAATGCGCTGTCATCGCCATCGCCAACTCGACGACGACGCCAGCGACACCAACGATGGTCCAAATGGGCGATGTCGAACCGCCAGCGGCCGAAGACGGCATCGCGCGACTTGTGGCTTACTATGTCTCGTCGAAACCCCTGACCGTCGCGGACCTGCGCGCGCACCTCGCCGAAGAACTCTTAGGATCCATGATTCCGACGCACTATGTCTGCCTCGAACGGATGCCGCTCACGTCCAACGGCAAGATCGACCGCTCGTCGCTTCCCGAGCCGATCGCGGAAAACTTCCAGCCTGCGCAAGAATTCGCCGCCCCGTTGACGGAGACCGAGAAGACGCTGGCCGCGCTGTGGTGCAATCTCCTTAAGGTCGAGGCAATCGGCCGTCGCGACAACTTCTTTGGCCTGGGCGGGGAATCGCTCCTGGTGATGCGGGCGGTGTCGCGCATGCGGAAGATCTTCGGCGTCGACGTGCAGCTTCGCAACCTCTTTGAGCGCCCGACGCTCGCCGAACTGGCGGAAGTGATCGACGGAATGCGTTGGATGGCAAATTCCAAAGGCTCCCCACTCTCGGAGGGACCGAGGGAGGAGGTCGAACTCTAGCTTGCCGGAATGCCCCCGACCTTGGGCACCAATCCAGGCGGTGCCTTTGCATTGGACGCATGCAGAGCGGATGAAGATGATGGACAAAGCTTGGGTATCGGCACGAGAATCCGGACTGCCTTGGGTGGCGGCGGAATATGAGCTCTTGCGCGACCAAGTGCGCCGGTTCGTGGATGAGGAAATCAAGCCGTGTGCGGATCTCTGGGAAGAGAACGGATTCATTCCTCGTCCGATCCTGCGCCGCATGGGCGAGCTCGGCTTCTTCGGCATCCGCTACCCTGCCGAGTACGGTGGTGCCGAGATGGACGCGGTCGCATCAACGGTCTTCGCCGAGGAGCTCGGGCGCTCGACCTATGGCGGCGTCGCCGATGCAATGCTGGTCCATGCCGACATGGCTTCCTTGTATGTCTTTCACGACGGCACCAAAGCCCAGCGGGCGCGCTGGATGCCGGGCATTATCAGCGGCGAGGTGATCACCGCGGTCGCCATAACGGAGCCGGATGCGGGCTCGGACGTGAAGGCCATCCGCACGCGTGCGCTGCGAGATGGCGACTCCTATGTGCTCGACGGTACGAAGCTCTACATCACGAATGGCGTCCACGCGGATCTCTACTGCGTCGCAGCCAAGACTGATCCCTCGGCAGGAAGCCACGGGATCACGATGTTCCTCGTCGAAAAGGGGACGCCAGGCTTCAGTGTCGCCCGCGAGCTGGACAAGCTCGGCTGGCGCTCCTCCGATACGGCGGAGCTCGTCTTCGACGGTTGCCGCATCCCCGCCGAGAACGTGCTCGGCGCGGAGGGACAGGGCTTCTACTCCATAATGCGCAACTTCCAGAATGAGCGCCTTGTTCTCGCAAGCATGGCGATAGGGATGGCCGGGGCCGCGATCGATATGACCCTCTCCTGGGTAAAAACGCGCCGCGCATTCGGGGGCGTCCTGTGGGACATGCAGGCGATCCGTCAACGTCTTGCGATGCTCTCTGCGAAAGTGGAGGCAAGCCGTGAGTTTCTCTATGCCACCGCTTGGCGCATGGCGGCGGACGACGACTGCCTGCGCGAAATCTCGATGTTGAAGGCCATCTGCGGCGAACTTGTCAACGAGGTGTTGTATGCATGCGTGCAGTTTCACGGCGCTATGGGCGTTATGCGAGAGAGTCCGATCGAGCGCATAGCGCGGGATGCACGCGTCCTATCCATCGCCGGCGGCGCGACGGAGGTGATGCTGGAGGTGGTCGCGTCGTTGTCGTGAGCCCAATGGGGACATCGCTCCCTGGCGTTGATTGTAGGAGGGCTGCGTTAAGGGCTCTTCGGACGGCGGGCAGGTTGATGGGGTCTTTCGGCTGTTTTTCCCAACCGCTCTCAGGCGGCGCTGAGTGGTATGAGCACCTGTCGATGCAGGCCCCGCCAGGAGCCACGTCACGTCTGGAGCGCCGATCCGGCGCCCACCGACGGCTTGCAGCTGCTGCGCCGGCCCGTCCCGCCGCTCGCCGCTTAATGCATGTCGCGCAAAAGTGTGCAGCGGTTTTGCTATAACGACATGCATGAAAACAAAGCCTTAAAACGCGTCGCCTGAATCCGCTTCAGCGCGACGCGCTTTAGTTCCTGCTCCGGTCTGTCGAGCGGTGCGTAACGCTCACCTTCGTGTCGTCACGCCTCAATGCTGTCGGTCCATGCTCAGGTGGTAGACCTGAACGTCGGTCACCTCCAGTACGAGCGTCGCCGGGGTCGAACTGTCGTAGACCGTGTGCCAGCCAGACGCGCTGCTGTTGGCGATACTCAGACTAATGAGCAGGGTCATGGCACCGGTCGGCACGTTCTTAGTGACGGTTCGCTTGAGCACACCATCGAAATAGAACTTGATTGACACGCCCGGTATGTACTCCATGCCCCAGACGTGATAGCCGGCCGACAGGTCCACACCAGCATCGAAGAACTGCTGCTCGTTGGTGGCAGCCAACAAAGCGTTTGCCAGCACTGCATTGGCCGACACGGAGCTGTTGAGGAACCCGCCCTCCTGCGTGTCGATCTCGGCCCCGCCCTCGAGATGCCAGAAGCCTGGCCATCCGCCAGTGCTGACGTCCGGTTGCTTCATGCGTATCTGCGCGTAGCCACCGGCAAACGTGAACTTGCCGTGCGTGCAGATAGCGCCCGACTTCCACGTGTACCCCGCGAACCGGTTGCTTCTCGTCGCAACGATCTTCAAGCCTGATGGACCAGTGCTGATCTGAGCCGGGTCGAAGTACTCGGCGTCGAACCCGCCAGCGTTCATCGCGGAGTACGGCGACGGCACGCTCTGCTGCCAGATACCGTTCTGGTCCGCGATCGCAGGTATCCACATCGTGGAATCGAGCGAGTGCCCGGTGAAGGTGTCCTCGAATATCAGCTGACTGGTAGTGTACCCAGCTGGCGGTGGCAGCGACGACCCACCGCCTCCACCACTCGTGTCGCACGAGACGATCATGAGCGTTATCAAGGAAATGTACTTCGAGATACTTTTCATATGCCCCCCTCGTAACGGGGCTTGACCAGGGTGCGATTGCAATGGTCACCGCCGCTCACCAATCTTAAAGCGAAACGACGAGGACCGGATAGTCGACCGTGACCAATGAGAGATACCTCGACTATATTGCAGCGCGGCAGATGGGCCTCGATGCGACCATGGGGCACGAGGTTATAGAAGTATCAGTCGGGTTAACACTGCTGCCTTACCCTCTTTGTCCTCGCCGCCGCGCATTATCCGACCACTGCAACGCCTACGCCTCATCCCATGTCGCACGGCACATCCAAACGTCGCGCTCCTCATCCGGTGTGACCACGGCATGACCTTGGGATGAATCGGCTCGGTCGGCGCCGTCGTGAGGAAGCCATAAACGTAGCGCGGTCCGGGCAAGGGATTGACCTTCGTCCGCCGGTCGCCGTTGAATGTCGTCCACATGCCTCATTGAGGGCGAGCCAGACCACGTTTTTTTGGTCACCGGGCTCAGCTCGGAAGCGTACTCAGCGAAGCTGTTCGCCGGGACCAAGCAATGGCTTTCCGAGCTGTGCCACGCCAGCCGGTGATGCGAGGAAGTGCTCCTGATGTTCGTAGTTGGGAAACCTCCGGCTTGTGGCGGTGGCGGCATTATCCAGCCAAGTGGTCTTGGGGCGGCGTGTCGATGCTGATCTTCGGGTGGTACCTCTTTAATTCCCGCGATCAGACCTTGATCAAGTGATAAGGTCTGCAAAACTGAACGAAGATCGTTGTGATGCCGCCGTCCGAGCGGCCCCCTCCGAGCGGGCCCTTCGACAAGCCACTGGCAATAAATCCTGCACCGGTGTCATTGGATGGTTCCTGAATGCTCACAGTTTTGCTGAGAGATTCGGCTATCAAGCTGTATGTGCTGACCGCCAAGCTCGGCCTGCAGCGTCTTCCGATTTTCCACCGCGCCTATCTAGCGCTTTATCCCCTCTACAAAAGGTATTTTGAAGCAGGCCCGATCGATCAGCTCAGGGAATTCGTGCCAGGCGGATCGCTGGTCATCGACGTCGGCGCCAATGTCGGCTTCTTCACGCTCCGCTTTGCCGAATGGGTCGGCGACAGCGGAAAGGTGATCGCCATCGAGCCGGAGGATCAGAATTACAGCGGCCTGATTTCCGCGCTCGAGCACGCAGGGTTCCTTGGCCGCGTTGAGGCGCTGAGGGTGGTCGCCGCCGCCGAGCCCGGCACGACCTTTCTCGAAATCAACCCGCTTTACCCGGCCGACCACAAGCTTTCCCGGAACGGCACCGGCGTGCCGGTCACCGCCGTGACGCTCGACGGGCTGCTCGCGGACAAGGGACCCCGGCGCCCGGCGCTCGTGAAAATCGATGTGCAGGGTGCCGAACTGCTGACGCTTCAGGGCATGATCGAGATCCTGAGGTTCGCCCGGCCGGCCCTGTTCGTCGAACTTTCCGACCAGGGATTGAACAAGTTCGGGGCGGTTTTGGTAGTCCTGCGCCTCTTGTCGGATAACGGATACGAGGGATACTTGCTGACCCGGACCGGGCGCCGAAAGGCAAGCCAATCCGAGATCGAGGCCAGAACAACCGGAACCAAATCTGCCGATGTGCTGTTTCTTCCTGACAGGCCGGCGAACAGCGCTTCGCACAGCGCCTTGAACTGAACGCCGTTCGTTAGCCTCTTTCGGAAACCGGCTTCCCCGCTGCGAAGCTTTGTCGTACTTCTGAGTGACGGAGGAATCGTCCGAGAATTTCATCGCGACTTCCATGGCGGCCTTGGCAGCGCCTTGGTAAGGTAGCGCTGGATGTTGGTTTCCCGGTCGCGCTTGCTCGCTCACACTTGCTGGCTCAGGGATCCTTGCTGGCTCAGGGATCGCCTCGAATTGCGCCCTCTGCTGGTCATTCAGCGTGGCATAGAATCCTCAAGCGCGGCGCGCACCGATTTGACGCCATCCAGCATCACATCAAACCGCTTGCGGACCCCGGCCCTTCGCGCCGGCGACGTCATCACATCACTTTCGGCAATTGAAGCTTCGACCGCGTCGCTCAGGCTTGCGCGTTCGAGCATCTCAAGTGCGTCCGCACAACGCGATCCGTCTTTCAAGTCTGGAGCGGCGACGGGGGCGATTCTTCGTGCACGAGGCCGGCGGCAGAACCAGATTTTATGGCGAAGGCCAAAGTCAAGGCCGCGCACACGCCCTCGATGCTGGTGGCGAGCGTCCAGCCCAGAACCAGGCCTTCAAGTCCACCGAGCCTCGCTCCAGCTATCACCAAGCCCAGCTCCAGCAATCCGCCAAGCGCGAACCAGGGAGATGCCTTGCGCATCCTGTCGCCCAACCGCGCCAGCGTACAGGCATGAAATTTAAGCGCTGTTCCCAGCAGGCTGAAGCCAAGGAAGCGCAGGCTCGAACCGGCGATTTCAGCATAGGCCGGATTGAAGACCGCAAGGATCCTCTGCGAATAGGTGAAGATGAAAACGGCGCAGACCAGCGAAAAAAGCAATGACGCCATAACCGATACAAGGATGTCGTGTCTGGATTGTTTCGGGCTCGCTCTCACCACGGGGAACAGGACTGTAGCCATGGCCGCGGGAATCAACGAGGCGATGGTGACCAGCATCCATAGGGATACGAAAGCGGCATTGATGGCCGGAGACAGGAGAACGAGCACAACGTAGGGCATGATGATGCCGGGAGCCTGCAAGGCCACGTCGAGCACGTAGTGGTCGAAGACCTTGCCCCGCAGCGTACGGAGCAGTTGGAAATCGGGAGACCCAACGAGGCGACGCGCACCGCCCCGGGTCAACAGGTCCACGCCGATGATGGACGCCAGAAGACCGGCCACCCAGCTCAGAAGAAGCGCGGTATGGGAGGTGTAGCCGCCAACCGCGGCGGTGGCGATCAGCATCAGCTTCAACGTGCAGAACAGCACTTGCCGGATCATCCTGCTGGTGGCGCGCAGGGTGCCCAGGAACGCCTGGTCGACCAAGATGGCGAGAACGGTCAGACCGCAGCCGAGGACGAACACAGCACCCACGAACCAGCCGCCGATCAGCTCGGTAGAGCTGCTGAAACACGCATGCCCGAAGACGAACAACAGGGCCAGCCCGACCCCCAGTGTCACCCCGACGCACGCTGCCGCGGCCACCAGGCCGCGTTCCTTGCCGGGATTCCGGACGATCTCGCCCACCAGCATGGTCCCGATTCCTGCCTCGCCGAGCGTGCCGATAAGCCCCATCACGGACAGGAGGGCAGATGTGTAGCCGATCACCTCCGGCGGGAACAGCCGCGCTGCAAGCCACCAATAGACAAACCCGAGACCGGCCGCTGCAACCGTTCCGGTTGCCATGGCGCCGGAATTCATCACGAACGCGGCGCTCTTTCGAAGCTCTCGGCGCACGCGAGCAACGGCCGTCCAGGAGTGGTCTACCGACGTCATTGCTATCCCGAACCTTGCTGTGCCGGCACCGCGGATCTTCCGGGGGCTGGGCGCAGGACGTCCCGGTACACCTGCTCGATCCGGTTCACGACCACTCCGGCCTTGAGGCGCTCGATCCGGGCGAGGCCTGTCGCCTCCAGGCGGGCGAGCAAGGCGCGGTCCTCGATAAGTGTCTGCATTGCGCTGGCGAGGGCGCGCGCGTCACCGCTCGGCACGAGAAGGCCTGTTTCGCCATGATCGACGATATCCGGCATGCCGCCGATGTCGGTTGCAACAACTGCCTTTCCGGACGCCATCGCTTCCATGATCACTGTCGCGCAGGCTTCTGGCCCCACCGACGGCAGCACGCCGAACAGTGAGCGCCGCCACGCATGCATGATGGCGGAATGCGGCCACATGCTGAAGACTCGAACGTTCGGCGGAAATTTGGTTGGCGTATCGGCGACCTGGCGCCCGATCAGGACAAGTTGTGGCGCCCGCTCCAGACTGGCATAGGCCTGCAGGAGAACGTCAATGCCCTTGAGGCGCGTCAAGTCACCGACGAACAGGATGAATCCATCCCCGGGAAGCTCCCGCAGGCAGGCATCTTCTGGGCCAAGCACCCCGACATCGTCGGGCACAAAGTTGGGGATAACGTCGTAAGGGGCGTGGCCTTGGGTGAGTCCGTTGTGACGGGCCACCGCGTGGCTCACCGCGATAAAGCGGTCCACCACGCGCCGAGCGGCGAAGCTCGACGCCCAATTACCCAAGGTGGTCACAGCTGCCTTCACCGCTCCGTAATGCCCAGTGGCACAAGGCAGGCACTTGGCCGCCGCGGGGCCACTGCAGAGCTGGGCGCCCAAGTGCATGAAGTTCTTCTTCGCGCAGACAAGGCCGTAATCATGGAACGTAACCACGAGGCGTGCCCCACTCAGACCTTTGAGCGGCAGGAAGGACGCGTAAATCCAGTTGTGGGCGTGAACGATGTCCGGCTCCTCCTGGGCTACCAGCCGCTTCAGGGCAAGCACCAGTTCGGGATCCGGGAAGGGCGGCGCATGGCGGCGCTCGGGATCGGCGTGAAGGCCCGACAGACGCTGGAGCGTGCCGCGCAGGCGATGCACGCGGACCGCGCCGTCAAGCTCAGTTTCGGGCGATCCGGGATGCATCGAGGTCCCGACGCTGACATGATGACCCCGCCGCGCCAGCGCCGCGCCCAGATTGCGGACGTGCCGCTCCTCTCCCCCGATTACCGGAGGATAGAATTGCGATAGCAGCAGGATGCGCATGATCGAGCCTTCATTTCAGAAGCGCGGCACTAGCGTCGAAACGCTGCGATACAGCCGGTTGTCTTGCGGTCGATAGAGCCGGGCTTCGGCCCTCTGGCGGATTGCTGCGGCGGGCACTGGGATTTCTCGCGCCCAAGTATCGCCCGGCGCGACGGCGACCGATCGGAAAACGGCGAACGGTTGCCCATCAAGGGTGATTTCCACGTCGAACCGCTGAGTTTGGGTCTCGGCGCTCCTGATGCCAACCGTGATCCGGTCGCGCTCGCCACTGGCTGATGGCAACAACCAGAACTCGGTGTATTTGAATTCCCGGTGGGCCGCTTCGTCTCTGACGGCAAACGCATAGGCCCCGGTCGCCACAAGCACCGCCAGCATGAGCACGGCCCCCTGCCAAACCCGGACCCGCGCCAGAGCCGGCCAAGCTGGCAGATCGGGAGTGTCGCGGCGGACGGCGGCCACCAGTGCAGCGGCGGCCGTCACGATCCAAAACCACAGCGCCCAGCCGAGCGGCGTCAGGAAGCCTGCGGCGTTCAGTGCAAAGCCTCCAACGATGCCGACGGCGAGGCTTGCTCCGACCGCGTAGACGATCTGTTGCAACGCGGAGGTCGTACTGACGCCGATGGCCCGCAACACCGTGTGGCCCGGGACGAGGAACACCACGGGTGCGCCCAGGGCAACTCGGAGGAGCGCGCTGTCGCTGAAAGCAACGGCCGCCACCGCGGCCCCCGCCCAAAGGTATGCGGCCAGAAGGTCCCGCTTGCTAATGGTTCTCATGCAATTCCCTCACGTCGTAGATGACGATCCACCCATTGTCGTAGATGCGGGTGACGCCCTTGACGTCATTGAACTTAAGGAGCGCTGCACCCGAGAGCGGCGTTCCCTGCCGCCGTTGCCACGGCTGAAAGTAAAAGCCGAGCACTGGCGGAGCCGTGCTCAGGCGCCGGTCGACCAGCAGGAAATCGATGTTGCTTCCCGCCAAAGCCCAAAACTCCCCTGGCCCCAATGTCTCGCCTTCGAATATGCTCGCGGAATCGATGCCTTCTCTGATCTTGACCCTGACGTCCTGCCGGCCGTAGCTCGCAAGCAGAATGCTGTTGATGCGGTCGGAGATGAAGCGGTTGCCGGCACCGAGCCATTCCTTGGCCCAGCGTGCCGTTTCGATCCCCATGGGCTCGATTGATTCCTGATCGGCCGCCACTCTATAGCGCCCATCGATCGGATTGATCGTGGAGCTCGCGACGCCGCCCAGGACGATGACCGCCAGAGCACCGGCGGGCGCGATGCGGCGCCACCCGCGCGGCGCGCGGCCCTGCCAGAAGTGGACGATGCTCACCGCGACGACCAGCCCAACGCCGATGAACACGAACGTTCCCATGCGGTTGCCGATTTCCCATCCGGTGGCGGTCAGTCGGAAGGCCACAGAGATCGGGAGCCCGAAGGCCAGCAAGGTGAGGAGCAGGAGGCGGCTGTCACGCCAGCGGCATTTGAGAATGTCCCGGATCGGAAGCCAACCCGGCCGCGCACCACCGAGCGCTGCGATGGCGAGTGACCGAAAGAATCCCGTTGACAGTCCGAGTGCCAGCAGCAGGAGCGCCAGCAAGGTGGTCAGTTGCAGGTAGAAGGCCTTGGCCGGCGCTTGAAGATGTTCCGACGCCGAGGTGGCGGTGCCAAGGATCATGCCGAGCAATGACTGGAAGCCGGCCCCGATCACCGGGCCGAGATAGCCTGCGAGAGGGATGCCACGGAACTGCATCCACAGGAGCGGCAGGGCTATGGCCAGGATCGCCGTGAGACCCACGCCGATCCTGGCCTCAATCCGCATGGGATCGTGACGGCGCAAAGCTTCGAGACCCGCCAGCGCTCCGAAATAGATGGCGGCGAAGGCGGCCGAGACGTGATGTGTGACCGCGAGGCTTGCCAGCAGCAAGGCTATCAGCCCCAGCGACTTGAGCCTCAGTCTCCCGACGAGATCCTTGGACGCCGCTTCGACCGCGAAAGCCAGCACACACAGCACGATGCCGAGGCTCTGGTAGGAGAAACTTGAGTCGAACAGGAAGAAGGTTGAGCAGCCCATGTAGGCCAGACAGGCGATAGCCGCGATACGCGGCGATCCGACGATGCTTTCGAGGAACAGAAACAGGGCACCGATGAACGTGCCCTTGAGGATGGCCAATAGGAGCGTTCCCGCCACTAACAAGGGCAGTCCCGTCAGATCGACGATCGCCGTCGTCACGATTTCCAGGGCGGGATACGTTGGCCCGATCGGGAAAAGCGGGTTGGGCAGAAACAGCCGGTGAGCAGTGATGAGATCTTCGGCTGCGATCCAATGCAAGAACTCGTCGTAACCGCTGAAGCTCGTCGGGGAATAGACCTTCTTGCAATAGAACAGAGCTTCGACAAGCAGGAACAGGAGGAACAGGCGCTCACCTCGGGCTGTCGTCGGCCAAGCGATGCGGAGGCTGATCGGAACGACCAGGAGGACCATACCGGACCAAAAGAGCGCGGGCGCCACGTCATAGGCCCGGCGCCCGGCTGCGTGCCCGGCCACGACCAGGAGCAGAGCCGTGGCGACGGTCAGGCACAGTATCGCGATCCAACCGTATTTGGCCTGTTGCGGCGGGGCATCGGCGCTGCGGCCGTGAAGATCGGGACCGATAACGGCCGATAAAAGCCGTATCCCGGCCTGGAGTGGTTTGATCCTGGTTCCCGCGGTGAAATGAGCCTGCGTCATCAGCATCATACCCTCGTCGCGGGAGGCCAGGATGTCATGCCGCCGGGGGCCGAGCGAACCGTGGATCGGCTGCTCAGGACATCACAATAAACGTCGCTCAGTGCTTGCGCGCAGGCATCCCAGTCGGGCAGCGCCAAATCCGGGATCTCCCGATGGGCCTCCAGTTCCTCGGCCATGGCGGCGGCCAGCTCTCGCGGATCGGCGTTGCGCGGAATCGCCCGGCACAGGCCATTGGCGGCCAGCTCCCGCAGACCGGACGTGTCGCTGACGAGGACCGGACGGCGCAGCGACAGCGCTTCCATCACGGCCACCGGATGGGCTTCGTATTCGCTGAACAGCACGAACAGCGCGGCGCTCGCCAGTAGATCTGCCATTTCCTGCCGCTCTGAGGCGCGGATACCGGCAATTGTGACCCGCCTCTCGAGGCCGAGCGTCGCGACGAGGCGCCGCAATTCTCCCTCGTATGGGCCAGTACCGACGATGTGCAGTCGCACGTCCGGTACCCGGCGGATCAGTTCGGGCAAGGCTGCGATCGCCCGGTGATGGCCCTTATAGCGCTCCAGCCTGCCGCCCGAGACGATCAGGTGCGGATCGACCTTGACGCCGGGGCTCGGAGCCGGCATCGCGGCGCCGTTCGGGATGACGACAAACCGCTCCCGCGGCACGCCCATCCTCCGGCTGAAGAAGTCGGCTTCGAATTCGGAGACGCCGATCAGCCGCGCGGCCCGGGCTACCAGCGGCCGGAGCAGCATATGCTGGGTGCTGCGTATGGCGTTGCGCAGTCGGGAGGAATGCCCGCCGCTGTGGAAGGTCAGGACGAACGGCAGCTGCCCGCGGACGGCCGCGAGCAGTCCGATCGGCACCACGAAAGTGCTATAACCCTGGAAGTGGATCAGATCCCAAGCCCCGCGCCGGATCGCGGTATAAATGCCGGGTGCCACATAGAGGTCTAGTTCCCTTGGCCAGGCCGGCACGCGCCGCACACGCATGCCGCGCACCTCCTCCTCAACCGGCAGCTCCCCCGAGGGATCGGTAGTGAGCACGTCGACCGCGTGGCCACGCGCTGCCAAGCGGGGACCGACTTCCTGGATGTGAGTTTCAGTGCCGCCCATGAAGGGGTAGCAGCGAGCGGCAACCATCAGGATTCGCATCAGGCTTACCCGCCATCATCACAGGCTGTCGCGCCCCGCCCGTGTTGTTGGTACACCCACTCACGCAAGATGGTCTTGAGGACGCGCCAGCCGTCTGGGATGGCGCGCAGATGGCTCACACCGCTGATGCGCGGAGCCTCGAAACTCGCCACCTCGACGATATTGAGGTGGTTCTTCAAGGCCCGCACGTTGATGAGGGTCTCGATCTCGAACCCATCGCAGTCGCAATTGAGCGTGCTGACGTGCTTGGTCCAGAAGGCGATGTATCCGTAGCATAGATCGGAGAACCAACCGCCATAGAGGAGCCGCACGAACAGGGTCAGCCCCCTGTTGCCGAACATCCGGAACAGCGACATGTCGTCGGTGCCGGCGCCCTGGATAAAGCGTGAACCCTTGACGAGATCCGCGCCGGCCATCAGCGCACTGACAAAGACGATCGCCTCCTCCGGGACCATGGAGCCGTCAGCGTCCAGCATGACGATGATGTCGCCTGTGGCGGCCCGGAATCCCGCTTGCAGTGCAGCGCCCTTGCCCCGCCGGGGCTCCATGACAACCTTCACGTCCTCGCGTAGGCGGCGCGCGACCGCGACGGTGTCGTCGGTCGAACGGCCATCCACGATGATGATCTCGTGCGCCCAGGTGGGGATGCGCGGCAGAAGCCAAGGGAGGTTCTCGGCCTCGTTGAGCGTCGGCACGATGAAGCTTACTCGGGGCAGAGCCAGCGATTGCGGCAGCCCGAACTTAATTGGGTCAGGCGGCGATACGGCACTGACGGGGGTGAGTACACTGGAGAGACCGGCATTCATGGCAGCGCTGCACGGTCGAGCGATGGGCCGCGGGGGGCGGGCTGGAAACGCGCCAAGACTGCCGACAGGCGCCCGGCGCGATGATGGTCCGAACAATAGGTTCCGGAAAGGAACCGACACAGAATTGCAGCCACGCCCCCGGGTGCAACTGTTCTAATCATACGCAGACTCCCAGACATGCTGAAAAGATCAGATGAAACAAGAACGTGAGTTGAGTGAGCATTGCTGATGGGACCCCGCAATGGAAGCTCCAATAGATGGTTAGAAAGCACCATAGGTGATTAGCTCTTTGTGGTTATCCCTTCAGGTTAGCTCGGGGCCAAGCAACCAAGGCAGATGGCACGGTGGCGGCACGATCACCTTCACCAGTTGCGTCGTCAGCGCTGCCAGACGTGAGGAACCGACAGCAGCGCGATGCCTTCACGCCAGCGAGGACAATCATCGACCTGCGGCCGGGATCCCGGGCGACAGGCTCTCCGAGCAAGCAGTGTAGAATGTGGCGAACATCGCCGGCGCGATGAACCTCGCGCGCAACGCCGACATTGCCATTGGCCAGAACTGCGAGGCTCCGCATGTGGGCTCGCTTCTTCATTCGGCCGTGATTTCCGGGCTACCCCTTAATCTTACGCGCGAGAAGGGTCGAGGCCGCCCGGCCCTTCGCGGGCGGCGTCGTGGGCCCGATCAACTGGCCACGCCAACTGTCCCGGACGAGAGACGGGCCACCCATGCGACGTTGAGGCCGGCACCTCGGGTGCAAGCGGCCGATACGAGGTCGTGACGTGGCGCAAACCACGGACATGACCGAACAGGTCGATCACCTCCAGGCCAGACCGGCGGTTGTAGGTGTGACACCCGAACCCTTCGGACCAAATGCCACCGACCGGGGTCTGGGCAAACGCAGACGCGCCGAGCGCATCGATCCGGCAGAACGTCACCGCGCCGCCATAGCTGCGAGCGCAGTCCTGGACCGGGCGTAGCAGGCGTCCGCCGTGTCGGATGACAGCGCCTGCGGGGCGGCTGAGCGCAGCATCGAGCAGGACGGGGTTTGCGGCATGGGGCGTCCAAGGCCCCGTCAGGCTCTCGCCATGGTAGAGGCTTAGGACATCCCAGGACGTGGACCTCCACAGCCTTGGGCTGACGAAAAACCAAAAGCCGCCCTCATGGCGCAGCGGCGTGGTGTCGTAGCCCTCAATGCCTTCCAGGAGGCAGGCCTCCCGCTTCCACCGGTACGGGAATTCGACTGCCCTGTAGAGACTGACATTCCTTGCCGCCCCCGATTCGGGGATCATCCAGACCTGCCCGTCCTGCTCGAACACGAACGGGTACGAGAGGTGGTGCGGCTCCTCCAAGACGATCTGAGGTGCGCCGGCGGTCCCGCTCCGGTCAGCTGTCACGACAGCAATGCACCCCCGGTTCTTTGAGTAGAGGTACTGTTCGACGAAGATGAAATCCTGCCCCAGATACCGGAACGGGAACGGGTCGGCAAGGAAGCTGCCGGTGTCTCCGGTGAGCACGCTGAAAGCTGCTTCGCCTTTGTCGAGCAGACTCGCCGCCTGATCGAAGCGCCAGCCGATCCCCCACGATCTGCCGCCTCTCGCCAACCTGTCCAAGAACGCGATTGCCTTCGATGCCGCCGTGCCAGCCTCCCATGCAATGGCCGAAAGCGCGCCGAGCGAAGGCGCGGCCGTCGGCGGACCGGGGACACCGGACGGAGCTGAACTGGTTTCCTCGCGCAAGGCTTTTAGAATCAGCGCCACAGCGCAGGAGAGGACGCTGTCGAGACCCGCTGCGAACACTTTACGGTCCACACTGGCCGGACGCGCCATCCACGGCTGCGACGGGCGCGCCGTATCGTAGAGGTCGACGACAAGGTCTTGATCATTCGCCAAGGCCGTCATGACTCCGATCTCGCTCGGTAGCCCGTTGAAGAGTGGAGTGAGCACGCGTCGTCCCGACGGGAGCGGCTCTTCGCCGCTCAAATTGATCACCACATCCACTTGGTCGGCCGGCGGCGGCGGCAGGGATCGCAGCTCCGCCTCGACGGAGCCGGTGACACCGTTGACACGGTAACCATAGAGTAGTCGTTCGAGTTCGATCAACAGGCGGAAGATCAACGGCAGCGGGCGGCAGCCAGCCGCGAAAGCGCAGGAGACATCGTTGCCGGGCACTTCGGCAAGCGCCTCCGCCAGCCACAGATGCCAGCGCAGCAGCCGCGACGGATCGAGACTCAAGCAAATGCGCATTGTTGTTCTCACGGCGAATTTCAAGCAGACGACAGCTTTGACGAGCACCCGAAGCCAGATGCCACTATGCCCGATCAATGCGGGGCTGTGCGAGGCCAGAGGAGGTAATCCTTAGGGGCCGTTGCACTCGGCGCCCGGCGAGAGCCACATGCAGGGATGATGGCTGGCTGGCAACGGGCGAAATACTGGCTGCGCAATGCTTCCGGAACGAACTTCACGTTGGACGGCAAGCCGTTCTTCGTGACCGGCGTAAACAACCACTATCTGACCTACGGATCGCAGGACGAGGTCACCCGCGTTCTCGCCAGCGTCGTGATCTGTGCCGACCACACTCGATCGTTCGGACGATTTGAACGACGACGCCGCGGCGGTGCGCCGCCGGACCATCGCCCGGTTTATCGAAGAGTTTGGGAACACATTGGCAGCTCAAGTCGGGAGAATTCCTAAATGCGTATTGCGCAATCGGGTCCACCGATCGGCGTTGGCCAGGAAAGCCACGTCCGCAAGCCAAGTATCGGTCTCGCCCGCCGCAAACCTGACGTTGCCGCTGCCACAACCGGTCAGCCTGGATCGCGAACCGAGCAGCCCGAGGATGGCGTCGGCAGCGAGCGTCGGCAGATTTCCCCCACGATCTCGGTGATTATCTGTGCCTACACTGAGGAAAGATGGGAGCTGATGCTCCAGTCGGTGGCCTCGGCACAGGAGCAGACCTTGCAGCCCTGCGAGATCATCCTATGCGTCGATCAGCCCTTGTTTCGCCGTTGTGCCGCGCAGTGGGCTGATTTCGCCGCATCCACTCCCCCGGTACGGGTGATACAGAACAAGCATGACGGGCATCTGGGGTCGGCCCGAAACACCGCAGCCGAAGCCGCTGCCGGAAATATCCTGGCGTTCCTGGATGACGATGCAGCGGCCGACAAGGACTGGCTCGAGATTCTCACCGCCCCGTACCAGGATGAGCGCATCGGCGCCGTCGGCGGGCGCCCCATACCGGTTTTCGAGACCGGCCGCCCGGCCTGGTTCCCTGTGCAGTTCGACTGGGTGTTCGGATGTGCTTATGATGGCCTTCCGACCAGCCGAGGCCCTTTGGCCCGCCTCATAGGAGCCAATATGTCGGTGCGGCGGATCCTCCTCGAGGAGGTGGGAGGGTTCCATTCCGACAGGCACGACGACATGGACATGTGCCACCGCGTGGCGCACATCAAGGGCAGTGAGGCGGTCATCTATGAACCGGCGGCGACCGTCCGCCACTTTGTACCGGCCTCACGGGCGACCTGGAAGTACTTCTGGCGTCGCTGCTTCTTCGTCAACAAGGGGAAGGTCGAGGCCTTTGCCCAGATGGGCGACGCCGCCACGCTGAGTGCAGAGGCCCGTTTCGTCTGGCATGCGCTGACCAAGGGTGTGCCGAGGGAGATTTTGCAAGCGGCCAAGGGTGACGCCGCCGGACTGGCCCGGTCCGCAGCAATAGTCGCTGGCGTGGGGCTGGCCGCGGCAGGCCACATCGCCGGCCGGATCGAGCTGGTGCGGCGCTTTCGCCGGCGGCGCCAACAGGCAACCAAGCAGATACTGGACACAGCCGCGCAAGGCGGTGGCCGCGGGAAGTAGATGCCGTCTTCGATAATCATTGGTTCGGGTCCGGCTGCAGCCGCCGCCGTGTTGGCGCTGTCCGAGAAACCGGACGAGAAGATAACCGTGTTCGATCCGGGCACCGTGCTGGAGGCGGAGACGCAGGAGGTGATCTCCAGGCTGTCCAAGCTGCGTGTCGACGACTGGGACGAGGAGGACGTCCGCCGGATCAGCCTGCAACCCAAGCGGCTCCAATCCGATTCGCTGCCTGAAAAGAGAAGCTACGGATCCGATTTCCCTTTTGCCAACAAGGGTCAGCTCGACGGCGTCCACTCCGAGGGTAGAGTCAACTCGGCTGTCATATCAAGCGCCTACGGGGGATTCAGCAATGTTTGGGGGGCCCAGATCATGCCCTTCAGCGCCGCCACGTTGAAGGGATGGCCGTTCGACTTCTCGGATATGGAAGAGCACTATCGGACGATCCTGGGTCACATTCCTTTCGCTGGAGAGTCCGACGATCTCGAGGAGTGGTTCCCGCTCATCGGATCCCCGGACCCGCTTCCGCCGCTGGCGCCGCGCACGCAGATGGTCCTGGCCAACTACGACAGGCACCGCGATCGAGTGCGCTCCGCTGGAATAACGATAGGCCGCGCCCGGCTCGCCTTCTCGGCGCCCGAATGCCAGCCCTGCGGCCTATGCATGACCGGGTGCCCGCGGTCGCTGATCTTTTCGGCCTCGCACAGCTTCGATCGCTTCAGGCGCAGCGGGAGGATCGACTACCATAGCGGGCTGCTCGCGGTGCGAGTCGACCAGGAGGGTGCCACGGCCGTCGTGCAGGCCCGGGAGCTGTCCAGCGGCCGGATCCGGCGATTCACAGCCGACCGGGTCTTCGTGGGCTGCGGAGCAATCGGGACCACCCGGCTGATCCTGGGCTCGCTCGGATCTGGCCAGCCGGTACATCTTTCGGAATCGGCCCAGTTCGTTCTTCCAATGATGTCAATGAAGCCGACCCCCGACCCACGCACAAGGCGCGAGTTCACGCTCAACCAATTCACCATGGCCATCGTCCAGGACGACGAGGGCTTCGATGTCTCATTGATTCACTTCTATCCGTTCAACCAGGCATACCAAGATGCGCTTCCCGGTTTCTTCCAACACCGCGCTGCCGCCTTCGCAACGGATCGGCTCCTGAGCCGGTTGACGGTAGGCCTGGGCTACTTGCCATCCTGGGCGTCACCCAAGGTCCGGGTCAGCGCCCAGGTGTCCGCAGCTCCTGATGAGCTACCCCAGATCACCCTCACTTCGGAGGGCTTCAGCGAGGCCAAGGTCAGGGGCAAGAATGTGCCTCCGATGCTGCCTGACGTAATTAAGCGGATCCGCAAGGCTGCACCCTACCTTGACCTGTGGCCAGTCACGCCGCAGATGCTGTGGTCGGGCGGGGCCAAGAGCTACCACTTTGGCGGCAGCTTTCCCCATGCCAGAGAGCCGGATTGCGGACGTGCGACGACAGACCGCCTCGGGCGGCTGGCGCGCTGGGACCGGATCCATCTCATCGACGGATCGGTTTTCCCGAATGTTCCAGCTACCACCTTTACCCTGACTGTGATGGCCAATTCCCATCGCATCGCCTGCGAAGCGATGCAGCTGACGGGTTGAGCGTTCCATGCGGGTCGGTATCACCGGAGCCAACGGATATGTCGGGACCATCCTGCGCGCCGCTTTCGCCGAAGAAGGGCATGAGGTCATCGGCTTCGCCCGTTCGAACCGGGTGACCTCCGAATCTGCCGCCGGCGTCGCCGAGTGGCGCCCATACGAGATCAAGCGCCCGCCATCGGGGGCGGCTCTCAGCGACCTGGATGTGCTCATCCACGGTGCATGGGACCTGACTCTCGTCAGCGCCGGTGAAGTGTGGGGTGTCAATGTGTCCGGCTCGCAGCACCTGCTCCGCAATGCCGCCGACGCAGGGGTTCGCCGGGTCATTTTTATCTCCTCGATGTCCGCCTATAAGGGAACCCGACAGTTGTACGGTCAGGCGAAACTGGCCTGCGAGCGCACGGCCAGCGGCCTGGGAGGGGTCTCCACCCGCCTCGGACTGGTGTACGGCCCCGGTTGGGGCGGAATGGCAGGCGCGCTCCGTAAGCTCACCAACCTGCCGATGACACCTCTCATCGGGGCACGTTCCCATCAGTTCACCGTGCATGAAGTGGATATGGCGGCCGCCATGGTGCGTATTGCCGAGTCGGACATGCCCCTGCCGGAACCAGTGGGGCTGGCCCATCCGAAACCCGTACCGTTTCGAAGGCTCATGCAAGAGATCGCAGCGTCACAAGGCAGAACATTGCGCGCCGCTCCCGTTCCCTGGCAGATCGTCAGTGGGGTCCTGAAGGCAGCTGAGGCCCTGCATGTCCCCCTGCCCTTCCGATCCGACTCCATCCTTGGGCTTGTTCACCCGGCGGCGGAGGTTCCCGGCGTAGAACAGCTCAAGCAGCTCGGAATCGAGTTTCGGAGCTTCTCGCTGGGCCGCGACCGACCCTCATCAGGGACGTTGCGTCGATATCCTTGATCGAAGACCCGTCTCGATGCGCCAGCGACACAGACGGCGAAATTGTGGGGTTCGGCACGATCGCAAGGATCCGCGGCAGCATCGACATCTGCGCGAACTGCCGCGCACGCGCTTCGCGTGAACAGACCGTGAGCGCCTCGACCGTCCTTGGGATGGTCGTTGGCGTCGCCGCAAAGGCAAGCGCGGTGCGATTCAGTCGGGATCTGCAAAATGGGGCTACTCCTGAGGAATGATCGCGGATCGGAGAGAACCATGCGATGCTTGAGAAAGACGCATGAGACGCATGACCTTAACGACGAGCGAAGAGCTTAACGCCCAGCTCGGTCGAACTCCCGGCCCCAGCGAAAGCTTGCGCACTAGAGGAAGGCGCAATCCCATTGGCTGAATCGCGCGCTATTTTTGTATCGGGAGTTGCGGGCTTTGTAGGAAGCAGGCTTGCAAGGATCTTTGTTGATCGTGGATATCCGGTCTTTGGCTTTGACAACCTGTCGCGCGGTTCTCGCGAAAACCTGAACGAGCTTCTCACGCATGAGAGGTTCATTTTTGAGAAAGTGGATCTCTCAGACGCGGGTGCGGTGAGAAGCCGCTTTATGAATTGTCACAAACGCATTCCGATTTCCGAAGTCTGGCACATGGCTGCCAATTCGGACATTCCTGCCGGAATCGCCGATGCCTCTGTTGATCTACGCGATACCTTTCTATCGACGTTCAACGTGTTGGACGCAATGAAGGAAGCGGGGGTTCCGTTCCTTGCTTTTGCATCCAGCTCAGCCGTGTACGGCGATTTGGGGGAGGCTCCGATTAGAGAGGATGTCGGGCCGCTGCTGCCGATTTCCAATTACGGTGCCATGAAGCTCGCGTCGGAAGCGCTAATCAGCGCTGCCGTCGAGAACTGGTTAGCTCGGGCGTTGATCTTTCGCTTTCCGAACGTGATCGGTGTCCCAGCAACCCATGGTGTCATTCTGGATTTCGTCAGAAAGTTAAGGGTTTCACCAAGCAAGCTGAATGTTTTGGGATCGGGGCGGCAACGGAAGGCATATCTTCATGTCAATGATCTGATTGATGCGATTGTCTACTTGCGTGCAAACGCATCCGAGCGGCTTGGCTGCTACAATATCGGTCCTGAGGACAAAGGGGTAACCGTTAGCTTTATAGCGGAAACGACTGTCGAGGCTGTCGCACCGGGCGCGGGGATCGAATACGGATTTGAAGATCGCGGTTGGACGGGAGATGTTCCCCGATTTTCCTATGACATAGCAAAACTCCGTGCGCTCGGTTGGCGGCCCCAGCTTGGTTCGGCTGACGCTGTTCGAAAAGCCGTCGTAGAAATCGTGCGGCAGGAAGGACACCCGTGATGCAGGCCCAGGCCGTTGTACTTGCGGGTGGTCGAGGGACGCGGCTCAGGGGCCGGATAGGTGATTTGCCTAAGTCGTTGGCCAACATTGGTGGCAAGCCACTTCTTGAGCATCAAATCGTCCTCGCCAAGCAACACGGGATTGAGAGGATCTTGATCCTGGTGAACCACGCAGCCGAGCAAATCGTGGAGTTTTGCAATCAGCGCAAAAATTGGGGGATTGACGTTCGTTGCATAGATGACGGTGCGCCGCTTGGGACAGCTGGGGCAGTTTTGGCCGTTTTGGATCTGCTCGACGACGACTTCCTTACGATCTACGGCGACACGATGCTCGACATCGATCTGACCCGCTTTAAGTGCTTCCATGAAAAGCACAAGGCGGCGGCGGCAACCGTTTTCACCCATCCGAATGATCACCCGCATGATTCCGATCTGATAGAAACGTCGGAAGACGGCGTGGTTACCGCGTTCCATCCATATCCACGCGACCCGGGTTGCTATTATCCAAACAAAGTCAGCGCGGCTCTTTACTACATTCGAAAACAAGCTCTTCTCCGTTGGCGCGCGGCAGCAACTCCGCTCGATTTCGGCAAGGACCTGTTTCCCGAAATGCTTCGCGCCGGCGCGGAAATCAGAAGCTATGGCAGCCCCGAGTACATAAAAGACGCGGGAACCCCGGCGAGACTCGACAAGGTTTGCGCCGACCTTGAATCGGGCCTCATAGCGCGGGCTTCACTCACCTCTCCGCAGAAAGCAGTCTTTTTGGACAGGGATGGGTGCATCAATGTTGACCATGGACACATCGATCGTCCCGAACGCTTCGAACTGATTGAGGGGGCCGCGGCCGCGATCGCCAGTTTCAACCGGGCCGAATACCGGACAATCGTCGTCACTAACCAACCCGTTGTGGCGAGGGGCGATTGCTCTGTACGAGACCTGCGGATGATCCATAACAAGATGGAGACTGAGCTTGGCCGCCGTGCAGCTTTTGTCGATGCCATCTATTTCTGCCCGCACCATCCAGACCGCGGCTTTATCGGTGAGGTGGAAGCGCTGAAGGTCCGCTGCAATTGCCGCAAACCTTCTACCGGGTTGGTTGATGAGGCGGTCCAAACATTCAATATCGATCGCAGTCAGTCCTGGATCATCGGCGATTCCTCTACGGACGTTGCTCTCGCAAAACGATCTGGCATCAGATCGATCCTGGTCGAGACGGGCGCAGGCGGGTTGGATAGCAAGTATCATGTAATGCCCGATTATACCGTTTCGGACTTGTTCGAGGCTGCCAAGTTCATTCTCACCGGTCACCCGATCTTGATAGACACGGCATCTGATCTGATCGCGCATGTGAAGCCGGGGGACGTCTGTTTCGTGGGGGGCCTCTCCCGGAGCGGAAAGAGCGTCCTTTCCAGCGCTATCGCGGAGGTCCTTCGCGGGCGCGGCTTTGATGCGCAGGTCGTTGCTCTTGATCGCTGGATACGGTCCGTCGCCAATCGCGAACCAACGGTGATGGGTCGCTATGATGTGAGCGAGATCAGGAAGGTTCTAAGCCGCTTGGTGGGAGTTCGTTCTCGCGAGACGCACGATCTGCCCTACTACGAAAAGCTGGGCCGCGTATCGCATCCGAAATCAGAAAAGATAACTATTTCTCCGGAAACCGTCCTGATCGTGGAAGGGGCCGTCGCTCTCTCGCTCTCCGATGTGGTTTTGCCCAGTCGTGCACACACGTTCTTCGTCGATATCGATGAGGAGCTGAGGAGGTGCCGAGTAACGCGAGAATACTCGCGGCGAGGTGTGGATCGAGAGGCTGCAGCGAGTATCTACCGTTCGCGCCAGGAGGATGAGGCACCGATCGTGCTGGCATCGCGAACGAGCGCCAATCATTGCGTCCGATTGCGGGCGATCGAGCTGATTGAGGCGGTCGGATGATTATCAGTCAGACGCCACTTCGAGTCAGCTTTGTGGGAGGTGGCAGCGATCTTCCTGCCTTCTATCGGCAGGAGGGTGGCGCCGTCCTAAGCGTTGCGATCGACAAGTACGTTTACGTTAACGTGAACCGTAAATTCGATAACGGCACTCGAATCGCCTACTCAAAAACAGAAGAGGTAGAGAGCGTCGAGAATATCCAGCACCCAATTGTAAGAGCTACGATGGAATACCTCGGGATTCGCGGAGGTGTCGAGATAACAACCATCGCCGATATTCCATCGATGGGAACAGGACTTGGATCATCGAGTTCTTTTACTGTTGGCCTTCTGCATGCACTGAACGCGTTTCGGGGGCAGTATGTTTCGAAGGCAAAGCTCGGTGCTGACAGTTGTTGCATAGAGATCGAACGTTGTGGCGCGCCCATTGGAAGGCAAGATCAATACGCCGCCGCCTTCGGCGGGCTGAATCTTATCGAGTTTCACTCTGATGATCGCGTCTCGGTGTCGCCGCTGATATGCCCACGTGATTTTATCGCTTCCATCGAGAAGCAAGTTCTTGTGTTTTACACCGGCATGACGCGCAGCGCGTCAGACATTCTCGTCCGACAATCGGAGGGCATCGCAAGGGCACCGGACAAGCGAAAAGCGCTGAGGCAGATGGTCGAGCTCACGTATCGCCTTCGTGATGAACTGCATCGATGTAACCTCAACGCCTTCGGCGAAATCCTCCACGAGAACTGGCTCTTAAAAAAGAGCCTCTCCGAAGAAATCACTAACGATGCGATCGATGGCTGGTACCGAGCTGCGTTACGGGCAGGTGCTACGGGCGGCAAGCTACTCGGAGCAGGCGCAGGAGGTTTTCTCCTGTTCTTCGCGCCTCTCGATCGCCACGACGCAATCAAAGTGGCTCTCGGGGAGCTAAAGCATTTTCCTGTGAAGTTTGACTTCGCCGGTAGTCGCATCGTTCATTATCAACCAACATCGGAGGCCACCCAATGAAACATTTTGGCGGCAGTGCTCAATCAACCGACATCCGAGCCAACCCAAAAAATCTTGACGGCAGCGCTCAAGCTTATTTCAAGAAACTTGAGATCGTCCTGGCTTCGTTGGACCACCAAAGCTTCGATAATGCGGTGGCCTTGGTCGCGCAGGCACAAGAGGACGGCAAGCAGATAATCACGCTTGGAAATGGTGGCAGTTCACTCACGGCGCTACATTTCATTACGGACTGGAATAAGAGCATCTATCTCTCTACGAAGCTTCCTTTTCGTGGCCGAACGCTGGTCGACAATGTGGGCCTCACATTCGCGTACGCGAACGATGTTTCTTTCCAAGATGTGTTCGTCGAGCAGCTGAAGAACATCCTGAACGAGGGCGACCTGGTTATCGCAATTTCGGGAAGCGGAAACTCAGAAAACGTTTTGCGCGCTGTTCGATACGCCAATGATCATGGCGCAGTTACGTTAGGTCTTTGTGGATATGGCGGAGGAACACTCCGGCAGATCGCCCAACACGTGGTTTGGGTCAATGTGAATGACATGCAACTAGCGGAAGATATACATTCTATGTTCGGGCATGTCGTTATGCAGCGTCTTTGTTTTGCAAGTACACAAAAGTGGAGCGATCGGCGACAACAGCGCCGCGCTGCTGGAGGTCTCAATACAAATGGAACTGGCGCCGAGACGAACTGGCAATCCTGATCGAGAACAAGCGATGCAGCACTATCGGCTCTACGTTCTGGACGAACGCGGCCAGTTCAAGGGCGGGATCAACCTTGCCTGCATAGACGACGTTGCGGCGAAAGAGCAGGCCAGGCGGTTGGCAGAGGGCCATGAGGTGGAGCTTTGGCGATTGGTCGCGCGGTTCAAATTTGACAATCCGCGGGGCGGTCCCGGGGCGACGAAGCGCCCTCGCGCCGTAGCGCCACGTTCCAGCCATTTCAACAAGCCACCCAAACGATCGCACTCTCCCCTTGGATGCGGTTGCACGTCTTGGCGCTGTTCAGATCTTGAAAAACACGATGCCGATGAGGCATCGTTGGCGTTGCGATCGAACGGCTGTCCAGCGCTATAGAGACCGCGCCCGATAACGGTGCCAGGCCTTCCGCCTTCGATCATTGAAAGCGGATGACGCGGGCATCGCCGCTGCGTGTTGGCGACGTCGCTCAGCAACACGTGTAGAGACTGGAGCGTGATCAACGGCGCAACGGCTGACCTCGGCCAAGCGCATCGGCGCGCCAACGGTGGTCGAACATCCGGGTCGGCAGCTCCAGCAATAGGCTCGACGGCTCGTCCGCCATGCAGCATCGGAAGACAATCCCGCCCACCCCTCTCGACGACCTCAAATGCGAACGGCCCGCTCGAACCAACGGGCGCCCAGCGAGCGCAACATCTCAGCGGACGGACACGGTTTTGGTAGGGCGTCCGGAAGGCTGTCTCGGTGCGGCCGTTCGATCACTTTCTATATTAGGACGTGTTTATAAGTTACATTAGGAATGTGTTAATAATACCGCACCAAGCCTCATTCTCGCCGCAAATGGTAGTATGGTCGCTCATGTCACGTACATCGTCCTCAAGTGATCAATTCACGCAGGTACAGATGGTGTGCGTGCGTAAATTAGAATGCGGAAATGCCTGTGTTTGCTTAGGGGCGCGGGTGGAATGAAAACAAAAAAAGACGCAATGAACTAAGGAACTGCTGTGCTTATACTAGATAGCACGCTCGGTGGCACGTCCACCGAGAGGGATGCGCTCAACTTTTATCCGGCTGCGGCTCAAACCGTTGAACTCCTTTCGCGCGTTGGTAGCGACACCGTTTATGGGCTCAAAGGCGAGCGCCTGACGAGCATTTCCGTCGACAAAAGTCGCCTTCGATGGTGGGTTCAACGTTGAGCTCGCTCGACCAGGATGTCTGGGGCGAGGACATCCAAATCTCCGCTACTTTGTAATCAGTCCGCGTTGTCTAGCTGCGAGTTTGAAATCCGTTCGCGTTGCCTGGCTGCGAGCTTGAAATCAGTTCGCGTTGCCTAGCTGCGAACATGCGACATGTCGCGCAGTTGGCGATGCGCGGCAGTGGAATTCTCTGTTTTCAACGCCAAAGAAGGATCACGGAATGGCTCTCTCCGCACCCGTAGGCTTTGCCTCTAGCGACCTCGTCTATCAGGAAAACTTCTCCGGTACGGCGCTCGGCAGCGATTGGCACACCTACATCACAAGCAAAGCCGCCAACGGCTGGCCATGGAATACCAACGGGTCGGGAGGAAGTACGCCGGGCGGCCCGTATAATGCCGACTACGATGTGCCGAGCCAGGTGTCCGTGAGCAACGGGACCTTGGATCTCACGGCGATCCGACAATCCATCAGCGGTGTCAATCAGGGGGGGACGGCACAGACGTTCCCGGTCACGTCCGGCGCCGTCAGCAGCTACGGCAACTTCGAATTCAACGGGGGCTACCTTCAAATCAGTATGAAGGCGCCGAGCGGCGACGGCGCATGGCCGGGCCTTTGGCTGATGCCCGGCAATGGCGCGGGCAGCGGCGACAATTTCGAGCTCGATATACAGGAGGGTGGATTTACCGGTTCGGGACCGGCGGACCAGAATTTCTCCTGGCACCTCCACGGGCCGTCAGGGTGGGTCGGCGACACCATCGACAGCGGCATCGACCTCACGGCCGGCTTCCACACCTACGGCATCTACTGGGATCCTGGCAAATCGATCACCTGGTATCTCGACGGGAAGCAGATGGCGCAAGTGACCAGCGCACAGGTCGCGATCCCGGATGAACCGATGCAATTGATGATGAACAATGGGGTCGCGAATTCGAACGCGTCCGGATGGCATACGGCGCTGGATAGCTCGACCCCTTCGTCGATGCAGATGCAGATCGACCAGGTCCAGCTCTATCAAAAAGCGGGCAGCGGCGACACCGTCACGGGTGCCAACGTCAGTCCCCAGACGATATCGTCAACCTCCACGACGCCGTCAACGACCCAGCCGGCAGTGACGCAGCCGGCAGTGACCCAGCCGGCGGTGACGCAGCCGGCAGTGACCCAGCCGGCGGTGACGCAGGTCGCCGCTTCACCGGCAACGGGGATCGAGCATACCGGCGATGCCATCACTTTGACGGTCGGCTTTAACAGGGCGGTGACCGTCACGGGTACGCCTGCACTGTCGCTCAATGACGGCGGAACGGCCAGCTATGTCGGCGGCTCGGGCACGAACGCGCTCACCTTCCGCACCACCGTCGCGCCGACGGACACGAATACCTCGGCGCTCGCCATTACCGGAGCCAATCTTCCGAGCGGCGCGAGCATCAAGGATGCATCTGGTATTGCGGCGAACCTCTCGGGCGCAGTGAAGACGTTCTCCGGTCTCCAGATCGATCCGGTCTTGCCGGCGGTGACGCAGGCCACAGCCTCGCCGGGAACCGGTACCGAGCACGTTGGAGACGCGGTCACGCTGACACTCGGCTTCAACGAGGCAGTGGCGGTATCGGGCACGCCGACGCTATCTCTCAACAATGGCGCGACCGCCACCTATGTGGGCGGCTCCGGAACGGGCGCGCTCAACTTTCGCACAACTGTCGCGTCGACGGACACCAATACCTCGGCGCTCGCCATCACCGGGGTCAATCTACCGAACGGTGCGAGCATCAAGGACGCGAGCGGTGTCGCTGCTAATCTTGCGGGCGCGGTGAAGACGTTCTCCGGTCTCCATGTCGCGACGTCATCGACAGCCCCATCGACCCCAACCACAACGCCAACGACGCCAACGACCCCAGCCACTCCAACCACCCCACCATCGATCGCGCCGGTCCTCACCATCGCGGATCCCACGCTCAACGTGAGCGGGCTGGGCGGTACGGTCGACCTAGGGGTCAAGGTGACAACGACCGACCCCAACGATGTCGTGACCGTGAAGGTGACGGGCTTGCCGAGGTACGAGAGGATCACCGACAAACTCGACGGCAAGACGTTTGCCGGCAAGAACATCACCTTGACGGCCGCGCAGGTCGACAGCGGATTGACGCTGCAATCGAACTATAAGGGCGCGGCTCATCCGGTGGCGACACTCACGCTGACTGCAACGGCGAAGGATCCGGTCACCGGCGCCGTCGCGACAGCCTCGCCACGGACCATCGCCGTAACGGATCCTCGGCCTGCGGCCACCACGACTTCGCCGCGGGTGATCGCCCAGACGGATCATGAGCATGCTCCCGCTACGTCGCTAGGGTCCTCGGTAACCCGGGGCCTTGCGCTGCTGCACGAGCATAAGAACCTGGTCGCCGGCCCCACTACGACCTTTGCGCCGCGAAACAGTGCCGTGGCGGATCATCCGCTTGCGACCGGCACAGCCACGGCGTCCCTGGCAAGCCAGAGTTTTGCGGTGCTGAACCAGTACCTGGCCGGCCACTCGGGCCACGTCGACCCCGGTCAGATCGTGGCGTCCTTGTCGAATGGAGCCAACTGGAATCACGACTCGTACCTGACCAGACCGCAACATTGATCGCCTCCGCACCCAGGGGCTTCAGCGCCTGGGTGCGGCACCGTCAAGTTTGTGCTGAGAAGGAACATCGAACGCGGACGCGTATCCGCGAAGGGTTAAGCCGGAATGGCGATGCAGAACGAGAATGCCCACGCCGCAGACTTTGGATTTCGAGCCCTGGCTCTGTTCCTTCGCTTTCATGGCGTAAACGCTAAGCCCGACCAGATCCGCGATCGCTGTGGCGGCGGCGGTGCAATCGGCATCCGCGCGATGCTTCGTTGCGCCCGAGAGTTCGGGCTTAAGGTCGGTTCGCGCAAGACACGGTGGAAACAACTTGCGGGTATCCGGTTGCCCGGCATCGCTTCACTGCATGATGGCGGATTTCTGCTTCTCGGCAAGGTCAGCGACAAAGGCGCGGTTGTGCTGCATCCGCCCTCGTCAAATGCGAAGCTGATCACGCGCGCGGAATTCGAAGCAATCTGGGACGGCCGTTTGATCTTGGCTGGATCACAGAACATTGCGCAGCGGGCGCTTCAGGCCCTTATTGGCCGCGGGCATGATCTGGCACGGCGCGCCTGCGATATCTTGATGCGTGCTCGTTTCGCCGATCAAGGCGATAAGGCCGCCCAGGCGGCGGGCACTGCATCTGAGAGCGGCGATGACTCAGGGCTCATCGCCTTGGCGATATTGCTGCGTTGCCATGGCATCGCGGCCGAGCCTGACCAAATCCGGCATCGCATGGGCGCGGCGCGAGTGGGTGTTACCGAAGTCCTGCGCTGTGCAAAGGATTTCGGACTCAAGGCTCGGGCACAGAGGACGAGCTGGAATCGGCTTGCGGTTACTCCGCTGCCGGGAATCGCCGTGCTTCGGGACGGTGGATTCCTGATCCTCGGCAAAGTCGTCGACGACAAGCTCCTCGTTCAGCGCCCATCGTCGCCGCAACCCATTACAATGACCCGGGCCGAACTTGAGTCCATCTGGGACGGCGACATCATCCTGATGACCCGGCGCGCGGCCCTGACGGACCTGTCCCGGCGGTTTGACATCGGCTGGTTTCTCGGCGCGGTTCATAAGTACCGCCATCTTCTCGGCGAAGTGCTGATCGCGTCATTCTTCCTTCAGATCTTTGCCCTCATCTCGCCGCTGTTTTTCCAGGTGGTCATCGACAAGGTGCTCGTGCATCGAAGCATGAGCACGCTCGACGTCCTGGTCGCGGGCCTTATCGCCCTGACCGTTTTCGAAACTGTTCTCGGCACGCTGCGCGTCTATCTGTTCGCGCACACGACGAACCGCATCGACGTCGAGCTCGGCGCCCGGCTGTTTCGTCACCTGATGGCGTTGCCGATCGCATATTTCCAGACACGCCGCGTCGGGGATTCAGTCGCACGCGTCCGCGAGCTCGAGAATATCCGGCAGTTCCTGACAAGCTCGGCGCTCACGCTTGTCATCGATCTCGTCTTCACCGTCGTTTTCATTGCGGTGATGTTCTATTATACGACTCCGTTGACGCTGATCGTCCTGTCGTCGTTCCCTTTCTACATCGGCATTTCTGCGGGAGCTGCGCCGCTGTTTCGCCGGCGCCTTGATGAGAAGTTCGATCGCGGCTCGGAGAATCAAGCTTTCCTGGTCGAGACCGTCACGGGCGTCGAGACGCTGAAGGCCATGGCGGTCGAGCCGCAGATGCAGCGCCGCTGGGAGGAGCAGCTCGCCGCCTATGTGACCGCAAGCTTCCGCGTGCTCAGCCTGAACAATACGGCGAGCCAGGCGGTGCAGATGATCAACAAGCTGGTCGTCGCCGCAACCCTTTACTTCGGCGCCAAGCTCGTGATCGGCGGCGACCTGACCGTCGGCGAACTCGTCGCATTCAATATGCTGGCCGCGCGCGTGAGCATGCCTGTGCTGCGGCTCGCGCAGATCTGGCAGGATTTCCATCAGGCCCGCCTGTCGATCGATCGTCTCGGCGATATCCTCAACACCATTCCCGAGCCAAGCTTCAATCCTGGCCGCGCCGCACTGCCGGCGATCCGCGGGCAGGTGACATTCGAGCACGCGACTTTCCGCTACCGAGTCGACGGCCCCGAGGTGCTGCACGATGTATCGTTCAGCGTCGAGTCCGGTCAGGTCATCGGCATCGTGGGCTCCTCGGGCTCCGGCAAGAGCACCATCGCCAAGCTGATACAGCGGCTCTATGTGCCGGAGAGTGGACGCGTGCTGGTCGATGGCGTCGATCTGGCGATGGTCGACCTAACCTGGCTTCGACGCCAGATCGGCGTAGTCTTGCAAGAGAACGTGCTCTTCAACCGATCCATTCGCGAGAACATCGCGCTCGCTGATCCGGCTATGCCCATGGAGCGCGTCATTGCAGCGGCCTCGCTTGCCGGCGCTCACGATTTCATCCTGGAACTGCCCGAGGGCTATGACACCATCGTGGGCGAACGCGGCAGCAGTCTTTCCGGCGGGCAACGCCAGCGTGTCGCAATCGCCCGGGCACTCATTACCGATCCGCGCATCCTCATCCTCGATGAGGCGACCAGCGCCCTGGATTACGAAAGCGAGCGCGCCATTCAGCAGAACATGAAACGAATTTCTGCCGGCCGAACCGTCTTCGTCATCGCTCATCGGCTCTCGACCGTGCGCCACGCGAACCGGATCATCACGATCGAGCATGGACGCATCGTCGAGGATGGCACCCATGATGACCTAATCCGCTCGAACGGGCGCTACGCAAACCTCCACTATCTGCAAGCTGGCATCCATGACGTCCGCTAGCCGAAACATCGTCCCATTTCCGAGAGCCCAAGTTCGCCGCCGGGAGCACGAAGTTGCGTTCCTGCCGGCAGCGCTCGAAATCACCGAAACGCCGCCGTCACCGATCGGCCGCGCGATCGCGGCGAGTATCGTCGCTGTCTTCTGCGTCGCGCTGGTGTGGGCATCGTTGGGCAGCATCGATATCGTCGCAACCGCGACGGGCAAGATTGTGCCAGACGGGCGCAGCAAGCTGATTCAGCCATTCGAGACGGGCGTTGTCCGCGCCATCAACGTACGCGATGGACAGAGCGTGAAGGCCGGCGACGTGCTGATCGAGCTGGACCCGACCATGACGGAAGCCGACCAGCAGCGCCAGAAGAGCGATCTTCTTTCGGCCGAACTTGACGTCGCCCGGCTGCGCGCGGCGCTCGCGGAGGATCCGCTCGCGGCCTTCCGGCCGCCGCAGGGCGCGGGCGCCGGGGAGATCGAGATGCATCGTCAATTTCTGATCAGTCAGGTCGCCGAACAGAACGCCAAGCTCGCGGAGATCGAGCGCCAGCAGAATCAGAGGGAAGCAGAACGATCGACTACTTTGGCAAGCGTCGCGAAGCTCCAGGCGACGACGCCGGTGCTGCAGGAGCGAGTCGACATTCGCAAGAAGCTCGTCGACAACGCGCTTGCTTCGAAGGTCGACTATCTCTCCGAGTATCAGGAGTTGGTCAGCCTTCAGCAGGATCTCAACCTGCAGCAGAGCCGGCTGCGCGAAGCCGATGCAGCCATCGCGGTGCTAAGGGAGACGAAGGAAAAGACCGCCGCGGAGTATCGGCGCGCGACCTATGACGCACTCGCGAAAGCCGACCAAAGGGTTGAGAGTGCCGAGCAGGAGGAGATCAAGGCAGAGCAGCGCACGAAGCTCCAACGATTGACCGCGCCGGTCGACGGCGTCGTGCAACAACTCGCCATTCACACGGTGGGAGGCGTGGTTACGCCTGCTCAGCCACTGGCCGTGGTGGTTCCGAGCGAGAGCCATCTCGAAATCGAGGCCATGCTCTCCAACCGAGATATCGGATTCGTCCACCCGGGACAGAAGACGGAAATCAAGGTCGACACATTCAACTTCACCCGCTACGGGCTTCTTCATGGAGAAGTGCTCAGCGTGTCACCGGACGCCATACCTCGCGAGAGGCAGAGCGATTCGAACGACCGCGTATCGGGCGCAGAGCAGAGCGACAGTGAGCCGAGGGGTCAGGAACTGGAATATGCCGCGCGCGTTTCGCTTGACCGTGCGTACATGCAGGTGGACGACAAGCTCGTCAAGCTCGGTCCGGGCATGGCGGTGACGATCGAGATCAAGACCGGCGCGCGCAGTATCATCGGCTACTTTCTCTCGCCGCTGGCGAAATACAAGCAGGAAGCGCTGCGAGACCGTTAAAAAGCGCACGAGACATCCTTGCGGCCGTCGGCAGGCATGCTCCAATTGTATGAGGGGGTGCGAACCGGGGCATTTGGGCTACCCCCAATTCATGAAGAGAGCCCGGGCCCGGCTGCATGTTAGGATCGTCCCGCACGCAATTGCGGATCAGAAACCGTGACGCTCAACATAGACGGCCAGGCCAAGTCGAACACAGTCGCTTTCGAAGCCAGTGCTCTCATCAGGGCCACTGGCTTCCGCGAATACGACGCGCGTTGGTGGTTCGGGCATCCGGGCTCCGAGGAAGGGCCCGAGCGCAACTTGATGGAGGTACAGGCGCTCGGCATGGGGCCCGGCACCATGATCCATCGAATGGGCGTAGGCCCTGACATCGTCCATGACTTCCGCGGTCATTCCGTGGCGTTCCGGGCTCTCGATTCTGTCCTGTGCCGCAATCCAGAAATCGGCGCCTACAATCAGACATTCTGAGAGGAACTGGACCATGCCGGGCCGGATCGTATGTTTTGTCATGAGCGGGGGCGTTGGTTCACGGCTTTGGCCGCTCTCGCGCGAAGACAATCCCAAGCAATTCCACGACCTTTCCGGCGACGGATCCATGCTTGCGAAGACCGTCCGGCGTCTCAAGGCCCGGCCCGAAGGTGAGACCCCAATCTACCTGATAGCGTCCGAGCGGCATGCCGATCGCGTTATTTCCGACATCGGGCCACTCGGCTTGGACGGCGGCAGACCGATTTTTGAGCCAGTTGGCCGCAATACCGCCGCAGCAGTCGCCATAGCCACCCTGCAAACGATCTTCGAGCATGGCGGCGACGCGCTTGTGCTCGTGGTCCCCTCCGATCATGAGATATCAACCGAGGCGCAATTCTGGGAAACGGTCGAGATGGGCCGGCCTGTGGCCGAGTCAGGACGCCTTGTCATATTCGGCATCAGGCCGACACATCCGGAAACCGGGTACGGTTACATCGAGGTTGCGGCAAATGCCGACGGCGTGGCCGCCGTTGCGCGCTTTGTCGAGAAGCCCAATGCCGAGACAGCTCGCCAATATGCGTCGTCGGGAAGGTTCTATTGGAACGCCGGCATCTTCCTGTTTCGCGCAGACACGATGCGGCGAGCATTTCTCGAGTTCCGGCCAGACATCTGGGACAGCGCCGAACGGGCCCATAAGACCGCACGGGACGACGTTTCGGGCATCTACCTGCCACAGAGTTTCTACTCGGCTGTCCCGTCGACCTCGATCGACTACGCCGTCATGGAGCATGCCCACGACACCGCGATGGTTACGGCCTCCTTCCGCTGGAATGATCTTGGATCGTGGCAGTCGCTGCTCGAAGCCAGCCCGACCGACAGCGACGGCAACGTCGTGATGGGGGACGTCGTCGCGATGGACTGCAGCAGCTCCTACCTTCGAAGCCAGGGCAGGCTGCTGACCGTCATTGGAATGAAGGATGTAGCCGTGGTGGCAACGCCAGACGCGGTATTCGTCGCCCCCGTCAGCCACAGCCAGAACGTCAAGAAGGTTGTCGAACAGTTGGAGAAGAGCGGACGACTCGAGACCAAGTTAACAGCGTCGGAAGACCGGGTCATCGTCAGCGGGTCATGGCGCAAGCGCGTCGAGCACTGGCTTTTCGACGAAACCCTGCCGGTGTGGTCCACTGCAGGCGTTGACGACGTGTATGGCGGATTCCATGAGTCGCTCGGTTTTGACGCGAGGCCGCTACGCAAGCCCAAGCGCACGCGGACGATGGCTCGTCAGATCTACGCTTTCGCGGTGGCCAAGGAACGCGGTTGGCCTGGACCCGCCGACAAACTTATCAACCACGGGATCGACTTCATCGCGAAATACGGTCGCACCGACCGCGGCGGCTGGGTACGCACCCTAAATTGCAACGGCAGCGTGGCTGACCCGGCGGAGGATGCCTACGACCAAGCCTGTGTGCTGCTGGCGCTTGCCCATGCTCATCGATGCGGCCACCAGGACGCCCTGCGGCTTGCACAAGAGACATTTCATTTCATCGACACGCATCTCGAGGACGGCAGCCTGAACGGCTTCCTCGAGAGCCCCGTCTGGAGCGGGGCGCGGTTCTCGAACCCGCACATGCACATGCTGGAATCCTTCCTTGCCTGGCATGGGGTCACGGGCGAGCGCGCATATCTGCGTCGCGCGGCACGCGTCATCGATCTCTTCCGATGCCATTTCTTCGACCAGGAGAGCTGGACAGTTGGAGAACGCTTCGACGTCGATTGGCTGCCGTTGCCGGGGGACGATGGACAGTGGACCGAACCAGGGCACCATTTCGAATGGGCCTCTCTCCTCGTCGATTTCGCGCGGGCGAGCGGCCAGAAGGACTTGGTAGCATATGCGAGAAAGCTCTATTCCTCGGCGGTTGCCAGCGGTTTGAACCGGGCCACGGGTCTGGCCTATGCAGCCGTCTCGCGCCACGGACTGCCCCTCGACCGGCTTTCGCGAAGCTGGCCGCAATGCGAGGCGATCAAGGCGGCAGTTGCCCTTGATGGTATTGGCGGGCCTGATTTGAAACCCGAGATCGAAGCGCGCGTCGCCCGGCTCTTCAGATGGCATATCGATCCCGCACCGCTTGGCTTATGGGTCGACAGGATTGATGAGCGCGGAAGGTCAGTGGCGACGGAGGTCCCCGCGAGCATCTTCTACCACCTGGTCACGGCGTTGATGCAGTATCTGGACAAGACCGGGGGACAGGTCGAAGCTTTCCCGCTGCCGGTTTCGGAAGTAGGCAAGTCCTCGCTTAGGCAGGTCTATGCCTGACTTGACGGTTCCCTCGTCATGCGGAACGCGGCGGGTAGCTTGGCCGTGACAATGGATTCGCTGGGTCGGCTCTGGTCTATTTGTCAGAGAACGCATTGCCCACGCTGCGTGCACGGCGATATAGGCAGGACGCGACTTAAAAGCGCGTCGCGCTGAAGCGGATCCAGGCGACGCGCTTTTAGGCTTTGTTTTCATGCATGTCGTTATCGCAAAACCGCTGCACACTTTTGCGCGACACGCATTAGTCAGACGTAATCCAAGGCACAAACCTTGGCGGCTGGCGCTCATTGTTTGCGCAGGAATTCAAGTAGCCTTGGCCGAGCCGAGACTAACACAACAAAGCATCCTTTTGGCTAAATTAGCAATTTCATGAATAGGGACTAAGGGTCGTTCTAGCCAGCGCCGCCCAAAACGCTGGTCAGGCCCAGCGGCTGTCCAAGTCACCCCGCGCCTGCTGGGCCGCCCCTTAACCCGGCGGCTATTGAAATTGCCGTATCAACTGAACGAGCGACAAACCGTTTGACGGCTGCAAAAAGCTCGAAGCGGTGATCTGATCCGCAAACCGTCCTGTATGCACGCCGTTGCCGCCGTTTACTGCATGCATCGATCGCAGGCATTCCGGCCTCATGTAACGGAGCTATGTGTGGGGAAGCCAAGTCGAGGAGCAGGAAACGTTGGAAGGTGGACAGAAGCGACAATCGGAAATTCGTTAGCAAAATAAGTGATTTAGCGAGTAGCCCGATGGTACCGTTGGCTGGGATCGAACCAGCGACCTCCGGATCCACAATCCGGCGCTCTAACCAGCTGAGCTACAACGGCACGCCTGCCTGAGTTGGATCGAGGAAGCTTCTTTCTCCGCGATCCGCTCTGTCGTTCGGCGATGCGTCAAATACGGGCTATCGGATTCTAATTCAAGGGCTTTGATAAGGGAAAGGACGGGTTTCCTCATCCGCCGTCGTCAAGGCAAAAGAAAAGGCCGGCGGGAGGAGGTGCCGGCCTTTTCCTGTTACGAGCCAGCGGGAGGAGGTGCTGGCTGGTCACCCCGGAAATGGAGGGAGGAGGTTCCATCCCCGGGTATCTGGTTGTTCAACCCTATCGCACGACTATTTGTCTGACGAAATGCGACGTTTTGATGCATCGCAGGGTTGTGCGCGAAAATCAGGCAGCCTTGGCGTCCTTCATCGCCTTCTCAAAGGCGCTCTTTACCGGCTTGGAGACGTCCTCGACCGCCTTGGTGGTAACGGCCTGGAACTCCTTGGCCTGCTCGACGGCCATTTCGACGCGCTTGCGCAGGAAGGAGGTCTGCAGCTCGACGACTTCCGAAAGGGTCTTGGCGCCGACCAGGGCTTCGAGGTGCGAGAAGCTGGCCTCGGCATTGGCGCGCAGCGCGGCGATGGCCTTCAGCGAAACGTCGCTGGAAACGGTCTTGGCGGTCTCGTAGGTCGACTCCAGAACCTTCTGGGTCTCCTCGGCGCCGGTCTTCAGCTTGGCATAGGCTTCCTTCGACTGCTCGACGCCCTTCTCGGCGAAGGCGCGGATCTGATCGGTGGCCTTGGAAGCATCGAAGCTCGGGAATTCGACGGTTTCGATGGTCTCGGCGGTCTTGGCAGTGGTCTTGGACATTTTCCAACCTTTCGGGGCAGCGGCTTTGACAGAAAGCCGTCTCGTTCATGTATGATGGCAATATAAAGGGTTTTTTGTGCATTGCAACATCTTTGTTGCACCGCACCATAAAATCTTCCCCGACGTCAGCCATAGGGCCGTTAACCAAGAGCCCAGAGATTTCGACCCATGCAAGCCTAGGCTTGTGGACCTTGGCGCCACAGGCTTTTATTAACAAAGCGTTAACTGAAAAAATGCCCGCTCCGGAGGGTTGGCCAGCGCATGCCGCCTGAAAACTACTCCTTCCTCGACGTTGCCGTACTCGACGCGGTGCGCCAGCGCTTTGCCGCCGGCGACGCGCTGGCCATTTTATCGACCGACCTCGAACAGGTGATCTGGGCGAACGGACCGGGGGCGTCGATGTTCGGCTATCCGGATATCGAGGCCATCATCGGCGCCTCAGCGCGGCTGCCGTTGGTCGCGCGCCGGCAGATCATGGCAACCAGCGGCTTTCCCAACATCGGCAGCGATCGCGCCATCACGGTGAGGCTGGCCACCGGCATGGTGAGCCGCGCAGCCGGCTTCCTGGCTAGCGCCGTGACGATGCCGGACGGCGAGACGGCAATCATGCTGGCGGTGCCGGCGGCGCAGACCAGTTCGCGCAGCACCGGCGAAATCGCCAGCCGTGCAATCGGCGGCTTTACCGAGGCCGGGCATTTCATTGCCTTCGTCGACGCCCAAGGCGATGTCGAAGCAGCCTCGGACGGCTTTGCGGCGCTCGGCATCGAGCCGCGGACGCTGGCTGCCCTGGTTGCGGATGTGGCAAGCAGCGGCGACCGCGTCGTCAAACGCCTCGTGCCGGGCACCAACACCTCCTATCCGGCCGGGTTTGCACGGCTCACAGATACGCGCCATCTGCTGGTGGTGATCGACGAGGACCAACTCGACGACTCCGATGGCGGTCAAGACGATCAGCCGGTCGCCGACCAGGGCGATCAGACCGGCGATCAGCAAGTTGCGGCGCCCGAGGCGGTTAGCGCCCCGCCGCCAGGTGAAAGCCCGGCAATCGAGCCCGAGCCTCAGCCTGTCCAGGACAACCCAATGCCTATCGTGGCGGCTGGCGAAGGGGCCGAGCCAGCCCCGGAGACTCCCGGCGGCGACGCACGGCCCGACGCGGAGAGCCGGACCCTGGCGAGCCAGCGGTCTGCCCGGACCGACCATCAGGCCGACGCCGCCGATACCAGCCGGCAGGTCGCCGATGCCCGCGCCGGCCAGCACGATCATTGGTACTTCAATGCCGGCAACGAGGACACCGGACATGCTCAACCGGCAGCGCCGGCGGAGGGCGCCGCCACGGCCAAAGGTCAAGGGCAGGATGGCGGTGAAACCGCCGCACGCGAAACCGCCACACCCGCCCAGCCGACCCCGCCCCGCGACATCGACCGCTCCGCGCCCCCATTGCGCTTCGTCTGGCGCACCGACGCCGAAGGCCGGTTCAGCGCGCTGTCGCCCGAATTCGCCGCCATCGTCGGCCAGCCTGCCGCCGATGTGATCGGCCGCCGCTTCAAGGATGTTGCAGCCACTTTCGGCCTCGACGCCTCGGGCGAGATCGCCGGCCTGCTCGACCGGCGCGATACCTGGTCCGGCCGCTCGGTGCTGTGGCCGGTGGCCGGAACCGGCCTGAAGATCCCCGTCGATCTGGCGGCGCTGCCCGTCTATGGCCGCAGCCGCGCCTTCGAGGGGTTTCGCGGCTTCGGCGTCGCGCGCAGCGCCGACGCCGTGGCCGATCCGGAGGCGCTTGGCATGGCCCTGGTGCCGAATGCCGCACCAGCCGGAGCCGTTGCTGCCGGGGCCGAGCCGTCGGTCGAGCAGCCAGGCTCGGAACAGACCGAACAGCCGAAGCCTGAAGACCCCTTCCAGGGCGAAGTGCCGGCATTGACCATCGTGCCGAAGCCGGAGCGGCGCTTTGCCGACAAGGTGATAAGGCTGGCCGAGCATCGCCAGCCGGCCAACGACAAGCAGCCGGGAAGCGACACGCCGGCAAATCAGAGGAGCCTGTCGATCCTCGAGCGCAGCGCCTTCCGCGAGATCGGCGAGCGGCTGCGCAAGGACAGTTCCGCCCCTGCCGAGGAACGCGCCCCCGAAGCCGACAAGCAGCCAGATGCGGCCGCCGCCGGCAAGGGCGCGGCGACGGTGAAGGAACCGGCCAACGAAGCGAGGGCCGACGCAAACCAGCCGCTTGCGCCCGACACAGCGCAGGACGACGGTTCCGAGCGGGAAGCGAGCTTGGCATCCGCAGCGCAAGCCCCGGAAGCTGATGACGCGAAGGCCGATGCGGAGACCGCGGAAGCGGAGACTGAAGCGGAAGACCAGGAAGACCTGGCGCGGCTCGATGGCATCGATGGCGCCGCCGAGGCAGACGACACCGGCCAGGCCGAGACCTCGGCGGTTTCCGGCTCGCTGCTCAACTATGCCGATGGCGAGAAACCCACGGAAGACGCCGGCGTCGCGCCGGTTTCCCAGCCCGAGCAGGCAGAGGGCACCCGTCAGGCCGACGAATCTGCTTCCACGGAACCGCGGCAGCCGGTCGAACAGCCTGAGGCAGAGCCGGTCGCAGCCGGGCAGTCCGGCCCCGATGCGACGGCCAACGACGACAGCATGACCGCCGACGATTTCCGCGATGCGCAAGACAATGAGGATTGGGCAGGCTCCGACGCGAATACCGCGGCGGCGGCGGAAGAACAGCCGGAAGCGGCAGCGCCGGCGCGGCAGCGCCTCGACGTGCCGCCGCTCAAACTGTCGGGTTTCGTACCGTCCGCTTTTTCGACCGGAGAGGGAGCCAAGGCGCCCGACACACACATCCTCGCCAGGCTGCCGGTGCCGCTGCTCATCCATTCGGGCGACGTGCTGCATTATGCCAACGAAGCCTTCCTCGAACTCACCGGCTACGGTGCGCTGGACGACCTCGCGGATGCGGGCGGCCTGGGCGCGCTCTTCGCCGATCCATATGCCGAGGACACCGCGGCGGACGAAAGCGACCACTCGCTGAAGCTCAAGACCCGCAACGGCCAGGAATTTCCGATCGATGCGCTGCTGCGCTCAGTGCCGTGGCGCGGCGGCAAGGCGCTGATGCTGGTGGTGCGGCGTTCCGGCGAGGACGACGCGGCGCATTTCACCGCCGCCAATGACGAACCGGCGCTGCAGCCGGACGTGCCGGAACTGAAGTCGCGCATTGCAGAAATGCGCACCATCATCGACACCGCCACGGACGGCGTCGTGCTGATCGGCCGCGACGGCGACATCCGCTCAATCAGCCGGCCGGCGGAGGCGCTGTTCGGTTTCGATAGCGACGAGGTCGCCGGCAAGCCCTTTGCCTCGCTGTTCGCCATCGAGAGCCAGCGCGCGGCGCGCGACTATCTCGTCGGCCTTTCGGAGCCGGGGGTGGCGAGCGTCTTGAATGACGGTCGCGAGGTCATCGGCCGCGAGGCGCAGGGACGTTTCATTCCGCTGTTCATGACCATCGGCCGGCTGCCCAACGACAGCGGCTTCTGCGCCGTGGTGCGCGATATCACGCAATGGAAGCGTGCCGAGGAAGACCTGACGCAAGCGCGCGCGGTGGCCGAGCGCGCCTCCTCGCAGAAGACGGATTTCCTGGCCCGCATCAGCCATGAGATCCGCACCCCGCTCAACGCCATCATCGGCTTTTCCGAGCTGATGGTGGACGAGAAATTCGGCCCGATCACCAACGACCGCTATCGCGACTACCTGCGCGACATCAACCGGTCGGGCAACCATGTGCTCGACCTCGTCAACGACCTGCTCGACATCTCGAAGATCGAGGCCGGTCAGCAGGAGATGGATTATGAGGCGGTGTCGCTCAACGACACGCTGGCCGAGACGGTGGCGATGATGCAGCCGCAGGCCAATCGCGAACGCGTCATCATCCGCTCTAGCTTCGCCTCGCGGCTGCCGGAAGTGGTGGCGGACCTGAGAAGCGTGCGCCAGATCGCCCTGAACGTCCTGTCCAACGCCATCCGCTACACGCAGGCCGGCGGCCAGGTGATCGTCTCGACCGCTTACGAAGCTTCGGGCGATGTCGTCATGCGCGTGCGCGACACCGGCATCGGCATGACCCAGCCCGAGATCGAGCAGGCGCTGAAACCGTTCAAGCAGATCAATGCGTTGAAGCGCGGACGCGGCGACGGCACTGGCCTTGGCCTGCCCCTCACCAAGGCCATGGTGGAGGCGAACCGCGCCCGTTTCGCCATCACCTCGACGCCTGGCGAAGGAACCCTGGTCGAGGTCGCCTTCCCGTCGACCCGCGTGCTCGCGGAGTAACCTGCCGACGAGCCGCGCCCAAAGAAAAAGGCGTCCTGGAGGACGCCTTGAGAAATGGGATGCTGTCACAACGGGGGCTTGAGCTGAACCTCAGGGACGAGGAACGGGATTTCTCCCTCAAGTTACACGCGACTATCGGGGTCGTCCCTTAACAAGTCCTTACCGGGTGCCGAAAAAATTTACGAATGTGTACCACCCGTGAAATCTAGGTAAATTCGCCGGACAGATTTCGTTAACCACGACATGCCGTCAGCTTGCAAGTTGCGGCAGGTCGCGGAACAGCTCCAGCGCCTCGGGATTGGCGAGCGCTTCCTTGTTCTTCACAGTGCGGCCGTGGACCACGTCGCGCACCGCGAGCTCGGTGATCTTGCCGGACTTGGTGCGCGGGATGTCTGTGACGGCGACGATCCTGGCCGGCACGTGACGCGGGCTGGCGCCGGTGCGGATCCTGGCGCGGATGCGCTTTTCCAGATCCTCGTTGAGGGTCACGCCAGCAGCCAGCCGCACAAACAGCACGACGCGCACGTCGTTGTCGAAATCCTGGCCGATGCAGAGCGCCTCGAGGATTTCCGGCATCTGCTCGACCTGGTTGTAGATCTCGGCCGTACCGATCCTGACCCCGCCCGGATTGAGCGTGGCGTCGGACCGGCCGTGGATGATCATGCCGCCATGAGCCGTCCATTCGGCGAAGTCGCCATGGCACCAGACATTGTCGAAACGCTCGAAATAGGCCGCGTGATATTTCTTGCCTTCGGGGTCGTTCCAGAAACCGATCGGCATCGACGGGAAGGCCTTGGTGCAGACAAGCTCGCCCTTCTCCTGCCGGATCGGCTTGCCGTCGTCGTCCCACACGTCGACCGCCAGGCCAAGGCCTGGGCCCTGGATCTCACCGCTCCAGACCGGCTCGGTCGGCACGCCGAGCACGAAGCAGGACACGATGTCGGTGCCGCCCGAGATCGAGGCCAGATGCACGTCCTTCTTGATCCCGTCATAGACGAAACGGAAATCCTCCGGCGACAATGGCGAGCCGGTGGAAGAGATGGTGCGCACGCTCGACAGATCGTGGCTCGCGATCGGCTTCAGACCGGCCTTACGGACCGAATCGATGAATTTGGCCGAGGTGCCGAAATAGGTCATCTCCTCGACATCGGCGAAATCGAACAGCACATTGCCGTCGGGGTAGAAGGGCGAGCCGTCATAGAGCAAAAGCGTCGCACCCGAGGCGAGGCCCGAGACCAGCCAGTTCCACATCATCCAGCCGCAGGTGGTGAAATAGAACAGGCGATCGCCGTCGAGCAGGCCGGCATGCAGCCGGTGCTCCTTGACGTGCTGGATCAGCGTGCCGCCGGCCGAATGCACAATGCATTTCGGGATGCCGGTCGTGCCCGAGGAGAACAGGATGTAGAGCGGATGGGCGAAGGGCAGCCGCTCGAAGCTGACAGTCCTGGCGGCGAAGGGCGAAAGCGCCTCTTCGAGCGCGGCTGCCTTGTCGATGGTGGCGGCGACATCGCTCGAGGTGCCGAGATAGTCGACGATGAGCACCTTGCGCACGCTCGAGAGTTTCTCGGCCACGGCGCGCACCTTGTCGGCCACCTCGATCGCCTTGCCGTTGTACCAATAGCCGTCCGGCGCGATGAAGACGACCGGCTCGATCTGGCCGAAGCGGTCGAGCACGCCCTGCTCGCCGAAATCGGGAGAGCATGACGACCAGACGGCGCCGACCGAGCTTGCCGCCAGCATCGCCGCGATCGTCTCGGGCATATTCGGCATCATGGCGGCGACGCGGTCGCCGGCCTTGACGCCGAGCGACAGGAAGAGCTGCTGCAGCCGCGAAATCAGCGCATGGAGCTCGTTCCAGCAGAGCCGCCGTTCGACCTTGTCCTCGCCGCGGAAGACGATGGCCGGGCCGCCGCCGGTCTTCTGCAAAAGGTTCTCGGCGAAATTGAGCCTGGCGTCGGGAAAGAAGCTGGCGCCGGGCATCCGCTCGCCGTCGACGAGGTGCCGCTCGCCCTTGTCGCCGACAAGCCCGCAGAAATCCCAGACCAGGCTCCAGAAGGCTTCGCGGTCGTCGATCGACCAGCGATGGAGTTCGGCATAGCCGGAGAACGACAACTCGGCCTTCGCTTGCGCGGCCTTCATGAACGCGGTTAAAGGCGCTGCGTCGATCCGCTCCTGCGTCGGGGTCCACAAAGGTGTGTCGGCAGCCATGATCGCTCCTCCCAAAGCGCGTCGCGTTCGAGCCAATTAAGCTCATCGTCTAAGCTCATCGTCGCATCTGCCATCGTCCCAGAAACGGCGCGCGATTGCGGATCGGGATCGTGCAGACCGCTTATGCATATTGCAGCGCAGCAGAGCAAGATTTTGTTCGGACGAGCCACGGCTGTCGCTGCGCAAATGCCATCGCAAGGCCATAAAGACTTGAAAAGCGTCGGCGCTCGGTTACACCCGTCGGGCGATTTTGTCGGCAATGAAAGCATACGGGGCGAAATGCCATCATCTCTGATCCGGCGCGGGGTGTGGGCGATCGGCCTTGCCGTGCTTATCATCACGCTCGCGGTCGCGGCGCTGCCGCTGATTGCCTCGACCCGCATCGTGCGCGACCGCATCGCCTGGGAATTGAGCGCCTGGAGCGGCTTCAGGGTGACGATCGACGGCTCGCCGCGCATCGAGGTGTGGCCGAAGTTCCGCGCCATCCTCAGCGACGTGACGCTGTCGCAATGGACCGAGACCGACGCGCCGCCGGTGGTCGAGGCCGATCGCGTGGAAGTCGATCTGTCCGCCATGGCGGCCTTGCAGGGCAACGTCGCCTTCTCGACCGCGAGGCTGGTGCGCCCGACGATCAGGGTCCAGCGCATGGCGAGCGGCTTCTATCTGCCGCCGCTTCCGACCGGGGGGCGCATCACGCGCTCGATCGATACCGCGCGCGGCGTGGTCACCGCCAACCCGCAGAAGCCGGATCTCGGCAAATTGCCGTCCGATCCGTTCGGCACCGTCGAGTTCCGCGATGGCCGCGTGGTGACTTCGGTCGACGGCAAGGACGCCGAAGTCCTGAGCAGCCTGAACGGCCAGGTGAACTGGGAAGCGATGAACAGCGAAGCATCGCTGACCGCGACCGGGATCTGGCGCGGCGAAAGCGTGCAGCTCGATTTCTCCTCGACGAAACCGCTGGTGCTTTTTGCCGGGGGAGCCGCGCCCGTCACCCTTTCCTTCAAGGCGGCGCCTGCCACATTCTCCTTCGACGGAACGGCCTCGATGTCGGACAATGCCTATCTGGACGGCCAGGCGAAGTTCGCCGCGCCGTCGCTGCGGCGCGTGCTGGAGTGGTCGCAGGCAGGCATCGCGCCCGGTGCTGCTATCGGCGCGGTCTCGATCGCCAGCAAGGTGAACGCGTCGGCGGGGCGTGCGAAATTCGAGAACACCACCGTCACGCTCAACAACAATCCGGGCATGGGAGCGCTGGATTTCTCCTTCGCCGAGGGCAGTCCGGTGATAGCCGGCACGCTCGCCTTCGACACGCTGGACCTGAGATCCTTCCTGTCGGCTTTCACGCCTGTCGCGCCCACCGGCGAGGCCGGCCCCGGCGACATCGACACCAGCTTCGCCGACCGCATCAACCTCGACCTGAGGCTGTCGGCGGCCCATGCCACGGTGGGACCGATCCAGCTTGCCGACGTCGCGGCCACCGCACAGGTCAAGAACGGCCTTGCCGTCTTCGACATATCCGACGCGTCGGCCTTCAACGGCAACATCCAGAGCAGCCTGCGTTTCGACCGCAAGCCGGAAGGCAGGCAGGTCGAGATGCGGCTCCTGGCATCGGATGTGGATACGGGAGCCTTTGCCACAGCGGCGGGAATGACGCGACTGGTGCCGGCTGGCACCGGGACGGTATCGATCATCCTCAAGGGACCGGGCAAGGCTTGGAACTCCATCTTGGAGAATGCCGACGGATCGTTCTCGGCGACTTTCGGGCCGGGCACGCTCAACGGGCTCGACCTGCCGGCTTTCCTCAAGCGCAACCAGCAAGGCGGCTTCTTCGCGCTCGACGACGTCGCCAATGGCTCGCTGCCGATCGACGGCGCCGAGATCAAGGCGAGCATTTCTAAGGGAGTGGCGCGCCTCGACAAGGCCGAGATCAATTCGCAAAAATACAAGATCTGGCTATCCGGCATCGCCTCCTATGTCGGACGCGGGCTGGCGCTTTCGGGCGGAGTGGTGCCCAACGGACAGCCGGCACAGCAGCCCCAGGCCAACGGCCAAGCGGCCAGTCCGGCTCCCGCGCCGCCGAGCCAGTCGCTGTTCTTCGTCGGCGGCAACTGGAGCGCACCGTTCATATCGCCGATCGCTCCCGGCGTTTCGGGCCAGTAGATGCGGGGCGCAAAGCGCCCTCGCTCCTATCACTCAACCGCGCTGCGCGGCCTGCTCGTCGAGCTGGCGCTGGATCTCGCGGCGCTTGTTGGCGATCGAGGCGATGATGACGCCGATCGCCACCACCGCGATCAGGATGGTGCAGGCGGCGTTGATTTCCGGTGTCACGCCGAGGCGCACCTGGCTGTAGATCTTCATCGGCAGCGTGGTGGCGCCGGGACCCGAGGTGAAGCTCGCGATGACCAGATCGTCCAGCGAGAGTGTGAACGCCAGCATCCAGCCGGAGATGATTGCCGGCAGGATGACCGGCAAGGTGATCTGGAAGAAGGTCTTCACCGGCGGCGCACCGAGATCCATCGCCGCCTCCTCCAGCGAACGGTCGAAGGAGACCAGCCGCGACTGCACGACGACGGCGACGAAGCACATTGTGAGCGTGATGTGGGCGAGCGTGACCGTGAGGAAGCCACGGTCAAGGCCGACAGCGACGAAGAGCAGCAGGAGCGACAGCCCGGTGATGACTTCCGGCATGACCAGCGGCGCAAACACCATGCCGGAAAACAACACCCTGCCGCGGAAGCGCGTGAAGCGCGTCAAGGTCAGCGCGGCCAGCGTGCCGAGCACGGTCGCCACCGTTGCCGAGATGACGCCGACGCGCGCGGTCACCCAGGTCGCGTCCATCAGGCCCTGATTGTGGAACAGCGACACGTACCATTTGGTCGAGAAGCCGCCCCAGACGGTGACGAGCTTCGATTCGTTGAAGGAAAAGACGATCAGAAGCACGATCGGCAGATAGAGGAATGCAAAGCCCAGCACGATCGAGGTGATGTTGAAGCGGCTCCAGGTCGAGTTCATTTGCCCTGCTCCTGTGCCTTGGCCTGCGCCTGCTGGAAGAACATGATCGGGATGGTCAGCACCAGAAGCAGGATGACGGCCACCGCCGATGAGACCGGCCAGTCGCGGTTGGAGAAGAATTCGTTCCAGAGCGTCTTGCCGATCATCAGCGTCTGCGAGCCGCCGAGGAGGTCGGGAATGACGAACTCGCCGACCGCCGGGATGAACACCAGCAGGCAGCCGGCGACGACGCCGGGCAGCGACAGCGGGAAGGTGATCTTCCAGAAGGCGCCGGCCGGCGGACAGCCGAGGTCCTGCGCGGCCTCGATCAGCGAATAATCCATCTTCTCCAGCGAGGAATAGAGCGGCAGCACCATGAAAGGCAGGTAGGAATAGACGATGCCGATGAAGATCGCCGTGTAGGTGTTGAGGATCACCAGTGGCTGGCTGATCAGGCCCGTGGCGAGCAGGACCTGGTTGAGCAGGCCCTCGGGCTTCAGGATGCCGATCCAGGCATAGACGCGAATCAGGAACGAGGTCCAGAACGGCAGGATCACCAGCATCAGCAGGGTCGGACGGATCGTCGCCGGCGCCCGCGCCATGCCGTAGGCGATCGGATAGCCGACGATCAGGGTAAGTATCGTCGAGATTCCGGCGATGATCAGGCTCGTCACATAGGCGTTGAAATAGAGCGCGTCCTGGGTGAGCCAGGTGTAGTTATCGAAGTTGAGCTCGCGGACGCCCGCGAAAAATCCCGAAACGCCGTCCTTGAAGCCGAGCACCGGCGTATAGGGAGGCATCGAGATCGCCGTCTGCGACAGCGAAATCTTGAAGACGATGATGAAGGGAACGAGGAAGAAGAACAGCAGCCAGAGATAGGGGACGATGATGACGAGGCGGTTGACGAAGCCTTTCGCCAGCCTCGCCGGCAGTGTTGTGGTTTCAGTCGATGGAGCGGCAGTCGCTGCGATATCCGTCATCTCAGCCTCCTACCTGGCCAGCACGACGCCGGCATCGGGCCGGAAGGAGACCCAGGCACGGTCGTTCCAAGTGAGCGGATCCTCGGTCACGCGCGAGGCGTTCAACGCGCTTGCCCGCACGATCTGACCGTCGTCCAGCCTGATGTGGTAGACGGTCATGTCGCCGAGATAGGCGACGTCGTAGACCTCGCCTTCGAGCGCGTTGACGGCATCGGCCGGCTTTTTGGAGGAAACCCTGATCTTCTCCGGCCGGATCGCGAAGACGATGTCGGAGCCGGCAGCGGCGTTGCTGCCATTGTCGACGACGATCTCAGCGCCGGTCGCGCCGGTGATGCGCGTGGTGCTTGCCGTGCGTTCGGCAACCTTGCCTTCGAACATGTTCACATTGCCGACGAAATGCGCCACGAAGCGCGAGGCCGGCGCCTCGTAGATTTCCGCCGGTGTCGCGACCTGCATCACCTCGCCCTTGTCCATGATAGCGATGCGGTCGGCCATCGTCATGGCCTCTTCCTGGTCGTGGGTGACGACGACGAAGGTAAGGCCGAGTTCCTGCTGCAGGTCCATCAGTTCGAACTGCGTTTCCTCGCGCAGCTTCTTGTCGAGTGCGCCGAGCGGTTCGTCGAGGAGCAGAACCTTCGGCCGCTTGGCGACCGAGCGGGCAAGCGCCACGCGCTGGCGCTGGCCGCCCGAGAGCTGGTGCGGCTTGCGCTTGGCGAATTGCTCGAGCTTGACGAGCTTCAGCATCTCGGCGACGCGCTTTTCGACATCGACTCCGGGCATGCCTTCCTGCTTGAGGCCGAAGGCGATGTTCTTTTCCACCGTCATATGCGGGAACAGCGCGTAGGACTGGAACATCATGTTGACCGGCCGTTTGTAGGGCGGGATGCCGCGCAGGTCCTGCCCGTCGAGCAGGATGCGGCCCGCCGACGGCTCCTCGAAGCCGGCGAGCATCCTGAGCAGGGTCGACTTGCCGCAGCCGGACGCGCCGAGCAGGGCGAAGAATTCGCGCTCGAAGATGGTCAGCGACAGGTTGTTGACGGCGGTGAAGTCACCGAACTTCTTGGTGACCTTGTCGAACTGGATATACGGCTTGGCGTTCGGGTCGTTCCATGGCGCGAAATCCCTGCGGATGCTGCCAAGCGATTTCATGGTCCCCACTCCGTTATTTCTTAAAAATTCCCAAAGGAAAGCGACCCCGGCAGTTGGCTGCCGGGGTCGTGTCTCAATGCTTACTGGCCGGTGACGATCTTGGTCCAGGTGCGCGTGATGATGCGCTGTGTCTTGGGATCGTATGGCGCAACTGTGTACAGCTTCTTCGTCGTCTCTTCGTCCGGATAGACCGAAGGATCTTCCAGGATCGCCTTGTCGATGAACTGCTGCGAAGCCTTGTTGCCGTTGGCGTAGAGCACGTAGTTCGACGACTTGGCGATGACTTCAGGCGTCATCATGTAGTTGATGAACTCGAGCGCATCGGCGACATGCGGCGCATCCGCGGGGATCGCCATCTGGTCGAACCACATCTGGGCGCCTTCCTTCGGCACCGAATAACCGATCTCGACGCCCTGCTTGGCTTCCTCGGCGCGGTTGCGCGCCTGGAAGACGTCGCCCGACCAGCCGATCGCCATGCAGATGTCGCCGTTGGCCAAAGCGTTGATGTATTCGGACGAATGGAACTTGCGGATATAGGGCCGGACCTTCAGCAACGCTTCCTCGGCCTTTGAAATGTCATCGGGCGAGGTGCTGTTGGGATCGAGCCCGAGATATTTCAGCGCTGCGGGAATGATGTCGGCCGGGGAATCCAGCACATAGACGCCGCAATCCTTCAGCTTGGCCAGCTTGTCCGGATTGAAGAACACGTCCCAGCTGTCGATCTTGTCGGTGCCGAGCGCGGCCGTCACCTTCTTGACGTTATAGCCGAGGCCGACCGTGCCCCACATGTAGTTGACTGAATATTCGTTGCCCGGATCGTATTTGGCGGTGCGCTCGGAGATGACGTCCCACATGTTGGAGATGTTGGGCAGTTTCGACTTGTCGAGCTTCTGGAAGGCGCCCGCCTGGATCTGGCGCGCCAGGAAGTTGGCGCTCGGCACGACGACGTCATAACCGCTGCCGCCGGCAAGCAGTTTCGTCTCCAGTATCTCGTTGGAATCGAAGGTGTCGTAGACGACCTTGATGCCGGTCTTCTTGGTGAAGTCGTCGATGATCGAGCTGTCGATATAGTCCGACCAGTTGTAGACATTGACGACGCGGTCTTCGGCATGGCCGCTTAAGGTGAAAAGCGTCAGAAATGCCGAGGTCGCCGAAAGCCATAGAGCTTTGCGGATCATGGTGTTCTCCTTTGGTGAGTGTTCCCTCGCCGGCTCGTCGCGATATGGCGGGGCGGCGTTGGTTTAAGACTATTGAGCTTTCCGGAGAGCGACAAGCGTGAACTGTCGACGCCAGGCTCGGTAGCGACATCAGGGTTCGAGACAGTTTGGCCTTCCCGGCAAGGCACCCGGGCGGCGTCAGCGGCATTGACCGCGGCGTATGCATAGCTATCACGATGCTGTCCGGTCCCGAGCGGGCCGGCGGAGACACTTGGCAAGATACGCCTGTCTTGTTGTTGCCGTAATTGCAGCCTGCCCGCCCGGCAACTGGGTTGTCAATGGGGAAGGCTGCCTATCGTCAATTGGGCGACGGCAGGCCGGTGACGCCGGGACGCGCCGGCCGCGTCTGGCGCTTGAACTCCAGGCCGATATGGACGAGCAGCGCCGTGACCACGACCGCGCCGCCGATGATGGTGCGCACCGACGGCATTTCGGAATGGACGAGCCAGACCCAGATCGGCCCAAGGATCGGCTCGAAGGTGCCGAGCAGCGCCGCGATCGCCGCCGGCACCAGCCGCGCGCCCATGGCGAAAAAGGCGAGGCCGACGCCAAGGTTGATGACGCCGAAGGCGAAGAGAAAGCCCATATCCCGCCCCGAAACCGCGAACGCCGAGGCCTGGGAAGCGGCGAAAGCGCCGGCGAAAAGCGCCGCGAGACAATTGGCCGGCACCATGCGCACATGGGCAAAGCGCCGGGTGATAACGGTCGCCACCGAGAACATGACCGCGATCAGCAGCGCCAGGCCGTCGCCGATCGGCGAGACGGCGCCGCCCAGGGATTCGGAGACCATGATGGCGACGCCGGCGATGACGGCGGCAATCGCGATCCAGGTCGCCGGGCTTACCCGTTCGCGAAACAGGAGCCAGGCAAGAAGCGCCGCCAGCAGCGGCACGCCGGCCTGCATCAAGAGGATGTTGGCGACGGTCGTGTAGGCAAGCGCCACCACGAAGCTGGTCGAGGCGGTGGCGAAGCAGAAGGCGACGCCGAGGCCGGGCAGGCCCATATGCCGGAAGAGGTTCAGGGTACCGCGCCAACCGTCGCGGAACAGCATGAAGGCGATGAGAAAGGCCACGGCCCACAGCGAACGCCAGAACACCACGGTCCAGCTGTCGCCGACATGGATGAAACGGGCGATGGTGCCGCCGAAGCTCCACATAAGCGCCGAAAGAAAGACCAGGAGCATGCCGATCCGCTCCTCGCGCGGCGAGACGGCTGGCAAAGCGACAGGCGACGGGGCGACAGGCGACGGGACGACGGGGGACGGGGCGGTATCGGTCATGGACATGACTTGTCAGCGAGTTGCGTTCGACACGATGCACCAAGGACAACAGGGATCCTGTGTCTCAAACGACGGGACTGTGTCTCAATCGCGTAGCGCAAAGTACAAAGCCATGCGTGATCCAGCATTCGCTCAAATGTAGGACAACCTCTCCGCGGTTTACTTCGACACAGTCGGACCCCAGACCGATGCGCAGGCTCGGGCGACATATCATCCCTGAAAATCGAAGGCGCTGAGGCCCGTCACCATCTCGTCGAGGCCGAGCGGGCGCGTCACCGGCGGCTCGGCGCGCGCAAGGCAGCCTACGCGCTCGCAAAGCCGGCAGGCGGGGCCTACCGGCGTGGCGAAGCCTTGCCCCGACTTGCCGGCGGCTCCGGCCGGCAGCGCCGCGCCGTAGACGATCTCGTCTCGGAAGCCGATATCGCAGCCGAGCAAGAGCGCGGTGCGCCGCGGCCGTTCGGAGAAGGCGCCTTGCGGACCTTCCAGCGTGCGGACGATGCACAGGAACTCGGCGCCATCGGGCATTTCCAGCGCCTCGACCAGGACCTGGCCCGGCTGCGAGAAGGCCGCATGGACCGGAAGCTTGGGGCAGCCGCCGCCGAAGCGGCTCTGCGGGTAGCCCTGGCTGCCGGCCTTGCGGAAGCGGTTCCCGGCATTGTCGACTTCCAGCATGAAGAACGGCACGCCCGATGCGCCCTGCCGCTGCAGCATGGTCAGTCGGTTGGCCGCCTGTTCGAAAGACACGCCGAAGCGGGAACGCAAGACGTCGATGTCGTAGCGGGCGCGAACGGCCGCCGCATGGAAAGCCTGATAGGGCATCATCAGCGCATGCGCGGCATAGCGGCCGAGCTCGAAGCGGGCGAGCCGCCGGGCCTCGTCGGTGCCTAGCTTCAGCGCCTGGAGCTCGCCCGCGATGGCCACCGACATGCGCATCAGGCTCGCCTCCATGGCGACTTCGCGAAGCTGGTCGAAAGGCGACAGCCGCTCGGAGAGGAACAGGCGCTGCGAATGGCGGTCGTAACGGCGACGCCAGTTGGGCATGGTGGCGACCGGCAGCACCTTGACGACGATGCCATGCTCGCGCCTCAGCCAGGCCTTGAGCGCGCCGGACAGGTCGTCGCCGGGTTCGAGCACCGATGTGAAAGCTTCCGCCTCCTCCTCCAGCGAAGCGAAGTGGTTTGGCCGGCGCTCGAACACTTCGTGGACTTCATCGGCAGGCAGGCGCGTGCCGGACAGCGCGGTTGCCCTGCCCTCCTTGGCCAGAAGCTGGTTGAGGTCGGACAGGCGCTCAGCCTGTTCGCGGTAGGCGCGAAACAGTTTTACCATCGCCGCCGAGGCGTTCGGCGCGGTCTCGGCGAGATCGATCAGCTCCTGATCGCCAGGCAGTTCGCCGGCAAGAAGCGGATCGCTGAACGCTTCGCGCAACGCCGCGATCGAGCCTTTCGTCTCTGCTTGCAATTCATGCGGATCGACCTTGTAGACAGAGGCCAGCTTGAGAATGAGCTGCACCGTCAGCGGGCGCTGATTGCGCTCGATCAGGTTGAGGTAGGACGGCGAGATGCCCAGTCCCTCGGCCATCGCCGTCTGGGTCAGGCCCCTGGCGTTGCGCAGCCGGCGCAGCCGCGGACCGGCGAAGATCTTCTGGTCGGCCATCCGTGCCATCCTTGACAAGAATTTACATGGATATCGAGTCCGGTGTCCGTTACGCCGTTTTTACAATCGTGACAAATTTACAGAGATAGCCTGTCAATGACAACACAGCTTTTCCTTTATTTTCAGTGCCGAATTGTGGTTTTTCTGGGCGCTTTTCGCGCTGCAATGTAAATGATGTCACACGCAGATATCGCAAGGCTATAGGATTGCGATGTCGCGCTGAAGCAGTTTCCAAACGATCCGGAGTGACCAATGACCGATTTTTACAACCTCGTCCCCTCCGCGCCGGAAGGCCGTTTCGACGGCATCGAGCGTCCCTATTCCCCAGAGGATGTGAATCGGTTGCGCGGCTCCGTGCAGATTCGCCAGACGCTGGCCGAGATGGGCGCGAACCGGCTCTGGAAGCTCATCCACGAGGAGGACTTCGTCAACGCGCTGGGCGCCATGTCGGGCAACCAGGCCATGCAGCAGGTTCGGGCCGGCCTGAAGGCGATCTATCTCTCGGGCTGGCAGGTGGCCGCCGACGCCAACACCGCGTCGGCGATGTATCCGGACCAGTCGCTTTACCCGGCCAATGCGGCGCCGGAACTGGTCAAGCGCATCAATCGCACCTTGCAGCGCGCCGACCAGATCGAGACGTCCGAAGGCAGGGGGCTATCGGTCGAGACCTGGTTCGCGCCGATCGTGGCCGATGCCGAAGCCGGCTTCGGCGGCCCGCTCAACGCCTTCGAGATCATGAAGGCCTTCATCGAAGCCGGCGCCGCGGGCGTCCACTATGAGGACCAGCTGGCGTCGGAAAAGAAGTGCGGCCATCTCGGCGGCAAGGTGCTGATCCCGACGGCGGCGCATATCCGCAACCTCAACGCCGCACGCCTTGCGGCCGACGTCATGGGCACGCCGACGCTGGTCGTGGCGCGCACGGACGCCGAGGCGGCGAAGCTTTTGACCTCCGATATCGACGAGCGCGACCGGCCTTTTGTCGATTACGATGCAGGCCGCACGGTCGAAGGCTTCTACAATGTGCGGAACGGCATCGAGCCTTGCATCGCGCGCGCCGTGGCCTATGCGCCGCATGCCGACCTGATCTGGTGCGAGACCTCGAAGCCCGATCTGGCGCAGGCCAGGAAATTCGCCGAAGGCGTGCACAAGCACCATCCGGGCAAGCTGCTCGCCTACAATTGTTCGCCGTCCTTCAACTGGAAGAAGAACCTCGACGACGCGACGATCGCGAGGTTCCAGAAGGAGCTCGGGGCGATGGGCTACAAGTTCCAGTTCATCACGCTGGCCGGCTTCCACCAGTTGAACTTCGGCATGTTCGAGCTGGCGCGCGGCTACAAGGACCGGCAGATGGCCGCCTATTCGGAACTGCAGGAGGCCGAGTTCGCGGCGGAGGCCAACGGCTATACCGCGACCAAGCACCAGCGCGAGGTCGGCACCGGCTATTTCGACGCCGTGTCGATGGCGATCACCGGCGGCCGGTCTTCGACCACCGCCATGCATGAATCGACCGAGCACGCCCAGTTCAGGCCGGCGGCCGAGTAACGGATAGCAACCAGAGGAAACGCCCGCAGGGCATCTACATCGAGGAGAAGAGCAATGGCATCGATAAGCCGTGTCAAGGAAAGGGCAGAAGAACAATCGAGCGCGATGAGCGTCGACCAGCAGGCGACGATCCGCATGCTCGCCAACGATCTGCACCGACTCAACCAGTCGGTCATGAAGGCAGTCGAGGCCGGCGTCTCGGTGGAACTGGTCCGCTCGGCCAGGCACCATGGCGGCGACGGCAACTGGGGAGACCTTTTGATCCCGGTGATCGTTACCCAGCAGAGCCACACTTGACGTAACGTCAACAGTCTCGGCGATAGTCTCCCGCGCGCTATACGTTCGGGAGACTATCGTCTTTTTTCGGTTTGCCTTCACCGTCAAGTGGTACGACTTGCTCTGAATCTCGGATTTCTTGCTATATTTTCGACCTCGACCGTTTCAGCTTGACACCGGCCGCGATCTCACCCAATTGTGCCTCAGGTTTCAACCCTGCATTGAACCAGAGTGTCAGCCCGCCGATGTGTCCCCCCGACCGTGACGACCACTCCGAAAAACGCTCGAAACCGGCAGCCCGGACAGGCGTGATCGCTGCGGATTTTTCCAAAGTGCTCGTCGTCGGAAAATCGTCGATCAACCGCGTCGTGGTGTCGAAAATCGTCGAGAAATCGGGACTGAAGCCGATCTCGGAACCGCCCGAGACCGCCGAGAAGACGCTGACCGGCCAACTGCCCGGCGCCGTCATCCTGGACGGCGGCCCGGACAACAAGGATTGCGACCGGCTGATGTCGGCCATCGACGCGCTGCGGCGCGCCTCCGGCAAGCCGTTGCCCGCGGTGATCCTGCTTTCAACCCGAAGTGGCACGCCGGAAAGTCTCGGCCTGTCGAGCGTGATCGATGCGGTGGTTGCCAAGCCGATTACGCCCGAGAGGCTGCAACCGGTGGTCGATCGCCTGGTCGGGCGCGGCTAAGGCCCCCTAAAGCTGGTCAGCCTGCAGCGGCGATGCCTTCGATCAGCGCGGGCAGTTCGCTCAGGTCGGCGATCTGCCGGAAACGCGGCGCCGCGACCGGCGCTTCGGCGTGCTCGGCCGCCCAGGTCAAATCGTGCGGGACATAGATGCCCCAGCCGCCCGCGTCGATGGCCGGGATGACGTCCGACTTCAACGAGTTGCCGACCATCATGCTCCTTTGCGGTCCGTCGCCATGACGGCTGAAGATGCGGGCATAGGTGGCGGCGCTCTTGTCGCTGACGATCTCGACGGCGTCGAAAAGCTCGCCCAGTCCCGATTGCGCCAGCTTGCGCTCCTGATCCATGAGGTCGCCCTTGGTGATCAGCACCAGGCGATAGCTGCCTGCCAGCTTCTCCACCGTCTCACGCGCATGCGGCAGCGGCTCGATCGGGTGGCTGAGCATGTCGCGGCCGGCAGCCAGGATTTCCGCGATCGTCGAGGCCGGAACGCGGCCTTCGGTAACCTCGATCGCCGTCTCGATCATAGACAGCATGAAGCTCTTTATGCCGAAGCCATAGACGCCGAGATTGCGCTTTGCGGCTTCAAGCAGGTTCGCGGAAATCCGGCTTGCATCGCCGTGCTCGGCAAGCATGGCGATGAAGCGCTGTTCGGTCATGCGGAAGAACTGCTCGTTCTGCCACAACGTGTCGTCGGCATCGAAACCTATCGTGGTAAGAGCGGACATTGCGACGTCATCCTCCTTCGAAACGGTGGTGTAGACGCGTTCGCCGGGCACTGCTAGCTCTAGGCCGTAGTGACGATTTAAGGAATTGGGATTCCCACAGGCCGGCAAATCAGATTCAACGCTGATTTTTGGGGATCAGTGATGAACTGCGACGCGCTTCGGGACGACCAGTGGGACCGGATCAAGGGCTTTGTTCCG